>NZ_JBHSHJ010000008.1:0-150713 GCF_042652905.1 Giesbergeria sinuosa | reverse complement strand
ATATCAGAAGTTTTTATCTCCTGTCAAAGCATGGGGTTTTTAATTCCCGCCACCTTGAAATCCTTGCCGCTTACTTAGCACGCTTGGTATCAAACATTGCTTAGTAGCGAAGCCTCGAATTCTACATCGAATTTAGCAGCAATGGCAAGAAAACTTGAGAAATCTTTGCGACTACTGCTTAAACCGTGGGGAGTTCAAGTTGTTGCTGATGGGTTGGTTGTGTGAACAACTGGTCCTTATCGGCAGCAAGGGGCGCATTGTAGCACCAAATTTTGGCACTATCAGGTCTGTGGAACCAGATTGATCGGTTTTTGTGATGATCGTCTGGAAAGGTGATCGTGATCGTACTGGCACGGCACTGATAATGGGCTACATCATGGCACTGATTACATTACTCAACGCGCAGCTGGCCTTCGGGCATGTGGCTCTACTGGATCACACCAACTTCTCGCTGGAGGCGGGGGAACGGGTCGGCCTGATTGGCCGCAACGGTGCTGGCAAGTCCTCGTTGCTCAAAATTTTGGGGGGCTTGGCACTCCCTGATGACGGCAACAAACATGTGCAGCAAGGAGTTCGAATTGCTTATGTGGCCCAAGAGCCTGTACTAGATGCAGACACATCCGTTTTTCAGGCAACGTCGGAAGGTTTGGCAGCAGTCATCGCTTTGCGTGAGCAGTACCTAGAAGGCAAAGAAGGTGTCGATCTGGATGCACTGCAAACACAGATTGAAGCTTTTGATGCTTGGAATTGGGAACAACGTGTAGAAGAGACACTGCAACGGTTGCATCTGGATCCGGCAGAGCGGGTTGGCAATCTTTCTGGTGGTACTAAAAAACGGGTTGCCTTGGCACAGGCGCTCGTAACACGCCCTGATGTACTGCTGCTGGATGAGCCCACCAACCACCTAGATTTGGACTCTATTGAATGGCTGGAGAGCTTGCTGCTGGACTTTCCGGGTAGCGTTGTCACGATCACCCATGACCGGAGCTTCTTGGACAATATCGCTACTCGCATTGTTGAATTAGATCGGGGAGCATTACGCTCTTACCCCGGCAATTTTGCCCAGTACCAACTGCAAAAGCAGGAACAATTGGCACAAGAGGAAACGATCTCGGCCAAGGCAGACAAGTTGCTAGCACAGGAGGAGATTTGGATACGCAAGGGCGTGGAGGCCCGGCGCACCCGTAGCCAGAGCCGTGTTGCCCGCCTAGAGGCTTTGCGTACCCGCCGGGCGGCACGCCGAGAAACCTTGGGTAGTGTGAAAATGGACCTAGCGTCTGGTACCCCCAGTGGCAAGATCGTGGCTGAACTGGACGATGTTTCTAAATCGTTTGGTGAAAAAATGGTTGTTCGCCATTTCAGCGGTACGATTTTGCGTGGTGACAAGGTCGGGCTGATTGGCCCCAATGGCGCCGGCAAGACAACCCTGCTCAAACTGATTCTGGGCGAGTTGGCCGCGGACAGCGGACGGATACGACAAGGTGCCAACCTACAAGTGGCGTATTTTGACCAGATGCGCCATAAGATTGATCTGGATGCAACACTGGAAGACTTCATCAGCCCTGGCAGTGAATGGATTGAGATTGGCACACAACGCAAACACGTCAAGAGCTATTTAGGAGACTTTCTCTTTTCGCCTGCCCGTGCCCACTCTCCAGTACGTTCGCTTTCTGGGGGGGAGCGCAACCGGTTGCTGCTGGCTCGGCTGTTTGCACGTCCAGCCAATGTGCTAGTGCTCGACGAGCCTACCAACGATTTGGACATCGAGACGCTCGATTTATTAGAGGATCTACTGCAAAGCTATGAAGGCACAGTGTTCCTAGTGAGCCATGACCGAACATTCTTGGACAATGTGGTGACCAGCACCATTGCTTTTGAGGGTGATGGTCTGTGGCGCGAGTACGAAGGTAGCGTAGAAGATTGGTTGATTCAGTCGCGCCGGAGCCGGGAAATCACTGCGACTACAGCCCCAAACAGTACTCCTGTACCGCCCGAGAAGGAACGGAACCAGCAGAAAGAACTTGCCGAAAATAAGCGTGAGCAACCTACCAAACGCAAATTGAGCTACAAAGATCAACGTGACCTAGAGCAATTGCCCGGACAAATCGAGGCTCTGGAAGCCGAACAAAAATCTATCCAAGCAGAGTTGGCGGATGGGGCTCTGTATAGCAAAGACCCGGCCCATGCGATGGCATTGCACACCCGTGAGAGTGAAATCGAAGAGGCACTGATGGCAGCTTTAGAACGCTGGACAGAACTCTCTGCCTGATCCGCAAAGCCAGCACAGTGAAGTGGTGGTACGGACAGCACCGACCACTTCAAATACGGTGATGTGCTTTGTCTGACGTGCCATGCAGACGTGTAATCAGTGCCGATGCGATCTGGTTTAATGGCAATACCTCATCGGCAGCGCCCCGGGCAATAGCTTCTCGAGGCATACCAAACACAATGCAACTGGCTTCGTCCTGAACATAGTTGTAGCTGCCTGCATCACGCATCTCACGCATTGCACTGGCCCCATCTGCCCCCATGCCTGTGAGCATGATGCCAAAAGCATTGCGCCCCACCACAGCAGCAGCCGACTTGAACAATACCTCCACAGAGGGTTTGTGGCGATTGACTGGGGGGCCATCATCCACCACAGCTACATAATTTGCACCACTGCGACTGATAGAGAACTGTTTACCACCCGGTGCAATGTAAGCATGCCCAGGCAGTATGCGCTCACCGTGCACGGCCTCTTTGACAGTGATTTGGCACAAGCCATTGAGACGTGCCGCAAAACTGGTGGTGAACCCTGGTGGCATGTGCTGAGTGATCACAATTGCAGGACAGTCCGCAGGCAATTGCACCAAGATTTCCTTGATGGCTTCTGTCCCGCCCGTAGAGGCACCGATAAATATCAACTTTTCGGTAGAAACACGCCCTAAAAGACTACTGGTAGGAGCAAAGGCTGCCGCTGTCGGCCCTTCTGTCTTGGCTGCCACTACTGGAGGACGCTGAATACGATGAACATGGGCCACTGCTGCTACCCGGATTTTTTCTACAATCTGACCTGCCAACTCTTGCAGCCCAGTGGCCAGCCCCACCCGTGGTTTGGCTACAAAGTCGACTGCGCCCAACTCAAGTGCCTTCAAAGTGACTTCTGCACCACGCTCTGTCAGGGTGGACACCATCACCACAGGCATGGGCCGCAAACGCATGAGGCGCCCCAGAAAATCAATCCCGTCCATACGAGGCATTTCGACATCCAATGTGATGACGTCTGGATTCATCTCGCGGATCATTTCTCGGGCGATCAAAGGATCATGGGCAGTACCGATGCACTCCATATCATGCTGGCGATTGATGATTTCTGCGAGCAAGCTGCGTACCAACGCTGAATCATCCACCACAATTACTCGGATTTTCCTGCTCATCGACCAGCCTTTTTCTCATTAAAACAAATCCACCGAACCACCTGCGGTAGTTTGTACTACCGCAGCGGCATTGCCACGCTTTTCCTGTGCAAGTACATCAGGATGTGCATGGGCAAGCCGCTTGACCATCGCCTTTCCTGTAGTGGGAAAGAATACTACCTTGCGCGGATAGATATCCATCACATCTTCAGAGACAATTGGTATTCTCTCTGTACGCAAATAATTGACAACAAACTGGGTGTTTCGCTCTCCGACATTCATGGTCGTGAAATTATGCATAACCTGGGCACCCCCAAAAATCTTGGCTTGCATAGTTTCACGTCGGGCGCCCATTTTCTGCATCTCGTTGATCAATAGCTCCATTGCATAAGAACCATAACGCCCTGAAACATCCAACGCATCGCCCTCTGGGAGCATGAAATGGTTCATTCCGCCCACCTGCATTCGGCTATCCCACAAACAAGCAGCAATACATGACCCTAAGACAGTCATGATAATTATTTTTTTGTCAGATACAAAATATTCGCCGGGGAGGACTTTAACTGCATTATGTTGAAAATGATGGTCAAAGAAAAAGAAGCTTGCTTGCCCTGGTCGCCGGGGTTGTGATTTTAATATCTCTAGCGAAACATCTTTAGATGCCTCGTTAGAACTGGACGGTGCTGTATTTTGTGCAGGGGCAGAAATGGAAGATCCATGCCCACTGGCCTTGAGAGGTATGGCAGGAGCAACCGATGCAGAACGAAAATTAAACATGAAGGCACCACCACTGAGCGAAAAGAGGGATGCTCAACATCAACGCCGCTCATACACCGTTTTACCTCGCAAGGTAAAAAGATCACGCGATTCACTAAAATTTTCTGCATGCCCCACAAACAACAGCCCTCCGGGCTTGAGTACCCGATGGATACGTTCAAGCACACTACGCTGTGTTTTAGCATCAAAATAAATCATCACGTTACGGCAAAAAACCGCATCGAACGGCTCACGAAACGGCCAATCATCTCGAATCAAATTGACAATCATGAACTCAATCAAGCTGCGCAGATCTGGTTTGACACGTAGTAAACCAATGTTAGATCCTTTACCACGCAGAAAGAACTTCTGCAACCGCTCTTGACTCAGCCCCTTCATGGCCTCCATTCTATAAACGCCCTGTGCTGCAGTAGCCAATACCCGTGAATCAATATCACTGGCAGTGAGCTTAAAGTGGGCATGTGCCCCCAACGCTTCCAAGGCTGTCATGACGATTGAATAGGGCTCCTCTCCTGTAGAAGCTGCATTGCACCAAACACGCCATGAATTTCCGGCGGGCTTGGAACGCAAATGCTCTGCCAATATTTCAAAGTGGTGTTGCTCACGAAAGAATGCCGTTAGATTGGTAGTGAGTGCATTGATAAATTCTTGCCACTCCAGCCCATCGTGTTTTTCTAACCAGTCAAGATACTCCCGAAAGCTGGTATGCCCAGTTTCACGTAGCCGCCGAGAGAGTCGGCTATACACCATCGCATGTTTACCGTCATGGAGGCTGATGCCTGCACGCTGATAAATGAGTGCTTGAACACGAGAAAAGTCGGCATCAGACCACGCAAACTCACGCCCTTGCTCTAAGGGGCCCGATGTATCTAACCCCGATGGAAAGGAAGTTTCTACAGACCGAGGAGGATTCGATAGTTTGGTGTGGCGCATAGGAGATGAGTTCTGCAAATTACTGTCTATTTATCGATAGCCACACCCTTTACGCCAGCAAATTAATTATTAACTTGCTGGCTGAAGATTGAATCTACATCAATCACCCATAGAAACCAAGCCCATATCTACACTGGACATCAGTTTTTCAATATCCAACAGAATCAGCATTCGATCTCCGACAGAGCCAAGGCCAAGGATACATCCATTATCAATGACACTATCAATATCTGGTGCAGCACGAATACTCTCTGGCGCCAATTCCATCACATCACTAACAGAATCGACTACGATACCAACCACCCGCTGACGCAGATTGAGAATAATGACAACCGTGAAACTATTGTATTCTACATGCGAGCAATTAAACTTGAGTCGCATATCTACGATCGGCACAATAGTGCCTCTCAAATTTACAACGCCTTTAATAAACTCTGGTGCGTTAGCAATACGTGTGGGAGCTTCATATCCACGTATTTCCTGAACCTTCAGAATATCAATACCATACTCTTCTTGATCAAGGCGAAATGTAAGATATTCCCGTGCTCCTGAAGATACATTGTCAGCCGTTTTTCCCACTACGCTCATGGTGAATTTCCTTTTATCACATGCCAAGCCTGCACATTGAATTTTCTATGTGCAGGCTTAACGATCAATAACGTGCCCGACGAACCAAGCCGCCAATATCCAAAATAAGCGCCACCTTACCATCACCCAAAATAGTGGCTCCGGAGACATTTGGCACCTTGCGATAGTTGCTTTCGAGATTTTTCACCACCACTTGGTGCTGCCCCAGCAACTCGTCTACCAACAGCGCCACGCGCGAGCCATCGGCCTCTACCACCACCATGATGGTGCTGGATTTTTCTTGATTGACCCGGGGCACTTGGAAAATGCGCTCCAAGGCAATGACAGGCATGTATTCGTCTCGAACCTTGACCAGCTGCGCGCCCTGCGCCACGGTGCTGACATCATCGGGATTGACCTGAAAGGATTCGACTACCGAGGACAAAGGCAGGATGTAGACCTCATCGCCAACACCCACAGACATGCCGTCCATGATGGCCAGCGTTAGCGGCAAACGCACCGCTACTTTCATGCCCTGGCCTTCGAAGGATTCGATCTCTACAGTGCCATTGAGGGCTGCGATATTACGTTTGACAACGTCCAACCCCACACCACGGCCCGAAATGTCAGTGATGACTTCTGCTGTGGAAAAGCCAGGAGCAAAGATGAGCATCCAAACTTCGGCATCTGGCATTTGATCAGAAACGTCCAGACCCCGCTCACGCGCCTTATTCAGGATCTTTTCCCGAGACAGTCCCTTGCCATCATCACGCACCTCAATGACGATAGAGCCACCTTGGTGCGATGCAGACAGGATGATGGTGCCATTTTCAGGCTTACCCTTGGCCAGGCGCTCGGCAGGCATTTCAATGCCATGATCACAGCTATTACGAACCAAGTGGGTGAGTGGGTCGGTGATTTTTTCTACCAACCCTTTGTCCAACTCGGTGGCCTCGCCGTGGGTGACAAAATCCACCTTTTTGCCCAACTTGTTCGCCAGATCACGCAACATGCGCGGGAAACGACTGAACACCACCGACATCGGGATCATGCGGATCGACATGACCGATTCTTGCAGGTCGCGGGTGTTGCGATCGAGATCGGCCAAACCAGCCAGCAGTTGCTGGTAGACGGCAGCATCCAGCCCACGACTGTTCTGGGCCAACATGGCTTGGGTAATGACCAACTCGCCCACCAAGTTGATCAATTGATCGACCTTGTTGACTGCCACCCGGATGGTGGTGGACTCCATCTGTGCTGCTTGGCTACTGATCTTGGGTGCGCCACTGCTGACCGGGGCTGGAGCAGCAGCAGGTGCCAATGCCGGGACAGGTGCTGGTGCTGGTGCTGGAGGCGCCACGGACTCAGATGGCGCCGCGGCCACATCACCAAACAAGCCGTAAGGATGCTCGGCCCCAGCCTGGGGAGCAGCAGCCACTGGTGGCTGGGCTACAGCGGCCAGATCCATAGACCGTATCTGCACTTGCTCCTTGGAGACGTGGAAAGCAAACAGATCCAGCAGGTCTTCATTGGTAGAGGATGTCTCGACGGCAAACAGTCGGGTACCAGCGTCTGCACAGGCAAGGTCACTGATGGTGCCCAAGCCGGGAATATCACGGAACAGCTCCTTGACCGCGTCCGCCTGCTCTACCAACGGCAAGGGGCCAATGCGAATTTCTAAGCGGCGCACACCAGGCGGCAACGGCTCCAAAACCACTGGCGCTGCGGCAACAGGTGCGGGGGCTGGTGCAGGAGGTGGTGGAGGCGGTGGCGCCTGCACTGGTGCAGGCACCACGCCAGAGACCAACTGGCGAATACGTGCCACCAAATCGGTAGTGGACAAGGCCTCCCCTTGTCCACCGGCTTGGTGACGGGCCAACAGACTGCGCGATGCGTCTGCGGACTCTAACAAGACATCGATCATCTCGGGGATGAGCTGCAACTCATGCCGACGCAAACGATCGAGGAGCGACTCCATTTGATGGGTTAACTCAGCCACATCAGCAAAGCCGAAGGTGGCAGCGCCTCCTTTGATGGAATGGGCACAACGGAAGATGCCATTGAGATCCTCATCGCTAACCGCCGCTACATCGAGCGCCAGCAGGATGCGTTCCATCTGATCGAGGTTCTCACCAGCCTCCTCGAAAAAGATCTGGTAGAACTGGGTAAGGTCAAAATCTGCCCCTGACCCTGTGCCTTCTTGATAGCTTTCACCCATGCGGGGCTCCTGTGTACGTGCGGTAGCTGTGCATCACAATTAACGAATGACTTTCCGGATCACTTCAATGAGCCGGTTGGGATCGAAGGGCTTGACCAGCCAACCCGTGGCTCCGGCACTGCGTCCTGCCTGCTTCATCTGGTCGCTCGATTCGGTGGTAAGAATCAGAATGGGGGTTGTCTTGAACTTGGGGTGCTCACGCAGCTTGCGTGTCAGCCCCAGACCATCAAGCCGGGGCATGTTCTGATCAGCCAAGACCAGCGCAATGTCTTGATCTTGCGCTTTTTCGTAGGCATCCTGACCGTCTACCGCCTCGACAACATGGTAGCCAGCCCCGGTCAGGGTGAAGGCCACCATTTTTCGCATGGATGGCGAGTCATCAACGGCAAGAATCGATTGCATGTAAGGCTCCAACAGAATTTGCAAGAATTTGTATATAACTCGGATTGTGCCGTTCAAAACAGCTCAATGGAGCCTGCATCCATCTCGCTTTGCGTGACAGGGTTGGGGCGTTCAGGCTCAATGCCCACAAACGAAGCGGCTTCTTCACCCTCATCATCTCCCATAGTTTCGGCGGCCAACCGGAATGCACAGGCTTGTAGCACCTTGGTGGTGTGCCCGATCAACTGAGATGCCATATCTTGGAACTGTAGCTCAGTCACCGCCCGGCGCAAGGCCGTACGAACACGGAGTACCTCTTCGGATTCACCCAATGCTGGATCATTGAGTGCATCATTGGCTTGACTGAAATTTTCTAGGAGCTTGTCTGCGGCATGACCCAAAAGCCCCTCCAACCGATGCAGATCGTGCATCACCACCATCAGGGAATCCTGTAAATCGGCAGCCACCATCACAGGCACCTGCACGCCAGGGACTCCAGTTTTTGTTAGGGTTGGTTGCATTGTTTCTCCAAGGCTGCGTCTCGTTTGCATAGCACACGTGCTGCACTATCCTATCGTGGTATCGCACTTGCACAGGCTCAGAGTATGTCTCCCCCACCCGTACTGCCTGTTTATCACCATTCCAGCACACTTTCAGCTGTTTGAACTTCTGTCCTATGATAGCGTCACCCATGGCTCGCCACGACCCAGAGCAGCGCCTTTCCATTTTGCATCTGGAAGACTCCTTGGCGGATCACCGTCTGACGGTCATGACCTTGCGCCGGGCACCACTGGTGTTTGACATCCATCATGCGGACTCTTTAGAGGCCTTTCAGACACTGATGGCCCATCATCCGATTGATGTGATCTTGGCCGACTACCAACTGCCTGGCTTTACTGCGATGGATGCTTGGCAATTGATTGTCCAAAATCCCAATCACCCACCTTTTATTTTGCTGTCTGGTGCCATTGGTGAGAAGGCTGCCGTAGATGCGATCCGCCTAGGTATTGCCGACTATGTGCTCAAAGATGATATGGCCCGGCTGCCCCATGTGATGCAACGCGCCTGCGAGGTACACGAATCCCGCCGCTTGCGCGAGCAAGCTGTGCAAGAGTTGGCCGCCTCCCAAAAGCGGTTGGCCGAATTGACCGAGCATTTGCAAAGCTCGATTGAGCAAGAACGGGCGGCCATTGCCCGAGAAATTCACGATGACATTGGCGGTGCGCTGACGGCGATTCGCTTTGATTTGGCCTGGATTGGACGCCACAGCACACAAGAAGGGGTGCGCGACCATGCCCAAGCAGCAACCAACATGCTGCAACATGCGATTGGGGCAAGCCAGCGCATTATGATGAATCTGCGCCCACCCATTCTGGACCAAGGTCTGGTGGCGGCAGTGCAGTGGTTGGCCGAAGATTTTGAACGTCGCACGAATGTGCCAGTCAAAATGGTAGCCAGCGCCCCCAGTATGCCACTGAGTGACGCCGTGCAACTGGTGGCCTACCGTACCGCTCAAGAGGCGCTGACCAATATCTCAAAATATGCCGCTCCCACACAGGTACGCATTGATCTGTCAGACTCTGAGGGCATGCTAACGCTGGAAGTTGCTGACAACGGCCAGGGGTTGGACATGCGTGCGCTCGAAAAACCCAAAGCCTTTGGCATCAAGGGATTGCAAGAGCGGGCCAGAATGGTAGATGGCTGGCTAGATATCAGCAGTCGACCAGGACAGGGTACCTCACTGATTCTTTCTGTGCCCCTGGTCTCTACACACCCCTTCACAGGAGACGAGCGAACATGATCCATGTGGTGCTTTGTGATGACCATGCCGTAGTGCGCCGTGGCATCCGTGATACCTTGGCTGAGGCTCCTGACATACAGATCACTGGCGAGGCTGGCAGCTATCCCGAACTGCGGGAGGTGCTGCGCAACGCTCTGTGCGATGTGCTGTTGTTGGATCTGAATATGCCGGGGCGCAGCGGTCTTGAGGTACTGAGCAGCCTGAAGGAAACAGATTCAGCTATCAAGGTGCTGGTGGTGTCAATGTATCCGGAAGACCAGTATGCTGTGCGTTGTCTACGGGCGGGCGCACAGGGGTATGCCAACAAGGCGGCTGATCCGATGGCCTTGATTGACGCTGTGCGCACCATTTTCCAAGGTCGCAAATACCTGACCCCCGAGGTAGCGCAAATGCTGGCGGAGAGCGTGTCCGAACGCACACCAGAGGCGCCGCACACGGCTTTATCGGAGCGCGAATTACAAACCCTATTGAAAATTGCCACAGGCAGGCGGCTGTCGGAAATTGCCGAAGAACTGACCTTGAGTCCGAAAACTGTCAGTGTCTATCGTTCACGGGTGCTGGAAAAACTGGGGCTGTCCAACAACGCCGAACTGACGGTGTATGCCATCCGCAACCAACTGGTTTGATCGCTCAATACGGCATTTGCTGTTGTTCCATATACTGACGAATCACCTCGATAGGTACTCCACCACAACTGCCCGCAAAGTACGGTGGCGACCATAGCGATCGGCCCCAGAGTTTTTGTCGAATGCTGGGGTAATTTTTTTTGCCGAATCATTCGGCTCGGTACGCCCTTGAGGCTGTTGACCAAGGCAGAGACCGAAACCTTGGGCGGATAGTTCACCAGTAAATGCACATGGTCATCTTCCCCATCGAACTCGACCAGTTCGGCTTCAAAATCGGTGCAGACCTTGGCCAAGATGGGGCGTAGATCGTTCAGAATTTGGTCATTGAATACGTCGCGTCGGTATTTTGTGACAAAAACCAAATGGACGTGCATGAGGAAAACACAATGTCTTCCGTGACGAATATCGTTGTTTTTTCTCATAGGCCAAGTAGCATTGGACGATGCAACGTCTGCAAGCCTTTCAATTTGAATTGCGGCCCAATGGTCAGCAAAAGCGTGAAATGCACCGTTTTGCGGGGGCTTGCCGCTTCGTTTTCAACAAGGCGCTGGCGTTGCAAAAAGCCAATCATGAGGCTGGAGGCAAGTTCATCGGCTATGTGGCAATGGCCAAGCAGCTGACCGACTGGCGCAACGGGCCAGAGACGCCGTGGTTGAAAGAAGCCCCAGTGCATCCCTTGCAACATGCGCTCAAAGACTTAGACAGGGCTTATCAACACTTTTTTGCCCAACGTGCAGCTTTCCCGCAGTTCAAGAAAAAAAGCGGCAAACAGAGCTTTCGCTACCCCGATGCCAAGCAGTTCAAGCTCGATGAAGCCAATGGGCGCGTCTTTCTGCCCAAATTGGGCTGGATGCGCCTGCGCCTATCGCGCCCGCTGCTGGGCACACCCAAAAACGCTACCGTCAGCTACCGGGCGGGCAAATGGTATGTGTCGATTCAGACCGAGCGCAAAGTAGAAGCACTCATCCCACAAGCCACTAGCGCCATCGGCATCGACGTAGGCATTACCCGCTTTGCCACCTTCAGCGACGGCGATTTTTTAGCGCCGCTGAACAGTTTCAAGCACCACCAAATCCGGCTGGCCCGCTACCAGCGGCGCATGGCGCGCAAGGTGAAATTTAGCAGCAACTGGAACAAGGAAAAAGCCAAAGTCCAAAAAATTCACACGCGGATTGCAAACTGCCGCAAAGACTTCCTGCACAAAGCCACTACAGCGATCAGCCAAAACCACGCGCTCGTTTGTATCGAAGACTTGCAGGTGGGCAATATATCCAAGTCTGCACAAGGCAGCCGGGAGCAGCCGGGTAAAAATGTCAAGGCCAAGTCGGGCCTGAATTGCTCCAACCTTGATCAAGGTTGGAGCGAGTTTCGGCGACAACTGGAATATAAACTGCAATGGTCGGGCGGGATGCTGGTAGCGGTATTGCCGCAAAACACCAGCTGCACCTGTCCGGCTTGCGCTCATGTGTCCAAGGACAATCGGCGCACACAGGCGCAGTTTCTGTGTGTAGCCTGTGGCTACCAAAACCACGCGGATGTGGTGGGGGCCATGAATGTTTTAGAGCGTGGATTACGCTTGTTAGCCTGTGGAGAGGATGTCAGCCGCGCCAAAGTTGCAAGACCTAAGCGTGCAGCCTCAGTGAAGCAGGAACCCACCGAGGCGACCAGCACAAGCACTATGCTTGTGACTGGCGCGGTAGGAATCCCTTGCTTTTAGGCAGGGGAGGATGTCAACTGTACCCGTGCCTAATGCCGGGTGGCAAACAAGTCAATCGCCTGCTGTAGCAAGGTGAGGATGGGTTGCTCCAGCATGGGCAAGGTGGCCGTGATACCTAACAGCCCAACGGTCAGGGTGACAGGAAAACCCACCGCATAGATGTTCATTTGTGGCGCGACCCGTGAAATGATGCCCATCGTCAGGTTGACGAACAGCAGCAAAGCCATCAGTGGCAATGCAATCCACATCGCACTGGAGAACAATGAAGCCCCCAGTTCATGCAACTTCATCCGGCCCAAAGCCTGTAAAAAGTTTCCGTCGGTTGGGAAGTGGGTAAAACTCTCTACCACGGCCATGATCAACAACAAATGCCCGTTGATGACCACAAAAAGCAGCAGGGCCATCTGCCCAAAAAACCGCCCGACCGCACTAATCTGGGCATTGCTGGTGGGGTCAAAAAAGGAAGCAAAGTTCAGGCCCATCTGCAAGCCCACAATCTCACCGGCCAACTCCACCGAGGCAAAGACTAAGCGCACCGCAAACCCCAAGGCCAAGCCGACAGCCAATTGCTGCATGACAGCCCCCAGCGCAGCAGGGCCATTGAACATGACCAAAGGCTGATCTGCCAGCATGGGCTGTGCGCACACTGCAATAAAAAAAGCCAATCCTACCTTGGCCCGGGCAGGAATGGCACGGATAGAAAAAAGCGGTGCGGCTGTGAACAAAGCAAGCACCCGCAGAAAAGGCCAAAGGATAGGCGACAGCCACCCCACCAGCTGTGCCTCAGAAAAGGTGATCAGGCCCGACGCAGCCATCTAGCCCATGATTCCAGGAATAGACTCAATCGTGCGGCGGATATAGTCCACCAACGTACTGAGCATCCACGGCCCAGCAATAGAGAAAACAATCATGGCAGCCACCAGTTTGGGCACAAAGGCCAGTGTGGCTTCGTGGATTTGGGTGACGGCCTGAAAAATGCTCACCAGCAGGCCTACGGCCAACACCACACCCAACACGGGCATGGAAATCATCAGCAGCAGAGTGAGCGCCTCGCGCCCAATGGTGAGAACCATTTGCGGTGTCATGGATGTCTTTCGTCAGGTGACAAAGCTAGCGGCCAGTGAGCCTACCAGCAGGTTCCAACCATCGGCCAGCACAAACAGCATCAGCTTGAAAGGCAAGGCCACCAACACGGGTGACAACATCATCATCCCCAGCGACATCAAGATGCTAGAGACCACCATATCGATGACCAGAAACGGTATGAAGATCATGAACCCAATCTGGAAAGCCGACTTGAGCTCACTCGTCACAAAAGCGGGCACCAACACCCGCAAAGGTGCAGCCTCTGCCGTGGTGGCTGGGTCTAGTTTGGCCAGCTTAGCAAACAAGGAAAAGTCTGACTGGCGCGTCTGTTTGAGCATGAAAGTCCGCATGGGTGCCTCTGCCTTAGCCACGGCCTGCTCAAAGGTGATGGCATTGGTGGTGTAGGGCACATAGGCCTCCTTGTAGACCTTGTCCAAGGTGGGCCCCATGACAAAGAGTGTCAGGAACAACGATAAGCCAATGATGACTTGGTTGGGCGGTGCCGACTGGGTGCCCAACGCTTGGCGAATCAGAGACAACACAATGACGATCCGTGTGAACCCGGTCATCATCAGCAAGATGCTTGGCAAAAAAGACAACGCTGTAAAGAACAGCAATGTCTGGATGGGGACAGAAAAACTGGTGCCCGAACCCCCAGAACCTACCAAAATCGGCAGGCTACCTGCGGCCTGGGCCAGCACTGGACTGGGCAATGCCAGCGCCAACAGACCGACGGCGGCCACCCCCGCCATTGTCTTGCGCTCGCCCTCACGCATGGCCCACATCCTTGGGGCTGATGGCCTGGCTAGCCTGCGCCACTACTTGGGCAAACGGCACTGGCGCCGTTGGGGTGCAGACCGTGGTGGGCAATACATGCAAGCAACTGATTTGCTGTGCTGTCACACCCAACACCAATCGGGTTTTTTCATGGTCGGCGGCAATTTCTACCGTGACAACGCGCTGCTGTGGCCCCACCGCCACGACCGATAACACTTTGGCGGCCACACCGGCCTGGGTCTGTGCGGCTGCATGGCGTTGCTGCCAATAGCGCAACAACCAAGGCGCCATAGCCAAGGCACCTATAAAAAGTACCACGACCACCAAGGTCTGGGCCATGCTGCCACTATCCGCCACGGCTGACGCGGCGCAGCCGCTCCGAGGGGGTGACTACATCGGTCAGACGAATACCGAATTTGTCGTTCACCACCACCACTTCACCTTGTGCAATCAGGTAGCCATTCACGAGCACGTCCATCGGCTCACCTGCCAGTGCATCCAGCTCTACGACAGAGCCCTGAGCCAATTGCAGGATGTATTTGATAGGCACTTTGGTGCGTCCCAACTCGACCGATAACTGCACTGGAATGTCCAGCACCATGTTGATGTCGTTGATAGGAGGGGCTTCTGCGGCACCACCAAAGGCCCGCAATGACTCGCCCGCTAGCGGCCCACCCTGCTCAGCATCAATGCTGGTGTGGTCGTCCGCCTTTTTCTGCTCTTCCAGTGCTTCAGCCCAACCCGCAAAGGCGTCATCACCTGCGGGCTTGTTTCCGTCTTCATTTGCCATTCTTATCTCCCATCCAACTCAAGTCTGTGGTGCGCAGACATTCTTCGATGCGAATTGCGTATTTAGCGTTGTGTGTGCCATATTGACAATTGAACACCGGCACGCCCCCAATGGAGGCGCGAATGCGGGGTTCACGGTCGAGTTCAATGAAGTCACCCGGTTTCATGGCCAGCAGCTGCTCTACGGTGGCATCAGCCCGTGCCAACTCGGCCACCAGTGTCACTTCTGCCGACTGTATCTCACGCGTTAGCACCCGCACCCAGCGGCGATCTACCTCAATGGAGTCACCCTGTGTGGAGGAGTAGAGCACATCCCGGATAGGCTCCATCGTGGCATAGGGCATACAAATATGAATGGCCCCAGCCAGATCGCCAATTTCTAACTGAAATGCAGTGGAGACAACGATTTCGCTGGGGGTGGCGATGTTGGCAAACTGCGGCTGCATTTCAGAACGCTGGTACTCCAGCTCCAACGGATAAATACCGTGCCACGCCTTTTTGTACTCAGCACAAATCACATCCACCAAACGGTTGATGATGCGCTGCTCGGTGGGGGAAAAATCACGCCCTTCAATCCGAGTCTGGAATTTACCTACCCCCCCAAACAGGGTATCGATGATGCCAAACACCAAGGAGGGCTCGCAAACAATCAAGCCACTGCCACGCAAGGGTCGGATAGCAACGATATTGAAGTTGGTAGGCACCGCCAGTTCGCGCAAAAAGGCGCTGTAACGCTGCACCGCCACCGTGCCCACCGAAATTTCGGGGCTGCGGCGGATAAAGTTGAACAAGCCGATACGGAAATTACGGGCAAAACGCTCGTTGACAATTTCCATCGTCGGCATGCGCCCACGAACAATCCGCTCTTGGCTGGAGATGTCGTAGCGGCGAACCTCGCCATCTTCATGGACTTCTTCAGCATTTTTCTGGCTCTCGCCAGTCACGCCCTCTAGAAGGGCATCAACCTCTTCTTGGGATAAGAATGATTCGCTCATGGCAGCGCCCTCATCAGCGTCATTGAATGATAAAGCTGGAGAACAACACCCGACGCACCGGATTCTGGCGCCGGCGTGGGGCCGAATCTTCTTCTTCCTCGACCGCCCGCGCAGCAGGTGGCTTGAACCCCAAAGCCTTGCCCGCCTCGCGCTGAATGTCGGCGGCCAATTTTTCTTTACCTTCTAAGCGCAGCAAATCTTCTGCCGTGCGTTGCGACACCAGCATCAAGATGCTACTGCGCACGCTAGGCATGAGCTTTTTGAGCTGGTCGGCCATTTTTTCGTCACCCACCTCCAAGGTAATGCCCAACTGGACAAAACGCTCCCCCCCCGGGTCGGCCAAATTGACCACCATGTTTTCTAAGGGCAAGAAGGTTGGTACGGTAGCCTTGGATTCTGTATGGGCAGCTTCACCTTCCTCGCCACCGGCCTGGCGCTGGGACATGACCCAGAAGGCACCGCCTCCTGCGACAAGGAGCAGCACGAACACGACAGCGCCAATGATGAGCAATTTTTTCTTGCCCTTAGCAGGCGGGGTGGCAGACTCGTCAGCCGGGGTGTTAGATGACACGATGGAGTTTCCTTGCAACAAGCGGAAGATGCCCTACGCTCAGGACACGGGCATGCTCCGGGAGATGGGGTGCATTATGGGCACAGCGATTCTCCGATAATAGCCAGAATAAAACAGCAAACCCTTGGCATTCTCCAAGCATCTGGGGGCTAACGAGAGCTGTCACTGCTGGTGCATCAGACAAAAATATCGACGGCCTTGTCAGTGACCACGCCAGCATGGCGATTGCCTTCTGTGGCTACGCTGGCCTGCACTGTGGTTTGACGTGTCTCTGGGTTGGCTCCGTTGCGCTGCTCGCTATTCTGGTTGCCACTGCCTTGGGTGGCTGAATCGCCTACGGTCATGCCAGACAGTACCAGCCCTTGACCTTCCAATAGCTCACGCAGTTGCGCCACACTGGCATCGAGCAACGCCCGTGTCTCCCCCTGATCACTGCGGAACGAAACATGGGCTTCGTTACCACTGAGGGCCACCGTGACCTCCACCGGATGCCCCGCATGCTCAACCGTCAACTCGGCATTTTGGATGTTCTGATTGACCCAGTAAGAGACCTGTTCAGCCACTGCATCTTCCGCAGGCAAGGCAGCAGCCAAATCAAACACAGGGTTTTCACCCAACGTGGTGGGCTCAACCCCTGGCCCAGCCAATGCAGACAGACTGCCTGTATCGGGATTCTGAGCAAACGCGCTGCGCCCTTCCCCGCCACGCGCCGCACTTTGACCACTCTGTGCCAATACCCCCTCCAACGATGCACCGCTAGGGGCCACGGACACAGGCAGCCCGGCATCCCGAGACATTGTCTGGACGCTGGACATCCCCTCATGAAACTGGCGTTGCGTCTCGGTCAGTATGGCGGCCGTCTGCACCGATGCGGCAGCCACCGCGTTGGACATGGAACGATCTAACGGCTCTGAGCGCAGGTTACTGGCCGTACGGGCTGCCGATAGCTCGGAGGAGGAGGCTGTGCCGACCAAGCTCCGGCCTGCTATTTTCTTACCACCCCCTGTAGCCCCCCCAATACCTTGGGTGGCCTGAGATTCAACGGCGCCATCGAAAGCAGCTGTTTGCGCTACCAACCCCAACTCCCCCCCGCCACTGGCAAGGGTCATGCCACGAGAACCTGTTGCCAACATCTGGTCTGGGACTTGCAAAATACCAGTAGTGGCTGTTGACACCAACGCAGTACGCGATGCATCCACGCCCCCCACAGCAGTATGGGTATCGACCATACCAGCGTTGTTGGCCGATGGTGCCATAGGGGAACCATTGCTTCCAGCAAAGCCGGCCTGCAAGGCTAACAAGGACATGATGGCAGTGGACGGGCTGTCTGTAGCGGGCGTTGCTGTTACCAAAGAAAGATTGGAATCTGTGGTGGGCAGGAGGTCTGTGCCTGTTGCGCCACCTTGAAATGTGGTGTCGCCCAGCGCCGACAACAGCCCTAGAAAATCGCCTGCTGCGCCCGCCTGGCCTTGGGTATCGGCAGCACGGTTTTTGGCTGTGGCTGTTGGGGCCGCATGGCTGGCAGAAGATACGTGCATTTTTTCCATGGTCTAGGCTCCTAACCCTCAATGGGCCTTGCGTTGCTGGATGTACTGCAAGGCAGCACGTTCATCGGTTTGTTTCTGCTCGCGCCGGGCTTGGGCCTGCTCGATTTCTTGGCGGCGCTTGTCCGTCAGCTTTTGCAGACTGCTCAAACGCAGTTCGGCCTGTAACAACACTTGCTGGGCTTGGGCTACCCGGCGCTCATGGTCTTGCACCACAGTGGTTTGTAAACCGATGGCATGGCCGAGGCGATCCATGAACTGGTAATGGTGGTACATGACCTCAGGGGCCATGGAGACATTGGCCCGCATACCCCAACGACCTTCGGTTTCATTGGCGTAGGCTTGTAGCTGGTCCATCTGTCCTTGCGCGGCCATTTGGGCATTGCGGGCATTTTGCAGCAGCCGCCGGGCATCATCGCGCTGGCGGCCAGCGGCCTCTACCGCCACCATCAAACCCCGCAGTGCAGAAGACATGGCGTCCGCCCTCCGTTCACTTCAGGATGTGGGCCATCGCTGCACAACTGTCTTCGAGCGAAGACGCCTCGTGCATCCCTTGTTGCAGAAAGGCCACCATCACTGGATGACGCCGGATAGCATCGTCCAGCAGTGGATCGGAACCACTCATGTAAGCCCCCACCTGAATCAAATCACGGCTTTTTTGGTAACGCGAATAGGTTGCCCGAAACTTGCGGGCCAGCTCAAAGTGCTCACGACTGACCACATTGTTCATGACACGGGATGCCGATTGTTCAATATCAATGGCCGGAAAATGCCCCATCTCTGCCAATGAGCGCGACAAAACAAAGTGTCCATCCAAAATAGCACGGGCAGAATCGGCAATTGGGTCTTGCTGGTCATCCCCTTCAGAGAGCACGGTATAAAAAGCGGTGATAGAACCTACGCCATGCAAACCATTGCCACTGCGCTCGACCAAAGCAGGCAATTTAGCAAAGCACGATGGTGGATAACCTTTGGTGGCCGGTGGCTCGCCAATCGCTAGGGCAATTTCGCGCTGTGCCATGGCATAGCGGGTCAGTGAATCCATGAGCAGCAACACATGCTTGCCCTTGTCCCGAAAATGCTCGGCCACTGCGGTGGCATAAGCGGCCCCCTGCATACGCAAGAGGGGAGGTGCATCGGCAGGTGCTGCCACGACCACTGCGCGCCCCCGGTCTTGAGCGCCCAAGATGTCTTCAACAAACTCCTTGACTTCGCGGCCCCGCTCACCAATTAACCCCACCACGATCACATCCGCACGGGTATAGCGGGCCATCATGCCCAACAATACGCTCTTGCCCACGCCCGAGCCTGCAAACAGCCCCAACCGCTGACCACGGCCCACGGTGAGCAGGGCATTGATAGCCCGCACACCCGTATCGAGTGGCGTACGCACCGGATCGCGATCCATCGCATTGATCTGCTGCCGGTTCATGGGTTCTGCGCTCACATTTTGGAGTGGGCCACCATGATCCAACGGCAAGCCCTGAGAATCCACCACCCGGCCCAGCAGTCCATCACCCATTGGCAAACGCAACATGCCCACCGCACTGACGGGACGCACTTCTTCGCCCCAACGGGGAGTAGGCACATACGGGGGCGCTGGCACAACACTGGCACCACTGGACATGCCGTGGATGTCACCGGCTGGCATCAGAAAAGCACGCTCGCCCTCAAACCCAACCACCTCGGCCAATACCGGCTCTTTGCCAGGCATGTGCAAAAAACACTGCGACCCCACCGGCACACGGATTCCAGTGGCCTCTAGCACCAAACCCGTCAGGCGGGTCAAAGTGCCGCGCGTCTCTAACGTCACGCCACTGGAAACACGCGCCTTGGCTCCGTCCATGAACTGCGCCCAAGC
Source organism: Giesbergeria sinuosa (assembly GCF_042652905.1). Taxonomy (NCBI): domain Bacteria; kingdom Pseudomonadati; phylum Pseudomonadota; class Betaproteobacteria; order Burkholderiales; family Comamonadaceae; genus Giesbergeria; species Giesbergeria sinuosa. The sequence continues at coordinate 130,672 of NZ_JBHSHJ010000008.1, read as the reverse complement.
AGCGGTGCGATTGTCAGTCGGCATGGCTGGCGCTCCCCCCTTGGGCCGCAACCTCTGGCTGCCAAGGCAAATCGAGCCCTAAAGGTGCAATGGCCCGTTGCCAACGCTTTTCCAAATGGCCGTCGATCACGGTGCCCGCCAACTCCACCATGCAGCCCCCAGGGGCCACTGTGGCATCGGCAACCCACTGCACAGCACCATCGGCAAATTCTGTACGCAACGCCTGCGCCACCACCGCATGGTCTTCGGGGTTGAGGCGCACTGTGGACGGACGACCATCCGTGACCAGCATATCCAAGGCTTCGCGCACCACCGGCTCCAGGGCTTTGGGGTTGATATGCAACTCTTGGCGCACCACTTGGCGGGCAATGTCACAAGCCAACTCCAGCACATGTTGACCCAAATACGCTTGCATGGCCTGGAGATCGGCCCCCAGCTCACGCACCACAGCATCAAGCCGGGCTGCAGCCTCTTTGGCCTGCCCTTGAACATAAGCGTCCATGCGCTGCTGCCATTCTTGGGTGGCCTCGGTACGTCCTTGCTGCTGGCCTTGCTCCAGCCCTTGGGCCAACCCCTGCTCCAAGCCCAAATCATAGGCATCTTGACGTGCCTGCTCCAACTGTTGCTGCTGCTCTTGCAAGATCTGCTGCTCACGCTCGCGTTCTTGCTGGCGCTGTACCTCTTCCTTGGCTTTTTGCTCTACCGCCGACTGTGCGGGGCCAAAGGTCAAGGCAGCAAAGCCACCCTGATCGACTGCAGAAAACTGCACCGGCACCACATGCGCCACTTCTTCACGAGGAATGAAGCGCGCATAGACGTTGCGTGGTTTAGACGAAGCTGTCATCAGCACCACCGCCAATCACAACCTGACCCTCATCGGCCAGACGGCGCACAATCTTGATGATTTCCTTTTGCTGCTCCTCCACCTCGGACAGACGCATAGGCCCACGGGCCTCCAAATCTTCCTTGAGGGCAGCTGAGGCGCGTTTGGACATATTGTTGAGAAACTTGTTCATCAACTCGCCAGAAGCGCCCTTCAAAGCCACAATCAAGGTCTCGGAAGCCACTTCGCGCAGCACCACCTGGATGGAGCGGTCGTCGAGTTTGACCATGTGCTCGAACACGAACATCTTGTCCATGATCTTCTGTGCCAGCTCTGGGTCGTGGCTGCCAATGGATTCGAGCACCGACGCTTCAATGTTAGAACCCAACAGGTTGATAATTTCTGCCGCTGTTTTAACACCACCGAGCGAGGTCTTACGAATTTTGTCGCCACCGGCCAGCACCTTGAACAACACCTCGTTCAAATCTTTGAGTGCTACTGGCTGGATACCTTCGAGGGTGGCCACACGCAGCATCACCTCGCTGCGCTGGCGGTCGGTAAATTGCTTGAGCACCGCCGCTGCCTGTTCGTAGTCCAGATGCACCAAAATGGCAGCAATGATCTGTGGGTGCTCGTTGCGCAACAGTTCGGCCACTGACAAGGGGTCCATCCACTTCAGGCTTTCAATGCCCGAGACGTCACCACCTTGCAAAATGCGATCAATCAGCAAAGATGCCTTGTCGTCGCCCAGCGCACGGCGCAACACCGAGCGCACATAGTCGCTGGTATCAGAGACCAGCAAACTCTGGGCCGCCGCCGCGTTGGTGAACTTCAGCACGACCTCATTGACCTTATCGTGTGAGACTGAACGCATACGTGCAATTGCCTCACCGAGCTTTTGCACTTCCTTGGGTGAGAAATGCTTGAATACCTCTGCCGCCTCTTCTTCGCCGAGAGACATCAGAAATACAGCGGCGTCATTAAGCCCTTGGTCATCCATGGTGCAAATCCATCCTTATTGAAGCGGGTCTGGCATCACTCGCCATTGACCCAGGCTTTCACAATGTTAGCAACAGCAATCGGATTCTGTCGGGCCAACGCACGGGCTTCTTCTAAACGCAACTGCTCAGGTGCGGGCTCACCCGGTTTGGGGGCAGCCAAGGCAGGGCGATCCAGCACGTCGGCCTCGAGCGCATCCAACTGCGCAGCCTCTGCAGGCGAGGGTGGTGCCAAAGCCTTGATGGCGGGACGCACCAAGCCCAACAAAACCAGACCGGCAAACAGGGCAATACCCACGGGCCACGCAAAACTGCGGGCCAATTCCAATGTTTCTGGCTGCTTCCACAGCGGAACGGCTTCGGTCTTGGTGGTGTCACCTTGGAAAGGCGTATTCATCAGGTTGACGGAATCGCCCCGTTCCGCATTGAAGCCAATAGACTCGCGCACCAAGGCGGTCATCTGGGCCAACTGTTCAGGTGTCATCCCCTTGGTGATGGGGTTGCCTTTTTCATCTACCGCATTGTGGTAGTTGACCACCACAGCGGCCGTCAGGCGTTTAACCTGACCACTGTTGCCACGGGTCACACGGATGGTTTTGTCGACTTCATAATTGGTGATCGACTCGCGCTTGCTGTTATTAATGGCTTTGGAAGCTCCCGCCGCCGTGGGTGCCGGATTGGGGCCATTGATGGGAGCCGCAGCAGGCTGGGGTGGCTGGGGCTGGTTGGTAGCCGAGCCAGGAATACCCGTGGGCGGTGCTGGATCGGCTTGGTTGGTGGTGCTCTCCAACACCTGCTGGCTGCGAATCGCACCGGCTTCGGTATTTTGGTTGGGGCGATGTTGCTCTGAAGTGGATTCGGTACGGCTGAAATCCACTTCTGCTGTCACTTGCGCCTTGATGTTGTTGCGCCCGACCACTGGTTCCAAAATATCCATGACACGCTTGGTATACATCTGCTCCAACTGCTGCACATACATCAGTTGTTGGGCATCAAAGCCTTTGTCATCGGCCCCATCTGGGGACTTAGACAACAACTTGCCCGTATCGTCCAGTACGCTCACAGCCGATGGTGCCAACTCTGGCACACTGGAAGCCACCAGGTGAACAATCCCTGCCAACTGCGCCTTGTCCAAAATACGGCCAGGGTACAAGCTCACCAGCACCGATGCTGAAGGCTTTTGCTGCTCGCGGAAAAAACCGTTTTGGTTGGGCAGCGCCAAATGCACACGCGCCGTTTGCACCGAAGAGAGTGCCTGGATAGAGCGCGTCAGCTCCCCTTCCAAGCCCCGCTGAAAATTCAAACGCTCTTGGAACTGTGTTGTGCCAAAACGATTGGACTCCGTCAGCTCAAAACCCGATACCGAGCCTTTGGGCAGCCCCTGCGAAGCCAGACGCAAACGAACATCGTGTACCCGATCGGTAGGCACCAGAATCGCGCCCCCGCCTTCCGTGTACTTATAAGGCACATTCATTTGCGACAACTGCGCCACGATAGCACCGCCGTCTTTGTCGCTCAGGTTGGAGAACAGCACTTTGTAGTCAGGCTGGCGATTGAGCAGCAGGGCCACCACCACCGCCGCCACCAGCAGGGCCACACCGGCCCCAAGACGCAATCGCTGCCCGCTATCGAGGGCAGACAGACGCTGCAGCCAGACGGGCCTGGCAGACGGATTGGCATTGGCAGGTAGTTCAGCAATGGCAGACATTTTTTTATTCCAGTAGAACAGCGCCCGGATACACGGACTTTGCGTGCATCCGATTATGGGAATTCATCCCCTGACCACTCGGCAGATAAGCCGCCCCTTTGGCACTCTATTCGCACCGATGGTTACAGGTCTTGCGCCTACGATTACTGCCATCGCCACCTTTCAGAGCAAGACCATCATGGACATCCGTACCGTCTCACCTTCCTCCCCCTCTTCCAGTGCTGGGCCGTTGCGCCGTGCCGCTGCGACGGCACAGCGGGATAACGTTGAGGACGAGGGGTTCTACACCGCCTTCAAAAATGCTTTGCAATCGGTCAGTTCCGCACAGAACCACTCGACCAACTTGCAACGCGAAGTGCAATTGGAAAACCCCAACGTGAGTCTAGAAGAGACCATGGTGGCAATGCAAAAAGCACAAATTGCATTCCAAGCCTCTCTGCACGTGCGCAACCGGATGGTGCAAGCCTATACCGACATCATGAACATGCAGGTGTGAGTGGTGTTGCGCTCCACCGGCCCACAGCATCTTCTGAGGAGGTGCTGTATCGATTGAATTGACACCACACAAAGTCCCACCCCGGTTTGCACCACAGCAAAAAGCCCGCTCTGACTTAACAGAGCGGGCTTTTTGCTGACCCATCGGCTGACAAATACACGTCAAGCCGTACCGTCAGGGATAAAGTATGCGATGCAGCAACCCACTGAACCACTGCCCTACACCTGCGACCAGCACACAGGCTGGCCGCAAGCAGCAAGACTCAATGGATCAGTTGAGGTTGCCCTTCAAACATGTGTTCAAACTGTGCCAACCAAGGCTCTGCCAGACAACGAATCTGTGCATCATTACGCAAAATGCGCTGCATGATGCGCACTTTTTCGCGCCGATGTTCTGGCAGTAATTCCATCTCGTTGGCTTTGGCGCGCAACTGCTCAATCAAAACGGCACAAGCCGTTTCATAACGCACAACGCCATCCCAGTCTTTGTGCTTGGCAGCTTCCAGCATCTTGACGCTGCTGGCCTCAATGGCCTTGTAGTAATCGATCAACATTTCTGGCATGGCTCAACCCTCTGTTGTCACAGCATGTCCTGCCTGGCTGCTGTCCGGCGCGGGGGTAGCCGCACCGGGGTTTTTCATTTCACTCCAGCCCTGGGCAATCGGCCCAATAATGCGAGCCACCTCTTCAAGGATGGCATCATCATTGTGCAAATTGGCCTGAACCAGGCGAGCTAAACAATAGTCGTACAAATCCCCCAGATTCTGGGCAATCTCACCACCGTTTTCACGGTCTAGAGCCGTGGCCAGCCCCTCTTCAATGATGCGAACCGCTTTGGCAATACTGTTGCACTTGAGTGCCACATCGTTGCGCGCCAAAGCACCCCGTGCTGCCGTTACGGCATCCAGTACGCCTTGGTACAGCAAATGAACCAGCTGGTGCTGATCCATCGTGTGCATACTGGTTTCTACATTGATGCGTTGGTAGGCAGAGGCGGCACGGTTGCGGTTGGGGCTAAACATGCTGTCAATCCTTACAGGAGAATAATGGGGAATATCGGCTATTCAGCCAAAAACTAAAACCGCAGCCTCCTAAGAAGAGTTCGCTTTGTTCCAAGTGGTGACTTGCTGGCTAACGTAAGAATTCAGGGCATTGAGCGTAGCCATCTTCGAGTCCAAGGCGCTGTAACGCGCATTGAGGCGAGTCTCTAAGGTGCTCGCCTTCTCTTTGACTTGGGTTTGGTCTGCGGTATTGCGTTTGAGCGACAGTTTCAGTGAGGCGTCTTTGGTTTTGAAAAAACCATCCGTACTTAGCATGTCTGTAGCCAAAGACTTGACGCTGGCAGCAAGCCCACTAGCGACCGCATCTGAGCCTCGGAACATTTTTTTCACTTCATCCACGTTTTCCAGAGCTTTGGACAACTTGGTTGAATTCACTTCTAGGTTGCCCCCACGAATCACGCCCACGCCAATATCGCTCAGGGTTTTGTAAACGTTAGAGCCTTTGGCGACCGACTGCATGGCCGCACGCAACGAGTTTTGCAAGCCCACTGCGGTGGAGTCGCCTTGGAACAAACCAGCCTGCTTGGTGCCCGCGTCGTACTTGGTGGCTTCTGACAGGTAAGAGTTGACGGCGTTGTAAGCCTCCACAAATGCTGTGATGTTGGCCTGCACCGCGCTGTTGTCTTTAGCCACACTGATCTGAATGGGCTTGCCCACATCCGTGACTTTTTCAGCCTTGAAGGTCACGCCAGCCACGGTATTGGCAAAAGTATTGCTGCTGGAAGTGACTGTGAGGCCATTGACTTTGGCCGTAGCATTAGAAGCCGTCTCTGATGCACCTAGGGTAGTGTCGATGGCCGTGGTCGCCAAGCGTTCCAAACCACTGACTGCCGAGGTGGTGAGGTTAAAACCAGCTTCTTCGCCAGTATTTTTGCCACGTAGCAGCAAACGTTGACCACTTGCATCTGTCAAGATAGTAGCCGTCACACCGGCATTGGCACCATTAATCTTGCTGGCGATGTCCGCCACAGTGTCGGTAGCCGAGACGGCAATATCTACTGAAGATGCCGGAGTTTTGGGTGTGAAAGTGCCCGTGCCTACGGTATCCCACTTTCCTAGCTCAATTTTTAAGGTACCTGTCCCCACAATGCCACTGATGGCATTGGAGGCAGTGGACTGGGCCTTGGCCAAACCAATCACATCTACATTGAAGGCAGTCGGCAAAGTTCCACCCACTGCGGTGGCGCTGACGTAGGTGCTATCTGATGAGCTGGTGGTGACACCATTCCAGCCCGTCACGCTGGTGAGCTTGCTGGCTGCATCCGACAGGGTAGACACCAGCGACTTCACTTCGCCAAACGCCGAAATCTTGGCATTGACCGTAGCAGCCTGAATCTCCAACTTTTGCAACGGCTTCTTTTCCAGTTCCACCAACTGTGAAACGATGGACTTGACGTCCAGTCCGCTGCCTACACCGATTGATGAAATGGATGCCATATCAAACTCCTGAAAATTTCAAGGGAAATTATGGCGCTGCGCCAGCGCCGTGAACCGTGGTAAACGTACGCCTAAACCCGCCAATTCGCAAGCTATTGACTCCGCTAGCGGCCCAAAGTGCCGTAAAAAAGCGGTGGCATCACGGCCACCGCTGAAAAACATGCTTGCAAAGGCATCGATCAATACAACAAAACCAATACTTGAGGAGACAGACGACGCCCTTGGGCTACCAAGGCCGCGCCAGAACCTCGCACCATTTGCGTGCGCGACAGCTGGGCTGTCTGCTGCACTTGGCTGGCGTCGATGGTGCCTGCCTCTGGAGGGGATTCCGATCCCAACGAAAAACCCGCAATATTGCGGGTTTTGGCGTGGGGAGAGAGGGCATCGGCAGGCTGGGGTGGCGCTTGTTGTTCCTTTGCCTTCTCGGAGCGGGTTTTTTCTTCCTCTGACTGCTTTTTTTCTTTGGCTTTTTTTTCCTCTTCGTCCTCTTCTTTTGTCTGCCGAGCCGCTGGTTGTAAAGCTTCTCGGTAGATATCAGAGGAGAAAGAAGAGGAGCCTAGATTGGCAGCAATCGAGAAAGCCCCCTCCAGCCCCTGCGGCTTATCGCAAAAGCGACAGCACGCCTTGCGGCAGCTGGTTGGCCTGGGCCACCATAGCGGTACCAGCTTGTTGCAAGATTTGAGCGCGCGACAGATTGGCTGTTTCTACCGCAAAGTCGGCATCCAAGATGCGCGATTGCGAAGCCGACATGTTTTCAGAGGCAGTGCTCAAGTTACCAATGGCTGTTTCGAAGCGCGATTGCACAGCACCCAGCTTGGCGCGTTCGCTGCTGATAAAGGCAATGGCCGAATCAACAGTCTTGAGTGCCTTGGTGGCACCGTCGAAGCTGGTGATGTCCAGGTCAGCCACGGTGTTCAGGGTAGAAGCACTGGTAGAGGCTTCGGCACCGGGGGTGGTAGTGCCATCGGTGTCCACCGAGCCGGTCAAGGCATCAACACCGCCCAGCACGCTAAAGCCCTTGCTAGAGTCCATGGTTACCACGCCACCAACACGGCCGCCGGTACCCGAAGTCAAGGCCACTGCTGCTTCAGCAGTACCGGTTTGATCGATCTTAGCCACCGACATGACACCTGTAGCATCAGCGGCCACAAAGTCCATACCAATATCGTTGCCCGAGGCGTTGGTCAGCTCAATCGCAGTGCCAGCCTTGTTGACTGCTGCAGTGACGCCAGTTTTAGAGGCCACATCGTTGATAGCTGTGACTGCTGCTGCCAAACCTTCAGCCGTGCCAATGTTATTGACATCAAAATTGACCGACACAGCAGTAGCGTTGTCCGACTGCAACTGCACGGTATAACTACCCGAGGTATCGAAACTGATTTCGGCCTTGGTCATGGCCGTGGCCGTCACACCGGTTTTATCGCTTTGGGCATTGACCAGGTTGGCTACGTCTTTAGCGGTAGCGTTGGCACCGATCACAATCTCGGCACTGCCAGCAGACGCATAAATTTCGCCGCTACCACCAGCGATGCCGTTGTCTGTCAAACCGGAACCGGCAGCGGTGGCGCCCAAGCCGCTGGCAACCATCTGGTTGTTACCGTAGCTGGCAGTACGCATATTAGAGGTACTGGCCGTGATGGTTTGGTTGGCATTGGCACCCACTTGGAACTGTTGCGAACCAAACGAACCATCCAGCAACTTCTTGCCGTTAAATTCGGTGGTTTGCGAGATGCGATCGAGCTCACCCACCAGTTGGTTCACTTCTTCTTGCAGGGCTTTGCGGTCGCTGGCACTGTTGCTGGCATTGGCCGATTGCACAGCCAACTCACGCACACGTTGCAAGATGTCGCCCGAAGACTTGAGCGCGCCTTCAGCGGTTTGCGCCATAGAGATGCCATCGCCCGCGTTGCGGATGGCTTGGTTGGTACCACGGATTTGGCTGCTGAAACGCTCGGAAATGGCCAAACCAGCGGCATCATCCTTGGCGCTGTTGATCCACAGACCAGAAGACAAACGGCCAATGGCGGTATTCAGGGAGGACTGGCTGGCGCTCAGGTTGCGCTGCGCAGTCAGGGAAGCAACATTGGTATTGATGGTGGATGCCATGACAAAGCTCCTAAAAAAGAAACGACTCAAAGATGGCGTTGCCGCCAACAAGGAAACCACAGTATGCACCCGCTCGACCTGTGTTTCACCTGTTTTCCAAAGTGGCTGAAGGTGAACTCACGGGCTGCAGCCTAGCGCCACAGTGTCCTAGCAGACCTATTTTCGGGCAGTGCGCAGAAAACTTAAGGGCAAATTGTTGGATTGGCGGTTTTTTCTAGCGCTTATCAAGCGAACGCCTAACGCAGCGGTCTCCACAATCACTTCCATCGTTCCACCCAAGTCCGCCGGGCAGATTCCCTTGAACCGGCAGATGTATTTGTTTACACCTCTGTAGGAGTTATGCGATGGCATCCACTATCAACACCAACGTCGCTTCCCTGACCGCGCAGCGCAATCTGGGCACCAGCCAAGCGTCGCTGAACACGCCGATCAACCGGTTGTCGTCCGGCCTGCGGATCAACACTGCTAAAGACGATGCTGCTGGCTTAGCCATCTCCGAACGCTTCACCAGCCAAATCCGTGGCACCAACCAAGCTGCACGCAATGCCAACGATGGCATCTCTTTGGCCCAAGTGGCTGAAGGCGCACTCAAGGCCTCTGGCGATATTTTGCAACGGGTACGTGAACTGGCAGTGCAGTCGGCCAATGCCACCAACAGTGCCAGCGACCGCAAAGCCCTGCAACAAGAAGTGAGCCAGCTGGTAGCCGAGTTGGATCGCATCTCCCTGACGACCGAATTCAACGGCAAAAAGTTGCTCGATGGCACTTTTGGCACCGCCCAATTCCAAGTGGGTGCCAATGCCAACCAAACCATTGTGGCTAACACGGCCAATATGCGTGCAGCCACCTATGGCAACAACCAAAATGCAGCCACCAGTGGTTTCGGTACTCAGGCCCAAGCCCCAGCCGCACTGGCCGACCCCCAGCCTAACGGCATCGCCAACGGACAATTGGATCTGAGCGGTTCGCCCACCAGTGGCTCCATCACCATCACCACACCTGAAACTGCCGCCAGCATTGCCAACAAAGTGAATGGCATTTCAGACAAAACAGGCATCACGGCCACCGCCCGCACACAAGTGGCGCTGGTGTTTGGTGACCCCACAGGTGTCACACCACCCGCCAGCGGTTCGTTCTCGCTGACGCTGAAGTCCGACAATGCCCCCGACACGCTGACTATTGCCTTCAGCCTCGAAGCCAGCACGGGCTCCGACCGTTTGGCCCCTGCAGTGGCTGCTGTCAATGAACAAACTGCCAAGACGGGTATCACCGCCAGTCTTTCCTCCGATGGCAAACAACTGATTTTGACCAACGCGAGTGGCAACGATATTTCGGTGGGCAGCGTGACCGGCATTAACAATGCCGAAACGATTGATGTTTACAAACTGGCTGCCGATGGTCTAGCGTACACCACTGGTGGCGCCGCCACACTGCCGTTCAATGCAGCCAGCGGTACACAAATTGACAACACCGGCACTGGCCAAGTGGTCACTAGCAGCGGCTTTATTACACTAGACTCCAACCAGTCGTTCACCGTCATGGCAGACACGAGTGGTGCTCTGTCGGCTGGTGCCTCTGAACTGCAAAAAGTCTCCGATCTGGATGTCACTTCGTTTGAAAGCGCCACCAACGCGCTCAAAACCGTAGACTCGGCCTTGGCCTTTGTCAGCAGCGAACGCGCCAAGTTGGGGGCCATGCAAGCCCGCTTCGAAACCGCTATCAACAACTTGAACATCACGTCCGAAAATCTGTCGGCCTCGCGTTCGCGCATCATGGATGCTGACTTTGCGGTAGAAACGGCCAACCTGTCGCGGGTACAAATTCTGCAACAGGCCGGCACCGCGATGGTGGCCCAAGCCAACCAGATTCCACAGGGCGTGCTGTCGCTGCTCAAATAAAAACAAGCCTTTGTGCTTATGCCAGCCAGCCGCCCACCAGGTGTGCTGGCTTTTTTGTTGGGCCTCGAATTTATCAAGACAGCCAAACATCCAAGTCAGCGGCGCCTGTGTGTCACAGGTCATTAGCAGCCACTGGCCCAAATTCTGGAATAAACCCCATCGCTTGGCGTGCAGTGTGAAGCCTTATAGGCCGCTGTTTTCTTTTCTGTTGTGTGTTTCCTCTTATGCCATGTTCTTCTGATTTGACGACATCCCCCAAGGCCATGACAGTGCTGCTACAACGGACTATGGATTTGGCGCTGCACTGCCACCGTGCCCAAGAATGGGACCAGGCCACTCAGTTGTACGAAGCTGTACTACGCCTGGAACCACAACACCCTGATGCCAACCACAATTTAGGTGCTATTGCGGTAGAAAAAGGAGACTACCTTGGGGCGCTTGGTTTTTTTCAGGCAGCACTACAAGCCCAATCAGACAACACACAATACTGGTTTAGCTTAGTTGATGCATTAATTTTGGCTAAAGAGCATAGTTTAGCCAGCGACATCCTAGAAGATGCCCGCCGTGCTGGTATGGCCGGTGACATGGTCGGCCAACTGGTGCAACGTTTGGTGGCTGAAGAGGTTGATCTCCGGCCTTTAACAAGCCCCCGCCATTCAGAGCCACCAGCACCACTGCAAGCACAATTGGGCCTACTGTATGAGCAAAAAAAATTTACAGAGGTGTTGGCTTTGGGCGAAAAAATGGCCCAGCAGTTTCCGCACAGCAATAAGGCTTTGCGGGCATTGGTTGCAGCCAGAATACAATTAGGTCAATCCAAGGAAGTAGAACCCTATTTACAACAGATTCTACAAAATGAACCACAAGATACAGATGCCCTGAGCAACTATGCTTTGATACGAGGGCAGCGCGGTGAATTGGTACAAGCAGAAGTGCTTTTGCGCCAAGCACTGCATTGGGCACCGCAAGCCATCAATCTTTGGGTATATTTAGGCCAAATGTTGCGGCAACAAGGACGTTTAACTGCTGCCACACACGCTTACACTCAAGCCCTGAAAATAAACAAACATGATCCAAAATTGTTATTCAATTATGGATCGCTGTTGATCGACTTGAATCGATTAGCCGAGGCAGAAAAATACCTTCATGAACTAACCGTTCTACAGCCCAACAACCCAGAGGCACACAATGTTTTAGGTATTGTTTATCAGCAACAAGGCCGTATTGAATGTGCATTGACTGAGTTACGCAAGGCCATCGATTTAGCACCAAAAAACATAGATATTTTTGAGACCTACCTTTTCACTATTAACTGTGCTCCGCAATTAGAGGCTCAAGAACGTTTTTCTGCTTACAAAGAATTTAACCGTCGTTTTGCTGAGCCGTTGCACCAGTATTGGCAGCCACATATCAACCAGCGCAATAGCAATCGGCGCTTGCGTGTTGGCTATGTTGCTTCAAATTTTCGCAACCATTCAAGCCAATTTTTCTTAGAGCCTTTACTGGCCCATCACGATCCACAAAAAGTGGAATTGTTTGCCTATGCTGAATTTTATAAATTAACCGATGCAGTGACAGAAAAATATCGCCAACATTTTAGTGCATGGTGCGAAACCAAGCATCTTAGTGATGACGAATTGGTCGCCAGAATTCGTGCTGACAATATTGACATACTGGTTGACATTTGTGGCCACACCAAAGGCAATCGCCTTACTGTATTTGCACAAAAACCTGCCCCCGTTTCGTTGCATTGGCTTGATTCTGGATACACCACAGGCCTCACGGCAATTGATTATTATCTTACCGACACTGCAACAGTACCTGTTGGCTCTGAAAATTTATTTTCAGAAACTCCGTGGCGTTTACCACGCACAGGATTGGTATTTAGGCCATTGTCCAGCACTGGCAAAGTCAATACCTTACCTGCCTTGGAAAAAGGCTATATTACTTTTGGCACCTTAAGTCGCGCCATACGGCTAAATCAAGAATTAATTACCACTTGGGCAGAATTATTACAACGCATTCCAAATGCAAAATTAGTCATCAATAGCGGTAATTTTCGCGCCCCTGATGTGCGTCAATCTTGGTTAGAGCGATTTGAAAAACTGGGCATTTCTGCTGAACGTTTGGACATCGGATACCAAACCCCTGCTTGGAATGTATTGCGCCGCATAGACATTACTTTAGACTGCTTTCCACAAAACTCTGGCACGACATTGTTCGAGTCTTTATACATGGGGTTGCCCTTCATTACTTTATCGGGTACCCCCAGCATGGGTACATTGGGAGCATCGATTGTGACGGCCTTAGGAAGACCCGAGTGGATTGCCCATTCCAAAGAGGAGTACCTTGAGAAATTAGTGGCCCTGGCCAGCAACGTACCAGCTTTGGCCACACTGCGGGCAGGTCTGCGCCAAGAAATGCAGGCCAGTGCCTTGATGGACGAGGTGGGTTTTGCCCGTGACGTGGAGGCCGCCTACTTTGCAATGTTCCAACGCTGGGCGGATACCCATCCAGAAAATGCCGCAAACTAACCCATGAGCCGCTTTATGGTCACTACCACACCATTGCCCGGTGTGATGAAAATACAGCGCCAACCCTTGGCCGATGCACGCGGTGCACTGACACGCCTGTTTTGCTCCCACGATCTGGCGGCGGCAGGCTGGGATGGGCCTATTGCCCAAATCAACCACACCCACACGGTACACCGTGGCACAGTGCGCGGCCTGCACTACCAACGCCCACCGGCTGCCGAGGCCAAACTGGTCAGCTGTTTGCAGGGTGCGGTTTGGGATGTGGTGGTGGACTTGCGCGCAGGCTCCCCCACTTTCTTGCAGTGGTATGCCCAAGAGTTGTCGGCAGAAAACAATACCGCACTGCTGATTGCGCCCGGCTGTGCCCACGGATTTCAAACACTGGCAGACAACACCGAACTCTTGTACCTGCATTCAGCGCCTTACACTCCCGGTTGCGAAGGGGCTGTGCATGTGCGTGAGCCGCAGCTGGCGATTGCTTGGCCGCTACCGATAATCCATCTATCGGCCCGCGATGCAACCCATGCGCTGCTGCCCCCTGAGTTTCAGGGCATTGCTCTATAAGGTTATTCTTCCCTATGAAGTGCCGTCACTGTGCCGCCCCTGTCACTCTGCCCTTGATAGATTTGGGCACGGCGCCCCCTTCTAATGCGTATTTAGATGCGCTGGCCCTGCATGGGCCTGAGCGTTGGTATCCACTGCGGGTGCTAGTGTGCGAACAATGCTGGCTGGCCCAAACCGAAGACTTCGCCCAAGCCGAAGAGTTGTTTTCGGCCAACTACGCCTATTTCAGTTCTTACTCCAGCACTTGGTTGGCCCATGCCCAAGCCTATGTCGATACGATGGTGCGGCGTTGGGGTTTAGACCAGCAGAGCAAAGTCGTCGAAATTGCAGCCAACGATGGCTACTTGTTGCAATACGTGGCGCAATACGGCATTCCCTGCTTGGGAGTAGAACCCACCACCAGCACGGCCTCGGTTGCTCGCGCCAGAGGTATTCCCATCGTAGAAGAGTTCTTTGGCACGGCACTAGCGCAAAAACTGCTGGCCCAAGGCCACACCGCCGATCTGATGGTCGCCAACAATGTGCTGGCCCATGTGCCCGATATCAATGATTTTGTGACCGGTTTTGCTACCTTGCTCAAACCCAGCGGGGTGGCCAGTTTTGAGTTTCCGCACTTGCTTCAATTGGTGCAACAGTACCAATTTGACACCATCTACCACGAGCATTTTTCTTATCTGTCGCTCACATCAGTGCAGCGCGTTTTTGCGGCCAATGGCCTCACGGTATTTGACGTAGAAGAACTACCTACCCATGGCGGCAGCCTGCGGGTGTTGGCACAACGCACAGATGGCCCAGGGCATCCGATAGCCCCCACCGTGTCCGATTTGCTGGAACGTGAAACTGCTGTGGGTATGTCTAACGCCCTGTTTTACCAAGGCTTGCAAGCACAGGCGTTGCGTATCAAACGCGAACTCCTCACCTTTTTGCTTGAGGCACAAGCCCAAGGCCGTAAGGTAGTGGCCTATGGTGCAGCTGCCAAAGGCAATACGCTACTCAACTTTGCGGGGGTACGATCCGATTTACTGCCTTATGTGGTAGACCGTAACCCCGCCAAACAAGGGCAGTTTTTGCCCGACAGCCGTATTCCCATCGTGGATGAACAGCATCTATGCGCCGACCGCCCTGATGTGGTGTTGATTTTGCCTTGGAACTTGCAAACAGAAGTCAGGCAACAACTGGCCTATGTTCACGCATGGGGAGGGCAATTGGCTGTGGCTATACCACATTTCACCCTGTTACCACAGGATGAGGCCTGATCACTATGAAGGTGCTGTTAACAGGCAGCAGCGGATTTTTAGGGCGCTATGTGCTGCAACATCTGCACCAACAAGGTGTCGAAACTGTATTGCTGGGGCGTCAGCCCCCTAGTGGTATCCACACAAGCCATTGGATAGCGGTAGATTTGCTGGACAACCCAGATGTTGCGGCACTGGTACAGCAAGCACAAGCCACACACCTGCTGCATTTGGCGTGGTATGCCGAGCATGGTCAATATTGGAATTCTCTACTCAATCTGCGGTGGGTGGAGGCCACCACACGCCTGACAGAAGCCTTTTGCCAAGCCGGGGGCCAGCAGGTGGTAGTGGCTGGCACCTGTGCTGAATACGACTGGTCGCACGGCTACTGCCGTGAAGAAAGTACGCCCCTGCACCCGGCAACTCTGTATGGCATAGCCAAAGACGCAGCGCGGCGTTTGGTGATAGCGGTGTGTCAGCAATACCAAATACCCTGTGCTTGGGGGCGCATCTTTTTGCCTTTTGGCACGGGTGAATCGTCCCAGCGCCTGATCCCCTCGCTGCTGGCCGCTTTGCGCGGGCAACGTCCAAACTTTGGCATCTACACCAATGCCTATCGTGACTTTCTGCACGCCTCTGACGTGGCCGCTGGTTTAGTCACCCTGTTGCAAACGCGTGCTTCAGGGGCTTACAACGTCAGTTCGGGTCAACCGCTGCGCTTAGAGATGCTAGTGCGCCATTTGGCAGACATACTGCATGTGAACCCCGAGCCCTTGCTGGCACTCGGCCAGAATCGCCCCCACGACCCCCCTTTGCTAGTGGGAGAATCCCAGCGCCTGCAAGCCCTAGGTTGGTGTCCAGCACTCACCTTAGTGCAAGCTTTGCACCAAGTGACCCAAGAAACCAGCTGATGCCATCTCTCATCACCACCTGCCCTGTTTGTCAAACCAACGCGCTGCAAAGCTTCGTGCACCGTAGTGCTGTGCCGGTACACCAAAATTTGGTCATCGATAGCCTACAAGCGGCCCGATCAATCGCCCAAGGTGTGTTGGAATTGGCCGTTTGCACCCATTGCGGTTTTGTTTGTAATCGGGCTTTTGATCTCTCTCTGCTGGCTTACGGACAAAATTACGACAACACCCAAAGTTGCTCCCCTTACTTTGATGCCTATTTGGATGACTTGGTACGCCACTTGGTAGAAGAGCGTGGGCTGCGAAACTGCACCATTGTGGAAGTCGGTTGTGGCAAGGGGCAGTTTCTGCGCAAGTTGGTCAGCTACCCCGGCGCCAATAACCGGGGTTTTGGTTTTGACCCCAGTTATGTCGGGCCAGATGCTGAATTGGACGGGCGATTAACGTTTCGCCGCTGTTATTACGACGACACATGCACCGATGTGCGTGCAGATGCCGTGGTGTGCCGCCATGTGATTGAACATGTGCCCCAGCCGTTAGCCTTGTTGCACTCAGTACGGCAGGCGTTAACGCACACCCCACAGGCCAGAGTATTCTTTGAAACGCCCTGTGTCGAATGGATTTTGCGCCATCGGGTGGTTTGGGATTTTTTCTACGAACATTGCTCGCTGTTCAGTGCCTCATCGCTGCGTACCGCCTTTGAGCAGGCAGGCTTTGCAGTGCAACAGGTAGATCACCTCTTTAACGGTCAGTACCTGTGGTTAGAAGCCCAACCTACCGTCGGCCCCCTAAAGACCTCCCCCCACCCGCTCACCGATACCATTGCCTTGGCACTGGCCTACAGCAACGAGGAAGATAAACTGCGCCAACTCTGGCACGAGCGGCTACAGGCGCTGCGCCAACACGGCAAAATCGCCCTTTGGGGCGCGGGTGCGAAGGGGGCTACCCTCGCCAATTTGGTCGATCCAGAGGCTACGCTGATCGACTGCGTGGTTGACATTAACCCGCGCAAGCAAGGCCACTACCTTCCGGGCACCGGCCATCCGATTATTGCCCCCACTGATCTACCACAGCGGCAAATAAAGCAGGCCATTTTGATGAACCCCAATTACCGGCAAGAAAACCTGCAATTGCTGGCCCAAGCCCATATTCCACTGGAACTGATCGACTGGAGCGAATCTTGAAAATTATCCTAGATACCGAAGCACAAACCCTGACGGTCGAAGACGCAGACCAGCCACAGATTTTTCCCCTGTATTCCAAGGCTGCCTTTGAAGTGCTGTCTCGCCAATGGGTGCGGGTGGGTTGGAACCAAAAATACCAATACACTTTTAGTTGGATGGGCCGCCCTGTCATTCAGCTACCTGAAGACATGCTGCGGATGCAGGAGGCTATTTTCCGTATCCAACCCGACGTCATCATTGAAACGGGCGTGGCCCACGGCGGCTCACTGATTTTTTACTCGAGTCTGTGCAAAGCGATGGAGCGAGGGCGTGTGATTGGCATTGACATTGAAATCCGCCCACACAACCGACAAGCCATTGAGGCCCACCCCTTGAGCGACCGCATTACCTTGATCGAAGGCAGCTCTACCGCCCCTGACATCGTGGCGCAAGTAAAATCACAGGTGCAGCCCGACGAAAAGGTGCTGGTCATTTTAGACTCTAACCACAGTTATGCCCATGTGCTGGCTGAGTTACAAGCCTATGCCGATTTGGTGACGCCAGGCTCTTATATTGTGGCTACCGATGGCATCATGTTCGATTTGGCTGATGTTCCTCGTGGCACCCCTGATTGGGCCACAGACAACCCTACTTATGCCGCCCGCGACTTTGCCGCGCAGCATCCAGAGTTTCGTATCGAACAACCAGATTGGCCTTTTAACGAGAGTGAGCTGAACCAAAATATTACCCACTGGCCGGGTGCTTGGTTGCTGCGCTTACCACAACCCTGAAAATTGGCCCTGCGGATAGATTTTTATGCACTCCCTTTTTTGCATTACCCACCAACCCCAGATCACGATTGATCTGGACCCCAGTGCCACCATTGTGTGGCTAGGGGCCGCAGGGCAGGCTCCACAAATGGGGCATCAGGTGCTGGATGTACATCAAGCTTACCCTGACCTCATGGCTTGGCATCCATTTTTAACTGGTGCCGCAGGCACTTTTGCCATTAGGCGATTTTTGAATGCACAAGCCCAAGAATTTTCCGATTTTGATTTAATCACGTTAACACAGTACCGAAAATTTATCTCACGGCAGGCATTTGGACGCACCACCGATAGCTTTCCAACCATGCGTTTTATCAATCAATCAACGCAGGTTCCGAACTATGCTGCTTGGTTTACTGAGCCAGAACAATGTTTTTGTATTGCCAACCCACGCAACATTGGCAATACTTTTCAACAATATATTCACGTTCACCAAGCCCCAGATTTTTTGCGCTATTTAGCCATTGCCGTGGAGCATGGGGTTATCACCCCTGATGAATGTTTTCAGCTCATTAACCATCCCACCATCATTCCTGGTGGCATTGAAGTGGGCACATTGCCCATCAACATCTTTTTGGCGATTGCAGAGCAACTAGAAGTGGTGTGTTTACAGTTTCTGGAACACCACCGCCCGGTCAAACTGGATGCCTACCATCGGCGGGCACTGGCTTTCTGTAATGAGCGGCTGGGCAGCTACTTGCTGCAAAAGGTGTTGCTCGAAATTTTTGGGCCAACCATCCCATCCGAGGTCATCGGCTACATGCACACCGTAGACATTGGTGCTACCGAATACCGCGTCGGAACTTGAGAGGACCACTCATACGCTATGAACCATACTTCTGCCAGCGCCAGTGACAACCGCTCTAAGCTGTCCCAGATCACACAAAAACTCAAAGACCGTCTGGCCCCGGCTGTAGCCCAGGCACGGACTGACGAAAAACACCGTGCCTATGCCAGTTGGCTGGAAGACTTTCGCACCAGCGCAGCCCATTGCTTGCCAGTGCTGCCAGCGCAACGTTTGCACCTGCGGGTATTGCTGTGCTGCGCTGCATCCACCGAAGCGGCTTTGTTAGAGCGCACCCATGCCAGTTTGGCCGCCCAGACGCGCCCGGCAGATCAGGTAGACACTATCTGCAACCACCAAACGCCGCTGTGGCAACAAGTGCCAGAGCAGGGGTGGACACTGCTATTGCACGCTGGCGATACCCTGGAGCCACAAGCCCTTTTTATGCTTGAGCGCACCTTGGTAGACCAAGCCAGCGCCGATACCGTGCTGCTGTATTGCGACCACGATGAATGGGGGCCAGACGGCCAGCCAAAGCAACCACGCCTCAAACCCGCCTTGAATGTCGATTTGTTGCGTAGCCTGCCTTACATGGGCCGCGCCTTGGTGCTGAAAAATGCTTGGGGCCAAGCCCAACTGGGTGAGCAAGGTCTGCCCGATTTGGCCGACGCCTACCACTGCGCCCTGCAAGCCAGCGTGTTGCCCGGCAAGGCTGTGCTGCACCTGCCGCTGGTGCTGCTGCATTTATCCTCTACCGCAGACAGCTTGTTCACCACCCAATCGGAGATGTGGCAACGTCTGGCACAGGTGTTAGTGCAACATTTGCAGGTGCAAGCCCCAGCAGCCGAGGTGCTGGAAGGGCCGGGGCCGGGCACTTTCCATGTGTTGTACCCGTTAGAGCGCACCCCCTTGGTCAGCATCGTCATTCCGACCAAAGATTTGCTACCTTTTCTCAACCGCTGTATCGACTCTTTGCTGTCGCAAACCGACTACCCAGCTTTTGAGATTTTGCTGGTAGACAACGACAGCCAAACCCCCGAGGCACGAGAGTTTCTGGCGGGCCTGTCTGCTTTGGGCAGTGATCAAATTCGGGTGCTATCAGCACCAGGCCCGTTTAATCTGTCCAGATTGAACAATCTGGCGGTGGCCCAAGCGCGGGGCGAGTTCGTGCTGTTGCTCAACAACGACACCGCCGTGCTGCAAGCAGATTGGCTCAGCCAGATGGTACGCCACGGCTTGCGTGATGGCGTAGGCGTGGTGGGGGCGCGGCTGCTCTACCCCGACACCACCGTGCAACATGCAGGCATCATTATGGGTTTGGGTGGGCCCGCAGATCACCCGCTGCTGGGGTTAGATAACAGCGAGCCCGGCTATATGTTCCGGGCCCAAGTGGCACAAAATTTTTCTGCGGTGGCGAGTGCGTGTCTATTGGTGCGCAAGTCTGTCTATGAAGCCGTGGGCGGCATGGACGAAGCCACCTTTGGTGTGTCGTACAGCAGCATGGATTTTTGTTTGCGTGTTGGTCAAACGGGCCAGCGCATTGTCTGGACACCCTTGGCCACCTTGCTGCATGAGAGCGGTGCCAGCCAAAAAGCCCAATTGGAAACCATCAGCCCAGAACAAAAAACGCAACGGTTTCAGCGTGAACAAGCAGCCATGTACCAACGTTGGCCGCATATCATCGCCAACGACCCAGCCTACAACCCCAACCTATCGCTGATTGGTACAGGCTACGAGGTGGAATCAAACCGCCTGCTGCGTTTTGATCACTTTCCACAGCCGCTACAGCACAAGGTGGCAGCCTTTCATGCCGATGTACAGGGCTGCGGCCACTACCGCATCATCCAACCCATGCAGGCCATGCTGGATGCGGGGTTATGCCGTGGCGGTGTTTCGCCAGAAATTTTTAGTCCTAACCTGGCCTTGCGCAGCGGGGCCGATATTCTGGTGTTTCAGCGCCCCAACACCGAAATTATGCTGGCCCACCTCAAAGCCCTGACTGCTTTGAAGAATGTGCGCAAAATTTACGAGGTGGATGACCATCTGAGTAAAGTGCCCGTCAAAAGCGCCCACTACGACCTGATACCTCGGGATTTGCGCGGCAAGATGCTCAAGGCCATTGGCCTGTGCGACCGCTTGGTAGTCTCTACCGAAGCCTTGGCGCATGAGTTGGGGAGTTACAACGACGATGTGCGCGTGGTACCCAACCGCTTGGCCCCAGCCATGTGGGGTGCCACGCCCCCCCAACGCCCAGCACGCAGCCCAGGCCAAAAACCACGCATTGGCTGGGCAGGCGGCATCAGCCACCAAGGCGACTTGGAGATGGTGGCAGCCGTCATCAGAGACTTGGCCGATCAGGTAGATTGGGTCTTTATGGGCATGTGCCCCGACAACATCCGGCCTTACATCAAAGAATTTGTACCCGGAGTGCCCACACTCGAATATCCAGCCAAGCTCATGGCACTGACCCAAGATTGGGACTTGGCCATTGCCCCGGTAGAGAGCAATGCCTTCAACGAGTGCAAATCCAACCTGAAGCTGCTGGAATACGGCTGGTGTGGCGTCCCTGTAGTGTGCTCGGACGTAACACCTTACCATTGTGATTTAGCAGTCAGCCGGGTGAAAAACCGCTACAAAGACTGGCGTGATGCCATCTTGGAACGGGTGTCTGATTTGAGTGCCTGCCACCGTGATGGCCTGACACTACAGGCCCAAGTGGCACAGAATTGGAGGCTCACTGGTCAAAACCTACAAGACTGGTATCAGGCTTGGACAAGCTAATAGACCCCAGTTAGCCCTGCTTTTTGCCATAACTACAGGCATCACAACCAGAGCGCATCCGGTACATTAACATCCGTCAGCATCAGGCTCTGCATTGCAAGAGCTGCTGCTTGTTCTGATCGCCCCTGTCACAGCCACCTTTCATCCAGCATGCCCGTCATTATTGGTTACCTTGTCAGCCTGGTCTGCGTCTTCGGCGTGTTCATCTTGCACGGCGGCAATATTGGCGTAGTGCTCAAGGCCTTGCCCTTCGAAATGGCCACCATTGGTGGTGCAGCGTTAGGAGCCTTCGTCATCAACAACCAACCCAAGGTGCTCAAATCCACCATGAAAGGGCTGGCTGGTGTCTTCAAAGGATCTAAATACACCAAAGCACGCTACCTAGAGCTGATGGCTATGCTGTATGAGATTTTGCAAAAGGCGCGCAAAGAAGGCTTGATGGCCATTGAGGGCGATGTAGAAGCCCCCCACGAGTCTGAACTGTTCAAGAAATTTCCCAACGTGGGCTCCGATCACCATGTGGTTGAATTCACCACCGACTACCTGCGCATGATGGTCTCTGGCAACCTTAATGCCCACGAGATAGAAGCCCTGATGGACAACGAAATTGACACCCACCACCAAGAAGCCCATGCCCCTGTGGCGGCCATGGCCCGCTTGGCTGGCGGCCTGCCTGCCTTTGGTATTGTGGCTGCGGTGTTGGGGGTGGTGAATACCATGGGCTCGGTGGGTCAACCCCCGGCTGTGCTGGGTGGCATGGTAGGCTCGGCCTTGGTCGGTACCTTTCTCGGTATTTTGTTGGCCTACGCCTTTGTGGAGCCTTTGGGTGGTCTGATGGAGCAAAAAGCCGAAGACGCAGCCAAGGAATTGTTGTGCATCAAATGCACTTTGCTGGCCAGTATGCAAGGCTACAACCCAGCAACCGCTATCGAGTTTGGGCGCAAAGTGTTGTTCTCCACAGAACGCCCCACCTTCCTGGAATTGGAAGAATACGTGCGTAAGAAGTAAGCCACATCATGGCCACCGAAAAGAAACTTCAGCCCATCATCATCAAGCGCGTCAAGAAGGGCGGCCATGCTGCCCATGGCGGCGCGTGGAAGATTGCCTACGCCGACTTCATGACGGCCATGATGGCCTTCTTCTTGCTGATGTGGCTGTTGGGTTCCACAGCACAAGGCCAGTTGCAGGGTATTGCAGACTATTTCAACTCGCCACTGAAGGTGGCGCTCAGTGGTGGTGATGGTGCAGGCAACAGCACCACGGTGATGCCAGGGGGCGGCAACGACCTCACCAAAGTGCACGGCCAAGTCAAACGCTCGGACGCCCAAGACAAAACCGAACTGGCCAAAGCCCAACAGGCACAACAGGACGCACAGCGCATCAAGTCGTTGCGTGCCAAAATCGACGCCATCATCACGCAAAACGCTCGGTTGAATGAATACAAATCCCAAATCCGGATTGATGTCACGCCCGATGGCCTGCAAATTCAGATTGTGGATGACCAAAACCGGCCCATGTTCGACAGCGGCAGTGCGTTGGTCAAACCCTATATGCGCGATATTCTCCAGGCCATTGGCTCCTCCCTTTCGGATGTAGAAAGCCGCATCAGCTTGGCTGGTCATACCGATGCTGTACCCTATGGTTCTGGTCAACGGGGTTATAGCAACTGGGAACTCTCTGCTGACCGGGCCAACGCCTCTCGCCGAGAATTGGTAGCCTCAGGCATGCCTGACAACAAACTAGCCCGTGTGGTGGGCCTGGCCAGCAGTGATTTGCTGCAACCGAACGATCCGCGCGCACCAGCCAATCGGCGTATTACCATCACGGTCTTGACACGCGAAGCGGAGGAAAGATTGCTCAGTAAAAGTGCCCTGATTCTCCCCGCAGCACCATTGCCCAATGAAAAGCAGGAAAATCCCCCCGCTACTAGCTCCAAGCCATAGACTGGCGCTATCGATTATGCTTCCCATGACAACATATACTGCAATCCCGACCGAAAGGGTCTCACGTGTCTGACCTTCGCTTCCTGATCGTTGACGACTTCTCTACGATGCGCCGCATCGTCCGCAACCTGCTCAAGGAAAGTGGGTTCTCTGATGCCGATGAAGCCGAAGATGGCGTAGCGGCACTGCACAAGCTGCGTTCAAGCAAGTTTGACTTTGTCGTCACCGACATCAACATGCCCAACATGAACGGCTTTCAGCTGCTGGCAGAAGTCAAGGCTGATGAAAAACTCAAGCACCTGCCGGTGCTGATGGTCACGGCTGAAGCCCGCAAAGAAGACATTGTGGCGGCAGCTCAGGCTGGCGCGGCAGGCTACATCGTCAAGCCCTTTACCAAGGCCACGCTGGAAGAGAAGGTTAACCTGATCATCAAAAAGCAGGGGCTGTAAGCCATCGCCATGGACACCAGCCACACCCCTCCTGCGACCAGCACTCCGGTGAGTGATGTACACCAGCGGATTGGCGTTCTGACGCGTCAGTTACACGACTCGCTCAATGAGCTGGGCTATGCCAAAAAGCTACGCAGCAGCATGAGCGAATTGCCCGATGCCCAAAGCCGCCTGTCGTACATCGCTCGGCTGACGGGTGAGGCCGCAGAGAAAGTGCTGGGGCGCGTAGAGCAGGCCAAGGCACAAAATGATCTGTTGGCCGAAGAAACCCGGCGGGTCACAGCCTCGCTGGTGAAAGACCCAGTGGCTGCGGTGGCCAAGGGTGAAATCATGAATTTCCTCAACGACGTTGAGCAAATTGCCCGTACTTCGGACGAGCATTTGACCGAAATCATGATGGCACAGGACTTTCATGACCTCACCGGCCAAGTCATCGCCCGTGTGGTGTCTTTGGCCGCCACAATTGAGGAGCAACTGGTGCAATTGGTGCTGGACACAGCCCCTCCTGGGGTGGCACCACCGCCCATGCCCGTGGAGCCTGCCCATGAGCATTTGGCAGGGCCAGTGGTCGATCCAGAAAACACCCCTGATGTCGTCACCGATCAATCCGAGGTGGATGACCTGTTGGCCAGTCTGGGCTTCTAACCCACCACCACCTTCACAGCCCGAATAAGCGGTGCCAGTGGCCCGCTTATCGGGCTTTAGATTTTGTCGCTGCTCACGACAATGGCATGACCACCCCGTCATGCCATCATGGAATCGAGCCAAGACCGCACCCTTCCCGCGACCGAGCGCAAGCTCCAAAAGGCCCGCACCGACGGGCAGGCCGCGCGTTCGCGCGATTTGTCTCATCTGGCCATCTTGGGCATGGGCGCGGCCAGCATGATGGTGTTGGCCCCTCACCTGTTGGATCGCATCCAATTGGAGATGAGCCACCAATTGGTGTTTGATGCCGCTACGGTGCGCACCCCTGCCCACATGCTGGAGCGGTTGCAACAGATGATGACTGTCGGCCTGGTAGCCAGCGGTGTGTTTGCATTGCTCACCAGCGCCGCTGCCCTGCTCAGTGCCGTGGCCTCGGGTGGATGGGTCTGGAGCTTCAAGCCCATCACGCCTCAATTTAGCCGACTCAATCCGCTCTCTGGCATCGGCAATCTCTTTTCTAAGCAGCAAATGGCCAACGTGGCCAAGATGGTGCTCATGACCTGCATCCTGAGTTTTGTGGCCTGGAAATACATGGGCAACAGCATTGAGGAGATGGCTACTTTGATTTTGCAACCCTCGTCAGATTCGATTGGCTTTGTTGCCAATTGGCTGACGGGTGGCATGGCCATGCTGCTGCTGGTCGTTTTTCTGATGGCCTTGATTGACGTGCCGTTGCAAGCCTTCTTTTTCAAAGACCGGCTCAAGATGTCCCACGAGGAAGTCAAGCAAGAGCACAAAGAATCGGACGGAAATCCAGAAATCAAGGGCCGCCAGCGCCAGCGCCAACGCGAGATTGCCGATGGTGCCAGTGTGGGGGCTGTGCCCAAGGCCGATTTTGTGGTGATGAACCCCACCCACTATGCCGTGGCCTTGAAGTACGACAATACCATGACGGCGCCACAGGTCATTTCCAAAGGCACGGACCTGATCGCCATGACGATTCGCGATCTGGCGAAGTCACACAACATTCCGGTGTTGCAGTCGCCCATGCTGGCGCGCGCCTTGTATGCCCATGCGGAGTTGGATCAGCCCATTCCGCACACCCTCTACACCGCCGTAGCCCAAGTGCTGGCCTATGTGTATCGCCTCAAAGCCGCTTTGCGCGGTGAAGGGCCGATGCCCGATGCCCTGCCCGAAGTCAACGTACCCCCCGAACTTGATCCGCTGAATCGCCAAGCCCAGCAAGGAGCGACCCCATGAGCCTTTCTGTGAACTCTGCCCGCCAATGGGTAGGCAACAATGCCGCCGCTGCCCAAGGCCTATCGGCCCCGCTGCTGGTGGTGGCCATTCTGGCCCTGATGGTGCTGCCCATTCCAGCATGGATGCTGGACGTGTTTTTCACCATCAATATTGCTGTGGCATTGATGGTGATGATGGTGGCAGCCTACATGCTCAAGCCGCTGGACTTTGCGGCGTTTCCATCGGTGCTACTGCTGTCTACGCTGATGCGCCTGTCGCTGAACGTAGCCTCTACCCGTGTGGTACTGCTAGAAGGCCACACCGGCCCCGGTGCTGCGGGGGCAGTGATTGAGGCCTTTGGTCATTTTCTGATTGGCGGCAACTTTGCCGTGGGTCTGATTGTGTTCTCAATTCTGGTGGTGATCAACTTTATCGTGATTACCAAAGGTGCCGAACGCATCGCTGAGGTGTCGGCTCGGTTTACCCTGGATGCCATGCCCGGCAAGCAAATGGCCGTGGATGCTGACTTGAACGCCGGGCTGATAGACGAGAAGGAAGCCAAGCGCCGCCGGGCCGAAGTAGGGGAAGAAGCCAACTTCTTTGGTTCTATGGACGGTGCCTCCAAGTTTGTGCGTGGCGATGCCGTGGCCGGTATTCTGATTTTGCTGATCAACATCATTGGCGGCTTCACCATTGGTGTGTTGCAACATGGCCTGTCGGCCAGCAAAGCTGCGGACACTTATATTTTGATGGCAGTGGGTGATGCACTGGTGGCACAGATTCCAGGGCTGTTGATCTCGGTGGCGGCTGCGATGGTGATCTCCCGCGTGGGCAAAGACTCGGACATGGGCCAGCAGATCGTGCATCAGCTGTTCACCTCGCCACGCGTGCTGGGCATTACCGCTGGCATCCTGATTTTGTTGGGCGTGATTCCTGGCATGCCGCACATGGTGTTCTTGGGTGTGGGCTCGGTGCTGGGGTATGCCGCTTGGGTACTGATGCAGCGGGCCAAGGTGCCCCCACCATCGGAAGCCCCGGCTGCCGTAGCTACACCAGCAGAAACCGATGCTACTTGGGATGATCTGCAACCCGTAGACTTGCTGGGTCTGGAGTTGGGCTACCGTTTGATTGCGCTGGTAGACAAATCCCGCCAGGGCGACCTGCTCACCCGCATCAAGGGGGTACGGCGCAAGTTTGCCCAAGAAGTCGGCTTTCTGCCACCACCAGTGCATGTGCGCGACAACCTCGAACTCAAGCCCAGTGCCTACCGCCTGACCCTGCGTGGCGTGGTGGTGGGCGAGGGCGAAGCCTTCCCCGGCATGTATCTGGCCATCAATCCCGGCGGCATCACCACGCCACTGATCGGCACCCCAACCACCGACCCTGCCTTTGGTTTGCCCGCCCACTGGATCGACGATCAGCAAAAGGAAGCGGCGCAAATGGCAGGCTTTACCGTGGTTGATTCGGAAACTGTGATGGCGACACATTTGTCACACTTGATGCAAGTTCAAGCCGCCAAATTGCTCAGCCGCACAGAGACGCAGCAATTGGTGGAACATGTTGCCAAGCTGGCCCCCAAATTGATAGAAGAGGTGATCCCGAAAATGGTTTCGATCACAACGTTCCAGAAGGTGCTGCAATTGCTGCTCGAAGAGTCGGTGCATATCCGCGATATCCGCACCATCATTGAGACTCTGGCCGAACATGCAGGCGCCATCACCGATCCGCACGAGCTGGCACGCCGGGTGCGGGTTGCACTGTCGCCCGCCATCGTGCAGCAAATTTACGGCCCCACCCGTGAGCTGAGTGTGATTGCCATTGAGCCGGGGCTGGAGCGCCTGCTGGTGCAGGCTCTGGCCAATGCCAATGGCCCCTCGCTAGATCCCGGTGTAGCAGACATCCTGACGCAGCGCGCCGCCGAGATCGCGCTCAAGCAAGAAGAAATCGGGTTGCCCGCCTGCCTGCTGGTGCCCGACACCATCCGCAGCGCCATCTCCCGTCTGGTGCGGCGCGTGGCACCTCGCCTGCAAGTGCTGGCACACAGCGAAATTCCTGAAACCCACACCATCCGCATTGGGCCCATTCTCAAAGGAGCATCGGCATGAACATCAAACGCTTTTATGCAGCCACTGCACGCGAAGCACTGGCCAAGGCACGCATGACCTTTGGGGAGGGTACCGTCATTCTGTCTAACCGCACCACCCCAGAAGGCGTGGAAGTGGTTGCCACCGCAGAAGAGTCCCTGACTTCGCTAGAGCAAGCTGGAGAGCCAGCAGAGCCCACCAGGGCATCACCAGCTCCAAGCCTTAAACCTGTGGCCCCAGCCCGTGCTGCTGCCCCCCTGACAGAGCGCGAGCCTGTGGCGGAGCGCAACCCAGTGCATGAAGACACAGAGCAACTGGCGATGAGCACCCTGTCATTCCAAGACTATGTGCGCGAACGCATGTTGCGCCGCCGTCATGAGGCGTTGCAGGGGGATGACAGCAGTATCGAGAGCAGCCCCGCTCCTCACCAACCAGCCCCCGCCCGGCGCCCAGAGCCTGCCCGAACCGCCCCCGTGGCCCGCGAACGCACTGCGCCAGCGCCACAGGCAGCCACTCCTGGCCTGTACCCGCCCGGCTTTGACGTAGCGCCAGAGCACAGCCCCCCAGTGCGGGCCACAGCGCAACCCATCACAACCCGGCGTAGCACCGAACCCATGGTAGCCCCTACCAAGGCCGTAGCTCCAGCGCCTGTCCGGCAAGAGAGCGTGATGGAAGAGTTGCAATCGATGAAGGATTTGATCGAAGAACGATTCAACACGCTGTCTTGGCTAGGTCAGGCCAAGCAAAACCCGATCCAATCCAATCTGATGCTCAAACTGATTGGTGCAGGTTATTCGCCCACCTTGGCCCGTGCCGTGCTGGAGCGCCTGCCCGACAACTTCAACGCTGGCGATGCCGTGCGGTGGCTGATGGAAGTGCTGGAACGCAACCTCAAGACCGATGCAGACACCGAAAGCCTGCCACAAGAAGGTGGTATCTATGCTTTGGTTGGCACGACTGGCGTGGGCAAAACCACCACCAGCGCCAAACTGGCTGCCCAATGCGCACGCATGTATGGGGCCGCGAGCGTAGGTTTGATCACTCTAGACACCTATCGCATTGGTGCCCATGAGCAATTGCGCTCTTATGGCCGCATGCTGGGTGTGGTGGCCCATTTGGCCCACGACCAAGCGGCCCTGCAAGACCTGCTCGGACTGCTCAGTGGCAAAAAAATGGTGCTCATCGACACGACTGGTGTAGCTGCGCGCGACCCGCGCAAGCGTGACATGCTGGATGTGTTGGACTTGCCCGAAATCAAACGTCTACTGGTGGTCAATGCCAGTAGCCACGGCGACACTCTGGACGATGTATTTGCCTCGTTCAAGAGCCGGGGACCACAACAAGCGATCTTGTCCAAGGTGGATGAGGCCGTCAAACTGGGCCCACCGCTGGATGCGTTGATTCGTAACCGCATGGTGCTGCGTGGCGTGACCAATGGTCAACGGGTGCCCGAAGACTGGGAAACCGCCGATGCCAAAAAGCTGGTCAGCCTGTCGATGCGTTCTACCGCCCGCTCCGCCTTTGAACCCAAGGTGACGGATTTGAACTTCTTCTTTACCCGGCCCACCGCCTCTTTTGCCCAAGAAGGGATGGCTGGCCATGCTTGACACCCATTTCCACCAGGGCATGGGTCTGCAATGCCACCAGCCCCAAGATGAGCTGCGCCTGCTGGTGGTCACCAGCCAAGAAGACGGTGGCAAAACACTGTCTACCCTATGGCAGTTGTGCGGCCACTTACAACGCTTAGGCTACCCAGTGGTGGTGCTGGATGCCACCGCCGTGGAGACCGAGCGCGCCCCAGGCCTGCTACAGCTACTCACCCATGCCCCGTGGGCCGATGCCAGCACACATGGCGTGCATGCAGATGCGTCTGCCCTGGCCGTAGTGCCTGCAGCCCTGGGCATGCTGACGCTGGCCAACACCGCCCAGCGCAAAGGCCAAGCGGCACAAACACTGGAGCAGCTAGAGCCTATTTTCCGCCGCTATGCGGTGATGGTGCTCTATGCGCCCATCGAATTGTTGAGCACCCCTTTGTTGGCAGGCAGCAGCACCATGCCACTGTTGGTGACCAAGCCCGGCAAAAATGCTCTGATGGAGTGCTACCGCCAGATCAAGCACCTAACGCTGCATGCCAACCTGAACAGCATGGTGGCCTACGTCAGCCCCAGTGCCACCGGCAAAAAAGCAGAACAAGCCCGCAACAGCCTACAGGCACTGGAACGCTGTGTGGCCCACCACCTAGGCCAACGCCTGCACGGCACCCTTCTACCAGACAACAGCAACGCTGACTTGCAGCGTTTGGCATTGTTGCTGCTGGACAATGCCAGCGCCATTACCACGCCCAGCTCCATGGCTTGGCATGCTGGGCAATGGGCAGCCAGTTCAGCCGCATCACATCTTTTCCAGAGCCATTGACACTGCTCCAGTGATGTACACCGCCAAAGGCCAGCTTGACCGCGATGCCCTGATCCGCCAATACCTGCCGCTGGTGCGGCGCCTGGCCACACATATGCTGGCCAAGCTGCCTCCGAATGTGGAACTGGATGATTTGGTGCAGGTGGGGATGATCGGTTTGACCGAGGCGCTCTCGCGCTACGAAGCCAGCCAAGGCGTGCAGTTTGAAACTTTTGCCACCCAACGTATCCGGGGGGCTATGTTGGATGAACTGCGCAACGGTGACTGGATGTCGCGCAGTTCACGCAAAGGGCAAAAGGACATTGAACGAGCCATACAGCGGTTGGAACAGAGTCTGGGCCGTAGTCCGCTGGAATCAGAAATTGCGCAGGAGATGGGCATGGAACTGCAAGAATATCAACACCTACTGAGCAAAGTGCGCGGCACCCAATTGCTCTATCTAGAAGATTTGAGCCGTGGAGACGGCAACGGTGCCCATGATTTTCTGGATCGCCACCTCGCAGACAACCAAGCCGACCCGGCCAGTCTGTTGCGCAGCCAGCGCCTGCGGGATGCGCTGGTACAGGCCATCACCCAACTGCCCGAGCGCGAGCAGTATGTGATGAGCATGTACTACGAGCACGACATGAATCTGAAAGAAATTGCCGCCGTGCTGTGCGTGACTGAATCACGCGTGTGCCAATTGCACAGCCAAGCCATTGCACGCCTGCGTGCCAAAATGCGAGCACACTGAACAGCCGCCGCGCAAACGTGCGGCCTGCTGCCCTCTGGTATACGCCCGGTCTGACCGGGCGTTGTGCTTTTTAGCCAGCCGCACTGTAGATGCGTGCAGCACTTGCCGTGCTGGCCTGCACACCCAGCGCCACACCATAGGTGGGTGTGGGGTGAACAGGGGGTGGCAACAGCACAGCCGCCTGGCGCTCGGCCAGTGCGGCCAAACGGGCCAGACTGTCGCGCTGCACCGATAAGGTGCTGTGAATTTGCTGGATGCGCTGCTCTAACCCTTGGGTCACAGTGGCTACCTGCAAACCCTCTAGCGCAGCAATGAAGTCTACCGATACCTGGCGCATACGCTCACTGCATGTTTGCAAGGCCAGAGGATCGGCGGCCAGCAAGGCTGCCGACAATTCTTGCAATTGCAGCTCAACGGCGTGCAAGGCATGTTCGAGAAAGGCAGGAGAAGAAGGAGCAGTCATGGGAATGTGGACATCAAGGACGTGAAAAACAACACCAAACCAAAATGGCTTGGCACTCAGCCATCACGCGCTGGCACCAAGGCCAGCGACTCTTGGGCATCAGACAACAGCCGATCTGCAATGGCCCCAGCATTGATCTGGAACGTACCAGCGGCAATGGCCGCACGCACTGCCTTGACCCGTTCTGCATCAAAATCTGCGGCGGCATCCCCCGCAGACTCCAGTTCGCGGGCACCACGCGAGAAGCTGACCATGACCGGCACACCAGCAGCCCGCGCTGCTGCCGCACCTTTGGCAACCCCCTCGGCGCCCGGTGCTGCCGCCGACCGCGCCTGCGCCACGGCACTGGGCAACTCCGCTTGATGTCCTATCTTCATGTTTTTTCTCCACACCCCTGCCACTGCCGGGGCTTCAGTGCTGATGTTATCGGCGCCTGAACCGCAGACTTTAGCCACAAGGCGACAAGGCCACTTCAGAACTGGGTCTCAACCCAACCGTCTTCATTGACCACTCCCGTAATGATCTTGCCATTGGGCATACGCACCCGCACCGTATCACCAGCGCCTGCAGCCCCCATCGCCTGCCCACTACCGCTGATGGCAAAACCGCCCCCCTTGGAGAGCACGCGCACCTGTGCGCCAGCTTGAAACAGCCGTGGCGCCCGCAACATCGACTGGCGCAACGCCTGCCCCGCCGACAAAGACCGGGCCGCCACCTTGCCCACCCACTGAGCGGGATCTGCCACGACCATATCGACTTCGGCGGCCCAGTCCACTTCAGCCTGTGCTGCATCTGCCTGTGACAACACCGCTCCCAAAGCCACTGGCCCAGTCAACACCCAAGCGGGGCCGTGGGCTTTGATGGTAATGGGCAAAAATACATTCCAACGGCTAGGGCCAATGGCACAACGCAAGCCCAAACGGCTGCGCCCCCACAGGCGGGTGCCTGTGGGCAAATAGGGTTCAATGCGCTCGCACGGTGCCAAGCGCAGCCGGGGGTCTAAGGCGCCCACGACCACTTCCATACGCAATGGCACCGCCATCTGACTGGCGGCCTGGGTACTGTGCAGCATCTGCTCTACCCACTGGCGGGTGGTTTCTTCAATGCCGGGCTGCTGTGCCCATGACACGCCAGCACTGCACAACCATGCAAGCAGCCATGCCCACCTGCGCGCCACACCGACACAGGCAACACGCCAGCGGCACAACAACACCGGCACAGAAACAAGCGCAACGAGCATGAGACCTCTCTCCTGTGCTGACAAGCCGACGTCCCCATCCGCGCACCCGCGTGGATAGACAGACAAGACGGACAGACGGGCAGCGTAATAGCCCCAACTATCCCCTGTTTTTACCCCACCCAATGGCACAAACTGCACAGACAAACCAGCCTTCTTCGGTGCTTCATCCACAGGCAGCCTTTTCATAATTGCCGCACGCCCAAGCCTCTTTTTCCCCTGGCGGTGGCGCACCACGCAAACCACGGCAAAAGGCACCGCCATGATCAACAAGATGACCGAGCGACTGGACTTTCACGGCAACGCATTGCTGCTGCGGGCCGAGCGTCAGCGTGCCATCGCCAGCAATATTGCCAATGCCGACACGCCGGGCTACTTGGCCCGTGATTTTGACTTTGCCAGCGCATTGCAGGAATCCATGCGTAGCGGCCAAGTGCTAGGCCAGCAACAAGAGTTGCCCAAAGCACCTGTCGTACACCCCAGCCATATGGCATTGCCCACCGTGCAGGTAGGCCAAGCCCGCACTGGGGACAACCCAGCCGCCTTGGGCTACACCGTACAGACGCAGCCCAGTGTGGACAACAACAGTGTCGATCTGGATCGCGAACGGGCCAACTTTGTGGACAACTCCGTGCGCTATGAAGCCACGCTGCGCTTTATCAATGGCAGCGCCAAAACCATGCTCAGTGCTATTCAGGGCCAGTGAACCGGAATCGGATTAAAGGATACCTACCATGTCGATGTTCTCGATCTTCAGCGTTTCGGGCAGCGCCATCAGTGCCCAATCCCAGCGTCTCAATGTGGTGGCCAGCAACTTGGCCAACGTCGATGCGGTGGCTGGCCCCGATGGTCAGGCGTACAAAGCCCGTCAAGTGGTCTTCCAAACCGCCCCCATGGGTCCAGACAGCTCGGCAGGCGTACGCATCCAGGCCATCCAAGAAGACAACACCCCTGGCAAGCGCGTGCACGACCCCAATCACCCTTTGGCCGATGCCCAAGGCTATGTGAATCACTCCAACGTCAATGCAGTAGAGGAGATGGTCAACATGATCTCTGCCTCACGCTCCTACCAAAACAACGTCGAAGTCATGAACACGGCCAAGTCGCTGCTGCTCAAGACCCTGCAAATGGGCCAATAAAGCCCGGCCCCGCACCTCTTTCTGAAAGCGCATCGCCATGAGCACCACCATCAACTCGACCACGGCCAGCACGGCTGCCAGCGGCACCACCAGCACCAGCGGCATCAATGTCAACAGCGCAGACGCTCAGCAGGATCGTTTTCTCAAGCTGCTGGTGGCACAGATGAATAACCAAGATCCGATGAATCCGTTAGACAACGCGCAGATGACCTCACAAATCGCGCAGATCAATACGGTGACCGGCATTGAAAAACTCAACACCACTGTGCAAAGCTTGGCCAGCCAATTTGCTGCACAGCAACTGATGCAGGGCACCTCCATGGTGGGCCGACAAGTGCTGGTCGAAGGCAACCAACTGGCGGTGGACAGCGAATCCAAACAAGCTTACGGCGCGGTTGAACTGGCCAGCTCGGCCAGCAACGTCAAAGTGCAGGTGCTCGATGCCAACAACAAGGAAGTGGGCACAGTGGAGCTGGGCGCCCTGAAAGCTGGGCGCCACAACTTTGCTTGGGATGCCTCAGCTTACGAAGGCGAAGGCACCTTGCGCTTCAAGGTCGTGGCAACCAATGGCGAGACCGCTGTGGGCAGCACCGCACTGAATATCGACCAAGTCTCTGCGGTCAGCCTGAGCAATGGTGCATTGCAATTGGAGCTGGCCCGTGGCGGCAACACCACCCAGTCGGCCCTGAAGGCCGTTCTTTAATTTCATTGGTCTCATTACAGGCTAACAGGAGCACACCATGGGTTTTCAACAAGGTCTTTCGGGCCTGAACGCCGCCAGCCGCAATCTGGATGTCATCGGGCACAACATTGCCAATGCCAACACCACGGGCTTTAAAGGCTCACGCGCTGAATTTGCCGATTTGGTCGCCTCGTCCATGGGCGTAGCCAGCGGCCAGAACAACGGCATGGGCGTGGAAGTGGCTGCGGTATCGCAGCAATTTACCCAAGGCAACATCACTGCCACCGGCAACAGCATGGATTTGGCCATCAATGGCAATGGCTTTTTCAAGGTCAAACTGCCCAGCGGCCAAGATGCCTACACCCGTGCTGGTAATTTCCAGCTCGACAAGAACGGGGATGTACGCACCAATGGCGGAGCCCAAGTCATGGGCTTTGAGGTAGACCCGACCACCGGCATTGCCAGCACCACCACGGTGCCTTTGAGCTTTCCGTTGGGGGCACCGATTGCAGCCAAAGAAACTACCAGCATCACGGCAACGTTCAACCTTGATGCCCGAGCCAAGGATGCAGCAGGTATTGCTGCGCAGGTAGGCCCACCCGTTGTAGCTGCGGTGCCTGCCACGCCCCGTTCGACCTATGGCACTTCGGTGGACGTCTACGACAGCGAGGGCGTTGCCACGCCGGTACAACTGTATTTCATGAAGACCGCCAACGCCAACGAATGGGGGGTCTACACCACGTTGGATGAAACCGCACAGCCCACCGGCAGCCCGCCCTACACCATCACGTTCGATGACAACGGCAAAATCACCGGCCCAGCTGCAACGGCACCAGACACGGGCTTTGGGGTGCGCATGACCGACATCATGCCCACCAACAACGCCAACTTGACCGCAGCCATCAACAGCACCGGCACTCCGGCTGGCGTTTTTCTCGATCTCTCGGCGGTCTCCCAATTCGGCACAGCTTTTGCCGTCTCCGACCTCAAACAAGACGGCTACACCGCTGGCAACCTGACCAGCATCAACATCGGCAACGATGGCTCCATCATGGCCAGCTACTCCAACGGCGTGACCCGTGCTGAAGCCCAAGTGGCCCTGGCGAGCTTTCGCAACCCACAGGGGTTGACGCCCATTGGTGGCAATAACTGGGTAGAGACCGTTGACTCGGGTGCCTCCATGCTGGGTAAACCGGGCAGTGGCAGTTTTGGCACGCTGCGCTCGGGCGCGTTGGAAGACTCCAACGTTGACCTGACAGCCGAACTGGTGGGCATGATGACCGCCCAGCGCGCCTACCAAGCCAACGCCCAAACCATCAAGACGCAAGACCAGGTGTTGTCCACCATCGTCAATCTGCGTTAATTGCCTTAGCCCGCCCGCCCTGATTACTGAGAAACGCCATGGACCGCATCATCTACACCTCCATGACCGGCGCCAACGCTGCCGCCCACCGGCAGGCGGTGCTGTCGCACAACTTGGCCAACGTCTCTACCCAGGGCTTTCGGGCCGAGATGTCTACCTTCCGCTCTGTACCTATCCAAGGCAGTGGCTCCAGCACCCGTGTGTTTGCGCTGGAGGCAACCTCTGGTCACGTCGAGACCCCTGGGCCGGTGCAGCGCACAGGACGCAACCTGGATGCGATGGCAGTGGGCAACTCTTGGTTTGCCGTGCAGGGGCTCGATGGCACCGAAGCCTATACCCGCAATGGCAGCTTTGAAGTCACACCGGCGGGCCAACTCGTCACCAACACCGGACTGACCGTGCTGTCGGACGGTGGTGGTCCGATTGATGTGCCCCAAGGGGCAGAAGTATCGCTAGGTTCGGATGGCACCCTTACCGCCAAAACCGCAGGCCAGCCGCCTGCCACCATTGGTCGCCTGAAACTGGCTACGCCCACAGCCGAAGATCCATTCAAACGTGGCGATGATGGCCTGTTTCGCCCCGCCTCCGGCAACCCTCTGCCCAACGACGCCAACGCCCGCCTGCTGGCCGGTGCTACCGAAGGCTCCAACGTCAATGCAGTGGAAAGCATGGTGGGCTTGATTGCGGCCTCGCGCCAATTTGAACAACAGATGCGCCTGCTGCAAACCGCCGAAACCAACGACAAAACCGCCAGCCAGTTGCTGAGCATGAACGGTTAAAAGGAAAACGCCATGATCAACTCCCTGTGGATTGCCAAGACTGGCATGGAAGCCCAGCAGACCCAGCTGGATGTCATCTCGCACAACCTGGCCAACGTCTCGACCACCGGCTTCAAGCGCAACAATGCCGTCTTTGAAGATCTGATTTACCAGAACCTGCGCCAAGTAGGTGCCAACACCACCGAACAGAACCAACTGCCCACCGGCTTGCACTTGGGCTTGGGTGTGCGCACAGTGGCTACCAGCCGCAACTTTACCCAAGGCAGTTTGCAGCAATCCAACAACAGTCTGGATGTGGCTATCAACGGCAACGGTTTTTTTAGCGTGACCATGCCCGATGGCACGTTGGGCTACACCCGCGATGGCTCCTTTCAACTCGATGCCCAAGGTCGGTTGGTCACCTCTAGCGGCCTGCCAGTAGCCAACGGCATCACCATTCCGCCAGGCACCACCAGCATCAGCATTGATGCCACTGGTGCGGTGTCGGCACTGCTGCCGGGCAACCCACAACCGCAACCGATGGGCCAGTTGGCCATGTCTAGCTTCATCAATCCAGCCGGGCTCGAGCCTATGGGGCAAAACCTGTTTCGGGAATCGGCGGCCTCGGGCCAACCACAGGAAGGCACCCCCGGAACCAACGGTTTGGGCGTGGTGAAACAGGGCTATCTGGAAACCTCCAACGTGAACGTGGTGCAAGAGCTGGTGACCATGATTCAAACCCAACGGGCCTACGAAATGAATTCCAAGGCCATCTCCACCTCGGATCAGATGCTAGCCAAGCTGAACCAGCTTTGAGCACGCCCGCCATTTTCTGGAGATCGCACCATGTCTCGCTCCCCCACAGCTTTTCTGTTTTGCGCCAGCCCCGCGCTGGCGCTGTTACTCACTGGCTGTGCCAACCTCTCGCCGCCGCCACCCGTGGATGTGCTGCCCACGGCTGCACCGGCCATCAGCGCCCCCATCGTGCGCACCAGCGCCCCCATAACAGGCAGCCTGTTCCACAGTGCCAGTTACCGCCCCGCGTTTGAAGACCGCCGTGCCCGCATGGTGGGTGACACAGTGACCGTACAGATCACCGAAAACATCACCGCCAAGCAAACATCGTCTTCTACCGTCGATCGCGAGAGTGGCATCAGTGGTGGCATTACGGCCTTGCCCTTCATGAACAGCACTACGCTGACCAACAAGACCAAGATTGCTGCCGAATCCACCAACAATTTTTCAGGCAAAGGGGGCACCGAGAGTGCCAATACCTTTACGGGGTCCATCACTGCCAGCGTGATCGACGTCCTGCCCAATGGGCATCTGGTGATTGCGGGCGAGAAACAAATTGGCGTCAACCAAAATGTGGATGTGCTACGCTTCTCGGGTACGGTAGACCCACGCTCCTTGCAGCCTGGTAGCTTGGTGGCCTCCACCCAAGTGGCCAATGTGCGCATCGAGTCACGCGGCCGTGGTGCCCAAGCCGAAGTGCAGGCTATTGGTTGGCTGGGGCGGTTTTTTAACAGCATATCGCCGTTTTAATGCCGCATCCCACGGCCAAGGCCGTGGGCCACATCATCCGCTGACTCTTTCAAGGTACGGGGTTTTCTTCCCTCGTTTCTTTTTTAAGAGTGTTGACCATGCGTTCTTCAAAATTTTGGCTTGCTGCTGCGCTGGCTACAACGGCAGTATCCAGTGCGTATTCTCAAACGGCTGCAGAGTACACCAAATACTCCGTGGTGATTACCACCACAGTGCCTAAGGGCTCAGCGTCTGAAACCATCGCCAAGAGTAAAAAAACAGCGGTGCCCACCAACACCAAATATACGCCCTGTATTACGGGTGATGTGGGTCGGGATCAGCTGTCTTTTACCATCAAGTTTGATGCAGGCGATGCCGCTGAAAACCTCAGAAATTTTTATGTGGTTCTCAAATCACCCACCAACAAGCTGTACTCTCTATTGCGTGAAGTGCAAGGCGGCAGCTTGAGGGTGGTTTTTTCTGAGTCGTTGTTGGTTGGCAATACCTATACCGACCTCAGCGATAGCAGTGCCTACACCCACAGAGATAACAATCTTGGTGGCGCACAAACCGAAATACTGCTGGGTGGCAATATGCTGTTGGATGGCTTGGAACCCGGTTTGTGGTCTGTTACAGGTATTATTGCCAAAACCAACGCCGCTTTGCCCATCATGAAGCCCAGAAGCTGGGCCGCTTGGGATACGGCCTCTTTTGTGGTGGGCTCGCCTTGGCCCCTGGCTGGATATGCGTGCACAACGTATGCCATGGGTTAATGATGGCAATGTAGCCATCCAACAATAGCCCGTCATCACAACACGGGTTTATGTTGTCCGCCCTTTTTGATTTTCTTGGCACCGCACACCAAGCCACCAATGGTTAAGAATATCCGTGGGGCGGCGGTGGACGTCCACAGCACAGCACAGCACATGACCACCATGCCTGTTCCCCAAGCCCAACGCTATGATGCAGCCCCTGTCCTCTAGCACCACAACACCCCATGATTGGACGCCTCCAAGGCACCCTGGCCCAAAAAAACCCACCCCAGGTATTGATTGACTGCCACGGTGTGGGCTATGAGGTAGATGTGCCCATGAGCACCTTCTATCAACTGCCCCATTTGGGCGAAGCCGTCACCCTGCTCACCCATCTGGTGGTGCGCGAAGATGCGCAATTGCTCTATGGCTTTGCCACGGCAGCAGAGCGCGAGGCCTTTCGCCAACTCATCAAAGTCTCGGGTATTGGGCCACGTATGGCACTGGGTGTGTTGAGCGGCATGGGGGTGGCCGATTTGGCCCAAGCCATCACCTTGCAAGAAGGCGGACGGCTGGTCAAGGTGCCAGGCATTGGCAAAAAAACTGCCGAGCGCCTGCTGCTCGAACTCAAAGGCAAACTCGGAGCGGACATCGGCACACCGGCACAGGTCTCTAGCCCCGCACAGACGGATATTTTGCAGGCCTTGTTGGCACTGGGCTACAACGACAAAGACGCCGCAGCCGCCCTCAAAGCACTGCCCACCGATGTGGGTGTGAGCGAGGGCATCAAACTAGCCTTGCGTGCATTGGCACGCTAGCGTTGCACCGCCTCACCCACCAGTCCCGGCCCAGAAGCCCCCAAACGGCGCGAGAGCGACTGCGCCGTTTCACGCAACTGCTGTGCCGCCATGCCCTCCACCCCCACATCTAATGTGGCTACCGGGCCGATGGCCGTCAGGCACAACACCAGACGGCCAAAACCATCAAACACCGGGGCAGCCACAGCCCCAATGCCACGCACCAGCCCCTCGCGCACGGTACTGACCCCCTGCTGGCGAATGGCCCTCAACTCCTGCGCAAACAACGGGTCTTGCAGTGCCTGGGCATCTCCATCGTGTGCCAGCGCCTGCTCGACCTGGGCACGGGGCATAAACGCGGCAAATAACTTGCCATTGGCCGTGTAACGCACCGAGGCCGTGGTGCCGTGGCGCATGGTGACATGCACATCCGCCGGCCCCTGCTCCACTTGGATGATGGTCGGGCCGTGGTTGCCCCAAACAGAAATAGCCACCGTGGCCCCGACACGCAGCGCCAGCCCCGGCAACTCAGTAATCGCCATGCGCACCGGATCTTTCTGTTGCAGGCTGATCAACCCCAACTGCATGGCGAGTGAACCCAAACCGTAGTGCCCCGTGGCAGGGTCTTGCTCTACCAAGCCCAATTTGCCAAAGCTGACCAGATAGGGATGTGCCTTGGCCGCCGTCATGCCAGCCTCTCGCGCCAAGTCTTTGAGCGCCATCGGGCGCCCGGTATGCACCAGCGCCTTAAGCAACTGGCCGCCCACCTCCACACTCTGGATGCCCCGCGATGTACGCGGAGCCACTTCTTCGGGCATGGATTCTGAAAGGGAATGTTCACTGTGCATTGGCATAGCCTCAATTGTGTCTGGATTCGGAGGGTGCGGGTTTCTACCTAATGAAATGAATTCGACTAAAACAAATAATCAACTATCATTGTTCCATTCCATCAAATTCATTTGTTGATAACAAACCCATGAGCACCAAAACTTTTGCCTCTGCCGCTGATCTGGACATCAAGAAGGTGAGCTTCGACAAGCTTTCTGACCATGCCTATGCCTACACCGCCGAAGGCGACCCCAACACGGGCATCATCATTGGCGATGATGCCGTGATGGTGATTGACACCCAAGCTACGCCGGTGATGGCACAAGATGTGATCCGCCGCATTCGCGAAGTGACCGACAAGCCCATCAAATACGTCACCCTGAGCCACTACCATGCGGTGCGCGTGCTGGGTGCCAGCGCCTACCAGCCCGAACACATCATTGCCAGCCAAGACACCTACGACCTGATTGTGGAGCGCGGCGAGTTTGACAAGGCGAGCGAGATTGGCCGCTTTCCACGCCTGTTCCAAAACGTAGAAAGCGTACCGCCCGGCCTGACTTGGCCCACCATCACCTTCACGGGCAAGATGACGCTGTGGCTGGGTAAGCTGGAAGTGCAGATCTTGCAACTGGGCCGGGGCCACACCAAGGGCGACACCGTGGTGTGGCTGCCCCAAGAGAAAATCTTGTTCAGCGGCGATCTGGTCGAGTTTGATGCCACCCCCTACGCTGGCGATGCCTACTTTAAAGACTGGCCGCACACGCTCGATGCCATTGCCGCCCTGCAACCCGAAAAGCTGGTGCCAGGCCGTGGTGCTGCCCTGCAAACACCTGAGCAGGTGCAAGCCGGTTTGGCGGGCACCCGTGCCTTTATCAGCGACCTGTACGAAAGCGTGCAAGCCGGCGCTGCCGCAGGCCAAGACCTGCGCAAAGTGTACGAAGCCACCTTTGCCAAACTGCAACCCAAATACGGCCAGTGGGTGATCTTCAACCACTGCATGCCTTTTGACGTGACCCGTGCCTACGACGAGGCAACGCAATACCCCGACCCCCGCATCTGGACTGCCGAACGTGACGTGCAGATGTGGCAGTCGTTGGAGGGCTGACCTGACCCAGCCCACTCCCCTCCACGCTTACTGATTTTTATCTCCCCTCCCAACGGGCGCGCACGGGTTGCGCAGCCTGCTGGGCGGAGCTTTGCCCTCCCCTCCATGCCCACCAGCACACCATGACATCTGCCCACACCCCCTCTTACCCCTTCCACGGCACCGGTGCCGAGGTACAGGCCATCGAGTTTCCCTACACCCGCTCACCCGATCAGGATGCGGCCCAACCGGTGCAACACCCCATTGTGGTGATTGGTGCAGGGCCAGTGGGCCTGAGCATGGCAATTGACATGGCCCAACGCGGCCACCGCGTTGTGGTGCTGGACAACGACCACCGCCTGTCGATTGGCTCGCGGGCGCTGTGCTTTTCTAAGCGTGCGCTGGAGGTTTGGGATCGCCTAGGCGTAGGCCAACCAATGGTGGACAAAGGTGTGTCGTGGAACCTGGGCAAGGTGTTTTTCCATGACGATCTGGTGTACCAATTTGACATGTTGCCGGAAGAAGGCCACGAGCGCCCAGCCTTTATCAACTTGCAGCAGTACTACTGCGAAGGCTATTTGGTAGAACGCTGCCTGCAACTGCCGCAAATTGACATCCGCTGGGACAACAAAGTCACTGGCATTGCACCCCGCAATGACGGCGCGCTCTTGAGCATTGACACCCCCGATGGTGCCTACCAAATTGATGCCGACTGGGTGATTGCCTGCGATGGGGCACGCTCCACCATGCGTGGTTTGATGGGGCTCGAGAGCAAGGGCCGCATCTTTCAAGACCGCTTTTTGATTGCCGATGTGAAGATGAAGGCGGACTTTCCAGCCGAACGCTGGTTCTGGTTTGACCCGCCCTTTCACCCTGGCCAAAGCGTGCTGCTGCACATGCAGCCCGATGGCATGTGGCGCATTGACTTCCAATTGGGTTGGGATGCCAACCCCGAAGAAGAAAAGAAACCCGAGAACATCATCCCGCGCGTGCAAGCCTTGTTGGGCAAAGACACCGAATTCACGCTGGAATGGGCCAGCGTCTATACCTTTGCCTGTCTGCGCATGGACAGCTTTGTGCATGGCCGAGTGCTGTTTGCTGGCGACTGCGCCCACGGCGTCTCCCCCTTTGGTGCCCGAGGAGCCAACAGCGGCGTGCAAGATACGGACAACCTGTCTTGGAAGCTCGACTGGGTGCTCAAGGGGCGCGCTGGCGTAGAACTGCTGGCCACCTACGGCCCCGAGCGCGAATACGCTGCCGATGAGAACCTGCTCAACTCCACCCGTGCCACCGACTTCATCACGCCCAAGAGCGAGATCAGCCGCCTGTTCCGCGATGCCACGCTCGATTTGGCCCGCGACCATGCCTTTGCCCGGCGCATTGTCAACAGTGGGCGCTTGTCGGTGCCAGCCACACTGCACCACTCCAGCCTGAACACGCCAGACGTTGATACCTTTGCAGGCACGCAGGTGCCCGGTGCCGTGTTGTTGGACGCCCCCGTGCGCCGCAACGGCCAGCCCGGTTGGCTGCTGCGCCAGTTGGGTATGGATTTCACGCTGCTGGTGTTTGGCGAAGTGCCCGCTTGGGCACATGGTCTGCCCCATGTGCAGGCGTTGTCTATCGGACAAGACATTGAAGATGTGCAATGGTTGGCAGCCCAGCGTCTGGACGCCCGGCCAGGCACTGCCTACCTGATCCGCCCAGATCAACATGTCTGCGCCCGCTGGCGCAACCCCACCGAAGCCGCCGTGCGTGCCGCTCTGGCCACGGCCACCGCCACCCCTTTCCAGTCTTGAATTCGGAGTCGCCGCCATGCTCAATACCCAGCCCACCCTGTCGTCATACGATGACTTTTATGAAGCCCTGCTCACCGCCCACCAAGGCCTGACCACAGCGCAAAGCCATGCCATGAATGCACGACTGGTGCTGCTGCTGGCCAACCACATTGGCGACAACGCCGTG
Organism: Giesbergeria sinuosa; assembly: GCF_042652905.1. Taxonomy (NCBI): domain Bacteria; kingdom Pseudomonadati; phylum Pseudomonadota; class Betaproteobacteria; order Burkholderiales; family Comamonadaceae; genus Giesbergeria; species Giesbergeria sinuosa. The sequence continues at coordinate 87,250 of NZ_JBHSHJ010000008.1, read as the reverse complement.
CTGGCCCAGGCGCTGCAACTGGCCCGCGGCCAAAGTGCATCCACCGAATCTGCCTCGATGGCCGGGCGTGCAGCCATCACCCCCGTGGCCCCCGTGCACACAGACGTCTGAAGCCCTGCCATACACTGATCCATACCTATTATTCGAGGAGACAAATTTCATGCAACGCAAACACTTCATCAGCTCTTTGCTCGGTCTGGCCCTCGCCGCAGGCACTTTCAGCGCCAGCGCCCAGCAAAAGCCGATTGAATGGGTGGTGGGCTATGCCGCTGGTGGCGGCTCGGACGTAGTAGCACGCACCATTGCCGAAGAAATGGGCAAGAGCATGGGCCGCAGCATCGTTGTGACCAACAAGCCCGGTGCTGGCACCAACATTGCCGCCGAGTACACCGCCCGCTCCAAAGATTACGGCAACACCCTGTTTACTGCCGACTTTGCCACCCTGGCGGCCAACCCTACGCTGTTTAGCAAGTTGGCTTACAACGCCGAAAAAGACTTCCAACCCGTGGGCCTGCTGGTGCGCTTTCCGCTGTTCTTGGTGGTATCCAACAACGTACCGGCCAACAACCTGAAAGAGTTCACCGCTTGGGCCAAGAGCCAGCCCGAAGGTGTGAACTGGGCCTCGGTGGGGCTGGGCAGCCCTCACCATCTGGTGGGAGAGTTGTTCCGCGAACAAAGCGGCCTCAAACTCACGCATGTGCCCTATAAAGGCGCAGCCCCAGCCATCCAAGACGTGATCGGCGGCCAGGTTTCGGCCATGTGGGTGGAAAGCTCCACCGCTTATCCCTTCCTTAATGGCAAGAAGGTGAAAGCGATTGGGGTAGCCAGCCCGCAGCGGGTGCCCACCATGCCTGATGTTCCTACCATCCACGAACAAGGAATCAAGGGTTTTGAAGGCTATGCCTGGCAAGGACTGGTAGTGCCCACAGGCACTTCTAAAGAGGCCACCGGCCAGTTCTCTCAGGCGCTGCAAAGCGCCTTGGGTTCGACTCCAGTCAAGGCCAAGCTGCAAGCTTTGGGCGTTGAACCCATGCCGGGCACAGCCGAGCACATGGCTACGTTTTCACGCAATGAACGCGAAAAATGGGGCAAGATCATTACCAAAGTGGGCGTGAAACTGGACTAAAGTGAGGATCACGGCCCGGCCAGCACTTGGCGCCCATACAGGGGCTGGGGTGGCCGAGCATGGGGCGGCAGCAGAGCAACCAGGCGCTGCCACTGCTCCGGTGCCACGCTGGCGGGGGTTTTGAGCACCAGTCGCAACACGCCCTCTGTGCAAGGGGGCGTGGTGAGAGAGCCGAGGTACTGGTAGTAATGCCGCTCGGCAGGCAACAGGTCATAAAGCTGCAAGTTGCCCGGAGATAACGGCACCCGCTCGCCCGCATGCAACGGCAAATGCCTCCACAACTGGGCCAGAAAGGGGTTGGGTGCCCCCAGCCGCAAAGGCACCGACACCACAGCCCACTGGCTGGTGGGCGCACGGTAGAGCAAGTCCACCGCCATCACCACATTCTCTACGGCGCCAATGCGCTCCTCTGCGGGGTAGTGCATCTGCACGCGTTGCAACTCCCACTCCATGCCACGCAACGTGAGCGTGCTCAAGCCTTGCACATTCAGCTCCAGAGAGCGGCCCGTATGCTCTAACACACCAGTAAACACTTGATTGCCCAGCGGCAAAGACGCCGTAGGCCCAGGCTTTTCTGGTGGCTTAGCCAACTCGATGGGCGATTGGCGCTGGCCGCTGGCACAGGTAGCAAACGATGGATGCAACTGCCCCCAAGCCTGCGGGCCTGTAGGCCCAGCGTAGCCCCAAGGCACCGCCGCCGCATCATCCCACACAGACAAGGGGGAAGGAGAGGGCACTAACACCTGTGCTGCAGCCAACTCGGCGGCACGGTCGGCAGCGTAGCGGCGGCTGGCACTGGCACTGGCACTGGCACTGGCACTGGCACTGGCACTGGCACTGGCACTGGCACTGGCACTGGCACTGGCACTGGCACTGGCACTGGCCTCGGCTGGTGCTGGTGCTGGTGCTGGTGCTGGTGCCTGTGGTGCCTGTGGTGCCACCACAACGGGCATGGGTGCTGGCGCAGGGGCTGCAACCGGCACCACAGGAGCCGCCGTGGGTGGCGTGGTAGATAACTCGATGGTGGGTGGCAAGGGAGTGACCGGTGCCGTGCCCTCTTCTGCCACTGGAGTAGCCGCTGTAGCGGCTGCTGTGGCGGCCAAGCCAGCCGCCGCGGCAGCCGTGGCTTTGTTGCGCCTGCGCGGGGCTGGGGCCGCAACCGGCTGGCCCAACTCCACCGCCAAGGTAGGAATGGTGTAGCGCGGTTCGTTTTTTCCCTTGCCCGAGCGCCCGGTACGCCGGGGCGACGCATGTTTTTGGTTGGTGCGCTCCAGCGCAGCATTGATGCGCTCAATCAACAAAGCACGCTCTTGAGGATTACTCAAGCGCAAGGGTGCTGGCGCTGCAGGCGCTCGGGCAGCAGGAGCCGATGCTGGCTCGGCCGCACCAACAGGGCTGCACAAAGCCACAACCACCAGCATTGCCAAAGCCGGGCAGGTGCAGCGCAAGGCAGGCAGACAGAAAGCAGGGGCGATTTTCATGGCAAGAAAGCGGAGGCGAGCAGGATCACACTTTAACTTGGCTCTGCCAAGTCGGGGGCAGGGAGGCTATAGTTTCGGCCTGCCTTGCCTGCCGGAACCACCGTGACCATCCACACCGACGATTTTGCCCCCGCACCGCCCAAACGCATGGTATCTGCCGCCCCGGTCTCGCCGCAGGAGGAAGCCCTTGAACGTGCGCTGCGCCCCAAAAAACTCCAAGAATACGTAGGCCAAGCCAAGGCGCGCGAACAACTGGAGATTTTTATTGGCGCCGCACGCAAGCGCCAAGAGGCACTAGACCATGTGCTGTTGTTTGGCCCCCCAGGTCTGGGCAAAACCACCCTCAGCCACATTATTGCGGCCGAGTTGGGGGTGAATTTGCGCCAGACCAGCGGCCCCGTACTAGAAAAGCCCAAAGATCTGGCGGCACTGCTGACCAATTTGGAAGCCAACGATGTGCTGTTTATTGACGAAATTCACCGCCTCTCGCCTGTGGTGGAAGAAATCCTCTACCCAGCACTGGAAGACTACCAAATCGACATCATGATTGGTGAGGGGCCAGCGGCCCGCTCCATCAAGCTGGACTTGCAACCCTTCACCTTGGTCGGAGCCACCACCAGGGCTGGCATGCTGACCAACCCACTGCGCGACCGCTTTGGCATCGTGGCCCGGCTAGAGTTTTACACCCCCGAAGAATTGGCACTGATTGTGACCCGCAGTGCGGGCCTGCTGGGCACCCCCATGGATGCTGCTGGTGGCTTTGAACTGGCCCGGCGCTCACGCGGCACACCACGCATTGCCAACCGCTTGCTGCGCCGTGTGCGAGACTATGCCGAGGTCAAAGGCGACGGACACATCACCCAAGAGATCGCCCAACGGGCGCTGGCCATGCTGGATGTAGATCCACAAGGCTTTGACGTGATGGATCGCAAGTTTCTGGAGGCCCTGATCCACCGTTTTGACGGTGGCCCCGTTGGGCTGGACAACATTGCTGCCAGCATTGGCGAGGAGTCGGGCACCATTGAAGACGTGATCGAGCCCTACCTCATCCAGCAAGGCTATGTGCAGCGCACGCCGCGTGGGCGCATAGCAACGTTGGCTGCCTACCGTCACTTGGGCGTAACGCCCCCACAGGGCAATAGCCCACCACAACCATGAAACGCCGCACCATCGCAGCCATTGCGGGCGCACTGGTGCTAGGCGCTGGACTGCTGGCGGCCCTGACCCTGCGAGCCCCCACCGTAGAGGCCGTGCAGGTACAAGCCATGCCACTGGTGCGCACCTTGCAGTTTTCGGCACGGGTGGCCACGTTGTCGCGGGTGGACATAGGCAGCACCATCACCGGGCGCGTACAACAAGTGCAGGTGCAAGAAGGCCAAACCGTGCGCCAAGGCGATGTGCTCATCCAACTAGAAAGCGATGAACTGCGCAGCGCACTGGCCCAAGCCGTGGCCGCCGAACGCCAAGCCCACGCCCGCTTGGCCGGGCTGCGCAGCACGGGCCGCAGCAGCACGCAAGCCACACTGGCCCAAACAGAGGCCACCTTGCATACCGCCCAAGCCACGCTGGCACGGGTGGAGCCGCTGGTGGCCCAAGGCTTCTACAGCACGGCACAGCTTGACGAGGCGCGCCGTGCTGTCGCAGTGGCCCAAGCCCAGCAAAGCAGCGCCCGCGCCCAACTACAAGCCAATGCCGAAGCAGGCAGCGACATTGTGCAAGCCCAAGCACAATGGGAGGCCGCCCGAGCCGCCACCGCCAGCGCACAGGCCCGGCTAGAACAAACCCAACTGCGGGCACCATTGGCTGCCCAAGTGCTTCAGCGCAGTGTAGAGCCAGGCCAGATCGTGCAAGCAGGCAAAGCCCTGCTGCGGCTCGCACTGGCTGGCCCCACCCAACTGGTGGCGCAAGTGGATGAGCGGTTTTTAGATCAGCTCCAGCCCGGCCAGCCCGCCACCGTGGTGGCGGATGCCTTTGCGGCACAGCCCTTTGCCGCACGGGTGCTGTCTATCGCCCCAGCAGTGGATGCCCAACGTGGTGCCATAGAAGTGAAACTGGCCTTGGAACAACAAGCCCCAGCCCACCTGCGTGAAGACATGACGCTCTCGGTCGAGGTAGAAACCGCCCGGCGTGAGCGTGCTTTGGTGCTGCCACTGTCGGCCTTGCAACCCGGTAGCACACCCACTGGCCCCGAAGCCACGGTGCTAGTGCAGCACCAAGGCCAAGCCCAAGCGCGCAAGCTGCGCCTAGGGCTACGCACGCTGGATGCAGTAGAAGTGCTGGACGGCTTGAGCAATGGCGACACCGTACTGCACAGCACCAAGATACAGGCAGGTGAGCGAGTGCAAGCCCGCCCCTTGGTTTGGAAGCCCGGCACAGCCCTCTCGGGCAGCCCGGCAGCGGGCAAAACTGGCGGCGAGGCAGGCTCTGCCATGACCAACGCTATGGGCCGCTAGGCTGCACCGTGATGTGGCTTGGCTTTGAACTGCGCGTAGCCCTGCGTTTTTTGCGCGAGGGCCGAATGCAAACCCTGCTCATCCTGGTGGGTGTGGCCGCTGGGGTGGCCGTGATCGCCTATATCTCAGCCCTCATCAATGGCCTGCAAAGCAACACCTTGGCCAAGACACTGGGAGCGCAAGCCCACATCAGTCTGCGCGCCCCCGACGATGTTGTCACACCAGCGGCCGCCCACCCCAAGGGCACCACCACTGTGAGCGATGTGCAGCCGCGCGCCCAACGTCTGCGCTCGGTGGCCAACTGGCAAGCACTGATGCCGCTGCTGGAACAATGGCCAGGCGTGGCCGGAGTCTCGCCCATGGTGTCTGGCTCTGGGCTGGCGCTGCGTGGCGAGGCGGTGCAATCGATTGCACTGATGGGCATAGAGCTGGAACGCTACGACCGCATGATCGGCCTGCGTGGCAAGGTGGTGAGTGGTACGGCACGGCTGGCACCGGGCGAAGCCATCATTGGCCGCGAACTGGCCCAAGACCTGGGCCTGCGCGTGGGCGACCGCCTGACCGTGCAAACCAGCAGCCTGAGCGAGGCCGTGCGTGTGACGGCATTGGTCGATTTGGGCGTCAAAGACCTGAACCGACGCACCGTGATCGTGCCACTGCGGGCCGCACAGAACCTATTGGCACTGCCCGGTGGTGCAACGGGCCTAGACCTGACGCTGCACGACGTTTGGGTGGCACAGGCTTTGACCGATACCCTGCGTCGCCAGTTTCCGTACAAGATTGAGAGCTGGCAAGAGAACAACGCCCAGCTGGTGTCGGCACTGAACGCACAATCCATCAGCACCCGCATCATCCGAGGGGTGGTGCTGGCCGTAGTGGTATTGGGCATTGCCAGCGTGCTGGTGGTGTCGGTGGTACAAAAAGGCCGAGAAATCGGCATTTTGCGGGCGATGGGCGCCACGCGTGGGCAAATTTTGCGGGTGTTTTTGCTGCAAGGTGCCGTGCTGGGCGCCATAGGGTCGGTGCTGGGGCTGGCTCTGGCCGTGGCACTGATTTGGGTATTTACCCATTTTGTGCGTGGCTCAGACGGCCTGCCACTGTTTATCATCAGCCTGCCGCCGCGCACGGGTTTGCAGGTGGCGCTGATTGCCACGGTCTGTGGCGTGCTGGCTGCCGTGGCCCCAGCGCGCCGGGCCGCTGCACTAGACCCGGCACAGGCCATTCGCCTATGAAGACGTCTTTGCCCATCCCCCCCTCACCCGCTGCAGCCCCCAGCCTGATCACACTGCAAGGGGTGACCAAGCAATACCACATCGGCCAACCCAGCGAAACCGAGGTTCTACACGGCCTGGACTTGCAAGTGCAGCGGGGTGAATTTATCGCTCTCATCGGCCCCTCTGGCTCGGGCAAAAGCACCTTGCTCAATATTTTGGGGCTGCTAGAGCCACTCACCCAAGGCAGCTACCAACTGGCTGGTGAGGCCGTGCAAGGGCTCAACGATGCCGAGCTGACGCTGCGCCGACGCCGCCTGCTAGGCTTTGTATTTCAGTTTCACCACCTGCTGCCTGCATTTTCGGCACTAGAAAACGTCACCCTACCGGCCTTGATGGCTGAAGGCCATGTCAGCGCCCGCGAGCAAGAGCGCGCCCGCAGCCTGCTGGCTGCCGTGGGCTTGGGTCAGGCGCTGCACAAGCGCCCCAATGAACTCTCAGGTGGTATGCAGCAGCGCGTGGCCATTGCCCGTGCCCTCATCATGGAGCCGCCACTGGTACTGGCCGACGAGCCCACTGGCAACCTCGACACCGCCTCCTCCAGTGAGGTGTTTGCGCTGCTGCGGCGCATCCATGCCGAGCGCGGCACCACCTTTATTGTGGTCACCCACGACCCCCGGCTCGCTGCGCGCTGCGACCGGCAGGTGGAGTTGGTGGATGGCCGCATTGCCCGTGATGGCAATCCCACACAGGATGCCTGAACGCACTACGATGCCCACGAGGCCTAGGAGAGCGCACCGTGACCGAAACTGCCCCCCGCACCAAAGCCACCATCCTTGTCGTCGATGACATGCCCGACAATCTGACCTTGATTGCCGGGTTGCTGCGCGGCTTGTACCGCGTGGTGGCAGCCAACAACGGCGAAAAAGCCATCGCCATTGCCCACAGTGAACACCCGCCCGATCTGATTCTGCTCGACATCATGATGCCCGGCTTGTCGGGCTACGAAGTTTGCCAACGGCTCAAGGCCGATGCCGCTACGCGCGACATTCCCATCATTTTTCTCACCGCCATGACTGGCACCCAAGACGAGACCAAGGGGTTGGAGATGGGGGCGGTGGACTTTATTACCAAACCTGTCAATCCACCCGTGGTGCTGGCCCGCGTGGCAACGCAATTGCAAGTCAAGGCGGCCGCCGACTTCTTGAAAGACCAAAACGCCTACCTAGAGGCCGAAGTCGAACGCAGGGGCCAAGCACTGGCGGCCATCCAAGACGTCACTATTTTGGCAATGGCCTCCCTGGCAGAAACCCGCGACAACGACACCGGCAACCACATTCGGCGCACCCAGCACTATGTGCGGCTGCTGGCACAGCACCTGCAAACGCACCCACGCTTTCGGGATTTCCTGAATGACGAGACCATCGACCTGCTGTTCAAATCGGCACCATTGCACGACATCGGCAAAGTGGGCATTCCCGACCGCATTTTGCTCAAGCCGGGTCGCTTCACACCAGAAGAGTTTGAGATCATGAAAACCCACTGCCAATTGGGACGCGATGCCATCCAGCACGCCGAAGACCAGTTGGGCATTCAGGTGGACTTTTTGCACTACGCCAAAGAAATTGCCTACAGCCACCAAGAAAAATGGGACGGCAGTGGCTATCCGCAAGGTCTGGCAGGCGACGCCATTCCTGTCTCAGCCCGCCTGATGGCCGTGGCCGATGTTTATGATGCGCTCATCAGCCGCCGGGTGTACAAAGAAGGCATGCCCCACGCCCAAGCCGTAGAAATTATCTGCCAAGGGCGCGGCAGCCACTTTGACCCCGATATGGTGGATGCCTTTGTGGCCCTCACCCACGAGTTTCAGGCCATTGCCCGGCGCTATGCCGACAGCGATGCCGATCTGGCGCGCAAGGCACAACGCCGCGCCCCTACCCCCACCTAGGGGGCCGACCCAGCGAAAGCACCATGCCATGCCCCCATTGCTGCGCTTCTTTGAACGCCAATCCCTGCGCACCAAACTAGCGACCGGATTTGCCGTATGGCTGGCCTTGCTGATGGTGCTCAATGCCTCCAGCATCCACACCCAGCAGCAATTGCAGGTGCAAATGCAGCAGAGTTACGAGACCGACCTGATAGGCTTGTCGCGCAGCAAAGAAATACAGGCCCAGTCTATTCTGCTCGGGCGTGTGGTGCGCCAAGCCCTGCTGGCAGGCAACGAGTTGCAGCGTGCCGACATGCTGCAACAGATCAGCCAAGTACGCACCAAGGTATGGCAAGAGCTTCATACCTTGCAGACATTGCCACTGCCCCCCCAGACACGGGCAGCCCTGCAACGCTTCCAGGCTGGATACGAGCAGTATCTGCGCCAGCTTGAAGCGCAGGTTCTCCCCCTGTTACAGCAAGGCAAGACTGAGCAGGCCATTGCCCAATTCAACTCCAGTGAGCTCCAACGCATTGGCGTGCAGGCCATCACCGCAGTCAATGAAGTAGCCAGCCAATTGGAAGAGCAAGCCCGCCAAACCATGCTGCAAGTGCAGGTGCGTGGCCGAGAGAGCCTCACCTGGAGCTACCTGCTGCTGGCACTGGGGGCGGTAGTGGGCAGTGTCTGGGGCTGGGTGATGGTGGTCTCTATTCGACGCCCGAGCGAACAGGTGCGCCAAGCCGTGGAACAGTTGGCCCAAGGCCAATTGCAACAACCCATACCGCACACCGGGTGGGACAACGAAGTGGGGGCCATGGCCCGCGCCGTGCAGGTATTGCAGCAAGGCGCGCAGCAGCGTGAAATCCAAAGTTGGGTCAAAACCCACCTGTCCAACTTAGCGCAAAACCTGCAAGCTGCGGCTGACCTGCAAACCTTGTCGCAGACCCTATTTCGTGAGCTGGCACCACTGGTGCAATTGGGTTACGGCGTTCTCTACCAGCACGAAGAAGACCTGCAACGGCTGCGCCTCTTGGGCTCCTATGCCCATCGTCAGTGCCCCCCTTTGCCCTCCTATTTAGCCTTGGGCCAAGGCCTGCTAGGCCAGTGCGCTATCGACCGCAACCCCATCGTGCTGCAACCCCCGCCTGGGCACTATGTGCATATCGGCTCGGCCCTGGGCGATGCCACGCCCTGTGCGGTGGCCATCCTACCGGTACTGCACAAACAACGCCTGTTGGGGGTGCTGGAGTTGGCACTGCTCGACCCCATCAGCGCCCAAGAACAAACCCTGCTCGATGACCTGATGCCACTGCTGGCTATGAACATCGAAATCCTAGAGCGCAGCCTCAGTACCAGCCAACTGCTCAACGAGACCCAGCGCCAAGCCCAAGCCCTGCAAGAGCAAGCCGTGACGTTGGAGGAGCAGGCCGTAGAACTCGAAGCCCAACAAAACAGCCTGCGCGACACAGAAGCCTGGTACCGCAGCATCATTGAATCAGCGCCAGATGGCATGCTGGTGGCCGACGACAACGACACCATCCTGCTCGCCAACCCACCGCTGGAAGCCATGTTTGGCTACGCTCCAGGCACGCTAGTTGGGCAGTCGATTGAACGGCTACTCCCCGTGGCCCTGCGCGACACCGCCGAAACCGACCACCCGCCCCCCTGCGACACACAGGGCAACAGCAGCCTGCAATGGAATGGTATGCGCCAAGATGGCCGCGTGTTTCCTGTAGAGGTTGGTTTGTCTACACTGCCCGCCGTGGGCGGACGCCGTGGCAGCCTGTGCATGGCCGTGCGCGACATCAGTGAACGCAAAGCCGCCGAAGACCGGCTGGCCGCACTGGAAGAACACAGCCGCCTGATTTTGGCCTCCGTCAACGACGGCATCGTAGGTTTAGACCTGCAAGGGCGGCTGACCTTCGCCAATGCGGCTACCACCACCATTTTGGGCTACACCGAAGCCCAATTGCTCGGCCAGCCCATACACCCGTTGCTGCACCACAGCCACGCCGATGGCAGTGCCTACCCCATTGACGAATGCCCCATGCGGCTTACCACCCAAGATGGACAAGCACGCAGCACCGACGATGAAGTGCTCTGGCACCAGAACGGCACACCCATTGCGGTGGAATACACCACCCAACCCACCTGGAAAAACGGAGAACTGGTTGGCACCGTGATGGTGTTTCGCGACATTACCGAACGCAAGAGGGCCGAACAGGCATTACTGGACGAGCGTGCCCGGCTGCAAAGCATCCTAGACCGCAGCCCGATTGGCATAGCCTTTAGCACCCAGGGGCGGTTTCGCTTCACCAACCCACAATTCACAGCCATGTTCGGCAGCCGGGTGGGCGATGCCGCCAAAGATATTTATGTGGATGTGCAAGACCGCGCCCGCATCAGTGATGCGCTACAACACGGTGAGGTGGTACATGGCCAAGAAATTCGCATGTATGACAAAGACCACCACGAGCGCAACATGCTCACCAGCTTTATGCCCATTGTCTACGACGGCGAGGAGGGCATTCTGGGCTGGCTGCTTGACATCACTGAACGCAAAATGGCCGAAACGGCTATTGTGCGGGCCAAAGAAATTGCCGAAGAGGCCACCCAAGCCAAGAGCGATTTTTTGGCCAACATGAGCCACGAAATCCGCACCCCCATGAATGCCATCATTGGCATGTCGCACCTGGCGCTGCAAACCGCACTCGACAAACAGCAGCGCAACTACATTGAGAAAGTGCACCGCGCTGGTGAAAGCCTGTTGGGCATCATCAACGACATTCTGGACTTCTCCAAGATCGAGGCGGGCAAGATGAGCATGGAAGTCATCGATTTTCGCCTCGAAGACGTGATGGACAACATGGCCCACCTGATCGGTATAAGAACCGAAGAGAAGGGGCTAGAGCTGCTGTTCAGCGCCGCGGACGATGTTCCTACTGCGCTGCGCGGTGATCCGCTGCGCTTGGGCCAAGTGCTGATCAATCTGGGCAACAATGCCGTCAAATTTACCCAAACGGGCGAGATCGTACTCGGCATCGAGAAACTGTCAGCCAACGCCGATGGCGTGGAGTTGCACTTCTGGATTCGAGACTCTGGCATTGGCATGACGCCCGAACAATGCGCCAAACTGTTCAAGCCTTTTACGCAAGCCGATGCCTCCACCACACGCCGTTACGGTGGCACCGGGCTGGGGCTGGCCATCTCGCGCACGCTGGTCGAAATGATGCAAGGCCGCATCTGGGTCGAGAGCGTATCCGGCCAAGGCTCCACTTTTCACTTTACCGCCCGTTTTGGCCTGCAAGCCGACCCCATGCCCCGGCGCATGTGCAGCGCCGAAGAGTTACACGGTGTGCGCCTGCTGGTCGTGGATGACAACGCCGTGGCGCGCGAGATTCTCTCTGCTATGGCGCGCAACTTTGGCATGGAAGCACACACCGCCTCCAGTGGCAGCGAAGCCCTGACCCAAGTGCAACAGGCCGATGCCCAAGCCCAACCCTACGATTTGGTGCTGATGGACTGGAAGATGCCCGCCCAAGACGGTGTGGAAACGGTGCTACAGATTGAACAAACCCCCTTACGACAGATGCCCACCATCATCATGGTGACGGCTTTTGGCCGCGAAGATGTTCTGAGTGCCGCACAAGCCCGTGGCGCACGGCTCAACACTGTGCTGACCAAGCCGGTCACTTCGTCATCGCTCCTCGAGGCCATTGGTCATGCCCTCAACCGCTGCAAAATGCCCGAAACCCGTGCTGCCGTGCGGGCCGACAACCAGCGTGATGCCATGACCCAACTGCAAGGTGCACGGGTACTGCTGGTAGAAGACAATGAAATGAACCAAGAACTGGCGCTGGAGCTGCTGCGCCATGCAGGCATGGAGGTCGTGCTGGCCAACCACGGCCAAGAGGCGCTCGACATCTTGGCCCACGACAGCCGCTTTGATGGCATCTTGATGGACTGCCAGATGCCCGTGATGGATGGTTACACCGCCACCCAAGAAATACGCAAAAACCCCGCATGGAATGCCATTCCCGTTTTAGCCATGACTGCCAATGCGATGGCTGGCGACCGCGAAAAGGTGCTGCAAGTCGGCATGAACGACCATATTGCCAAACCACTCAATGTGGGCGAGATGTTTGCCACCATTGCCAAGTGGGTGCATCCACAGCCGCCCGCTGGCACCACAGCGCCAGCCACTGCTCCCCAGCCCAATCCACTGCCAGCCCACCACAGCATGGCGCTACCCGCCTTGCCCCACATTGATGTGCAGGCCGGGCTGGCCACCACGATGGGCAACCAGACCCTATACACCCGGTTGCTGGGCAAGTTTCGTGACAGCCAAGGCGATTTTGCCAACCAGTTTGCCAGTGCGCGCCAGAGCTCCGACCCGGAGGCCGCTACCCGTGCCGCCCATACCCTCAAAGGCACCGCAGGCAATATTGGCGCCAAGGGCGTGCAAGCTGCCGCAGCCGCCCTAGAACAAGCCTGTCGCGAAGCAGCACCGGCTGCTCGCATCGACACGTTGCTCACTGCCGTGCTCGAGCAACTGACGCCCGTGCTGGCAGACTTGCAAACGCTGGCCCCCCCCACCACCGCCCCAACGCCCGTGTTGGCACACCACCTATCCCAGCTCACACCGGATCTGGAACGGTTGGTTCAGCTGCTGCAAGACAATGATGTGGATGCCGATGTGGTGCTCGAAGCTCTGCAACGCCAAGCCAGCGGTACCGCCTTGGCCCCCGTGCTGGACAAGGTTGCCCATGCGCTGGCCGCCTTTGACTTTGATGCCGCACTGGCAGTGCTACGGGCGGCCACCGCCCCTTAAACGGTGGACTCGTCGCGGGTGTTGTTGGCGTCCAGATGTTGGGTATCGGCCCAACCCACCAGCGTCAGTCCCTCAGGAGTCCAAAGCAGACGGTTGATAGCGGCATTGGTCAACATCCAAGTGCGTGGTGCTTGCAGGTCTTGGCCGGTGGCTAGACGATACAAAATGTCCATCACGCCACCGTGGGCCACCAATACCACCAGCCCGCCCAAGTGCTGCTGCGCCAAGCGGTTGGTGGTGGCTGCAATGCGTTCACGCAATTGCAGCAGGCTCTCGCCGCCATCGGCGGCAAAATGTGGGTCGCGTTGACGCCAGCGCCGAGCCTGCTCGGGGTGGCTGACCTCTACCTCGGCAAAGGTACGGCCCTCCATGTGACCGAAACAGCGTTCACGCAAACCCGGCTCGGGCGTCAACGGGGCGCCGGTCACATCGGCCAAGGCCTGTGCCGTGGCTTGGGCACGTTGCAAATCACTGGCATAAATGGCCGTGATGGGCTCGGCAGCCAGCGCGTGCGCTACCTGACGGGCCTGCCAATGGCCCACCTCATTGAGTGGGATATCCAAATGGCCCTGAATGCGCGAATCCACATTCCAAGCGGTTTCGCCGTGGCGAATGGCAATCAATCGGGTGGCTTGCATCGCACTTAACCTATCTGCACCACTTGCACCCCCGGCAAGTTGGAGGGTGCTGGGAATTCTTCGGTATCAAAGGCTTTGTCGCCGTTGTCATCGGCAATGCCTGTGGCTTGGGCGTTGGCAAAGTCAAACAGGCGGCCATCCAACAAATGGCTGGGCACCACGTTTTGCAAGGCGTTGAACATATTTTCGATGCGGCCCGGAAAGCGTTTATCCCAATCGCGCAGCATTTCACCCACCTGTTTGCGTTGCAGGTTTTCTTGGCTGCCACACAGGTTGCACGGAATAATCGGAAAATTGCGGTGCGCGGCCCAACGGCTGGTGTCTTTTTCTGCCACAAAAGCCAGCGGGCGAATCACCACATGCTTGCCATCGTCACTGACCAGCTTGGGCGGCATGGATTTGAGCTTGCCACCAAAAAACATATTGAGCAGCAGCGTTTGCAAAATATCATCACGGTGGTGGCCCAAGGCGATTTTGGTCGCCCCCAATTCATCGGCCACCCGGTACAAAATGCCCCGGCGCAGGCGACTGCACAGGCTGCAAGTGGTTTTGCCTTCAGGGATGATGCGTTTGACAATGCTGTAGGTGTCTTCGTTTTCAATATGAAAAGGCACCCCCGTGCTGCGCAAGTAGTCGGGCAGTACGTGCTCCGGAAAACCGGGCTGCTTTTGGTCAAGGTTGACAGCCACCAAGTCAAAATGGATGGGTGCCCGCGCCTTGAGCTTGAGCAGGATGTCGAGCAGCGTAAAACTGTCTTTGCCACCCGACATACACACCATGACCTTATCGCCTTCTTCGATCATGTTGTATTGCACGATGGCCTTGCCCGTTTCACGGCACAGGCGCTTTTCTAGCTTGTGCGTTTCGCGTTCAATTTTGTGCGCCTTATCTGCGCTGGGGGCCGTAGGCAGTTCGCCCGTCCAGTGGCCAGTTTCCAAAGAGTGGTTCATTTTTTCCGGTAATCCCCAATAAAGGTGACGTTCAATCCACCACAGCCTGATTCTTCCTGTACCACCAAGCCGGTAGCGGTCAGTGCGATGGTGGCGTTGCAGCCATCCAAGTCGAACAGGGCTTTGCCCGCTTTGATCTGCCCTACGCCTTCAATTTCACCCGTATGCACCTGCCCTTGGGCCGCGTTAGGCCCAAGCCAAACGGCATGGCCGGTGGCAAACACCTTGTTGCCATGCAACCCCATCAGCATGATCTCGGCCGAGTCGTTGTCGCGCACCCCGTTGATAAAGCGCACATAGCTGCCATGCCAGCGAGCCGCAGGGGTTGTGCTGCCCGCTACGGCATCGAGCATCTGAATACGGGTGTTCATAGCCTGCGTCAGGCAGGCAGCCGTTGTGCAGCGAGACACCTCGCCGTTTTTCAGCCAATCACGCTGCCACTGGCGGATGGTGGATTTAGCCCCTGAGCGCGCTAGTGCGTCTTTATAGGAGGCATCCAATTGCTCATCCAGCGCAGACAACTGAGGGTCGGCACAAATCATTCTTTCTTTGGCCGAACGGGCCAAAGCGCAATCAAAGCTGGCTGCTTGGGCCAGCCCACCCAGACAGAACAATGCAGTCCACAAGACCGTGGGGCGCAGATATTTTTTCATAAGGGGCGGTTGGGTTGGTTTACCACTGTCCAGTTTCCACGCGAATGGCAACCTCGCAGTCGTCAAAAATTTCGAGTTTGGCAATTTTGACGCGCACGCCCAACACACCGGGCAACAGCATCAGCCGGTGCGCCAGCTTGCCAATCAGGCTTTCGAGCAGGTTGACATGCTCGGCGGTACATTCGTCGATGATGATTTGGCGCACCTTGCGGTAGTCCAATACATGGGCAATGTCGTCGTCGCGCGGGCGCAGCGGTTGGGTGCCCAAATTGAGTTCAGCATCCACCTGAATGGGCTGGGGTGCGGTTTTTTCGTGGTCTAGGATGCCCAAATTGGCGTCAAAACGCAATCCGGTCAGGGTCAGAATATGGGTGCCTGCGGCGTTGTACATAGTAGAAGATCAAGGCGTGCGCCGCCGGGTTACATCAGCGAAAAATCGCGCTCAAATTTCATCAAATGCTGGCCGCCATCCACCAACAACGTGGTGCCAGTGATAGAGCGGTTCTCCAGCGCAAACTGCACCGTGGCCGCCACATCTTTGGGGGTAGACGAGCGCCCCAGCGGGCTCAAGCGGTGCAGTTGTTCAAACTTTTCTGCCGTCAAAAAGGGGCTGGTGAGGGTCAGGCCCGGTGCAACCCCCACCACGCGCAGGCGCGGTGCCAAGGCCAGCGCCAGCATGGTGTTGGCGGCCTCCAACGCCGCCTTGGACAGGGTGTAGCTCAAAAAATCTGGGTTTTGGTTCCAGAGTTTTTGGTCTAGCAAATTCACCACCACGCCCTGCACTGGCACCTCGCCCGCTGCGGCCCGTGCCTCCAAGTGCTGGTGTAGGGCTTGTGCCAACAGAATGGGGGCCGCCGTGTTGCTGCGCAGGTGCCGCTCCAACGCGGCAAAGCCGAAGTGGGCAGCATCATCGTGTTCAAACAACGAGGCACTGTTCACCACCGCATCCACGGTGCCAAAATGGGCAGCTACCTGCGGCAGCAGGCTGCGCACAGCGGCTTCGTTGTCAAAGTCGGCAGCAAAGCAGGCACTGGCCACGCCCAAGGCTTGGCAGGCTGCCACCGCATCGAGTGCCTCAGGGGCCGAGCTGCGGTAATGCACCGCCACCTGCCAACCTGCCGCAGCCAGCGCAAGGGCAATCTGGCGGCCCAAACGCCGGGCTGCGCCAGTGACCAGCACCGTGCGAGGTGGGGCGCAAGAGGGAGAAGAATCAAACATTCAGAGACAATGCAGACTGTGAGCACAGAACACCCAAGTTTAACGACCGCCCTGCACCAGCACATCGTGCAGGCCATTCAATCTGCTGGCGGCTGGATTGGCTTTGACCGCTTTATGGCGCTGGCGCTGTACACGCCCGGTCTGGGCTACTACGCCAACGACAGCACCAAGTTTGGCACGCTGCCGCAATCGGGCAGTGATTTTGTAACGGCCCCAGAGCTGTCACCGTTGTTTGGTCAAACGCTGGCCGTGCAGGTGGCCGAAGCGTTAGAGCACACCGGTACCCACGAGGTTTGGGAGTTTGGTGCAGGCTCTGGCGCGCTGGCACTGCAACTGCTCGACACTCTGGGCGATGCCGTGCATCGCTACACCATCGTCGATGTGTCAGGCAGCCTGCGCGCACGCCAGCAAACGCGGTTGGCAGCCCACCAAGATAAAGTCCGTTGGCTCGATACCCTGCCTGCACAATTGGAGGGCGTGATCGTGGGCAATGAGGTGTTGGACGCCATGCCCGTGCAATTGCTGGCCCGCCACGGCGGCGCACAAGATGGCGTGTGGCATGAGCGCGGCGTAGCACTGGACGAAAACGGCCGCTTTGTCTGGGCCGACCAGCCCACCACGCTGCGCCCGCCGGTAGAGATTGAAGGCCCGCACAACTATCTGACCGAAATCCATCCACAAGCCGAGGCTTTTATCCACACCTTGGGTGATCGCCTGACCCGTGGCGCGGCCTTCTTGATCGACTACGGCTTTGGCGAAAGCGAGTATTACCACCCACAGCGCCACATGGGCACGGTGATGTGTCACAGGGCGCACCAATCCGACGACAACCCACTGGCAGACGTGGGCCTCAAAGACATCACGGCCCATGTCAACTTTACGGCGATAGCGTTGTCGGCACAAGACCAGCCCTTGCCCGAAGGCATGGGCTGGAGCGTACTGGGCTACACCACACAAGCACATTTCCTGATCAACTGTGGCTTGGCGGCCCGGATCGACCAACAACCACTGGCCCAACGGGTACAGGCGGCCAAGCTGATCATGGAGCACGAAATGGGGGAACTGTTCAAAGTGCTGGCGCTGTGCAAAGGCCAACCTTGGGAGGCCATCGGTTTTGTCCGTGGCGACCGCACCCACCGGCTTTAAGCAAAGCCACGCCCCCATCCCTCACCTCCCATGATCCGCTGGCTGATCGTCCTTTTTCTGGCACTGGTGTTTATCAACGGACTGGCCCCTTGGTTACGCAAGCTGGGACTGGGGCGGCTGCCAGGCGATTTTTCCTTCCGACTGTTTGGCCGAGATTGGTTTATTCCGCTGGCCAGCACCGTATTGCTGAGTGTGCTGCTCAGTTTGGCAGTCAAATGGTGGTAACAACAACTTGAATTGGGCCCCTGGCGGCCCGATCTCAGAGCACATCTGTTCCTGTCCGAAAGCCTGCCATGACCCAAGCCCTGCATATTGTCTGCCCGCACTGCCACACCACCAACCGTGTACAGGCCGTGCATTTGGGCAGCGCCCCCGACTGTGGCAGCTGCCATCGGCCCTTGTTCATGGGAGAACCCTTGGCGCTCGATGCCCACAGCTTTGCCCGCCATGTGCAGCGCAGCCATCTTCCGGTGCTGGTGGACTTTTGGGCGCCTTGGTGTGGCCCCTGTCGCCAAATGGCCCCGGCCTTTGCCCAAGCCGCGCGGCAGCTAGAGCCGCAACTGCGCCTGGCCAAGCTCGACACCGAAGCACATCCTGAGGTGGCAGCGCCCTACCACATCCGCAGCATCCCCACGATGGTGCTGTTTTCAGGGGGGCAAGAGCTAGCGCGCATCTCTGGCGCCCTCAGTGCCCCAGACATCGTGCGCTGGGTGCAGTCGGTGCGGCCCTAAAGCGCAGGACACTGGTTCAATCGGAGGCAGCGCAAACCCGACCCAGCCACAAAGACACAGCCTGCACCCGTGCGGCATGAATGGCCTCGCCTACGGCCTTGCCCTGCTGGCCTCTGGCAGCAGCCAATGCCGCTACATCGGCCGTCACCACCGACAAAGCTGCCTGCAACACAGCATTCAGTCGTGCGCGTTGCGGATAGGCTGCCTCCTCAAAACCCAACCGCCCACGGGCATCACATTCGCAGGCTTGCAAAATCTCGTCGAGCCGGGCCGGTTTGCGGATGGCATCGCAGCGTTCTAACAAGCGCAGCAAGGCCGCGGCCCCCAAGTCGCCACTGCGGTGGATATTGCCATGCTCTCGCGCCACCACATCCGCCAGCTCTTTGCAGTCGGTAGGCACGCGCAGGCGCTCACACAGGCCTTTGAGCAACCGGGCGCTGCGCTGCTCGTGGCCAATATGGCGCGGCAACATATCGGCAGGGGTCGTGCCTTTGCCCAAATCGTGCGTCAGGCAGGCAAAGCGCACTGCAAGCGGCGCTTGCAACCGGGCTGCCATGTCCAGCACCATCATCAAGTGGATGCCCGTGTCCACCTCCGGGTGGTACTCGGCACGCTGTGGCACGCCCCAGAGGCGATCTACCTCGGGCAGCACCACACGCAAGGCACCACATTGGCGCAGCACCTCAAACATGCGCGAGGGCTGTGGCTCCATCAGCCCCCGGCTGATTTCTTGCCACACACGCTCGGCCACCAAGTGGTCGGCCTCACCATGCTCCACCATCGAGCGCATCAGCGCCAGTGTCTCTGGAGCCACCGTAAAGTCGGTAAACCGTGCTGCAAACCGCGCCACACGCAAAATGCGCACCGGATCGTCATGAAAGGCATCCGTTACATGGCGTAGCACCTTGTCGCGCACATCCTGCACGCCACCGTAGGGGTCGACCAAACTCTCGGGCGTGACCGGATCAGTCAGTGAGGCAATGGCATTGATGGTCAAGTCACGCCGCGACAAGTCCTCTTCCAGCGTCACGTCGGGCGATGTCTGCACCACAAACCCGCGGTAGCCGCGCCCACTCTTGCGCTCGGTGCGGGCCAAGGCATATTCTTCACGGGTATGCGGATGCAAGAACACCGGAAAATCCCGCCCCACCGCCAAAAAGCCTTGGGCTGCCATCTGCTCGGGTGTGGCCCCTACCACCACCCAATCGTGGTCGTTGACCGGACGGCCCAACAGACGGTCGCGCACGGCGCCACCCACCATATAAATCTTCATACCGGCCAAACAACACCGTTGTCATTGAGGATGGCGTCCAGTGGCTGATCGTGCGGCTCGGGCTCAAACTCGTCCAGATAGCCGTTGGTATAGCCCAGCCCCACCGTGGTGGGGCGCGGTTGCAAGGTCGCCAGCGTGCGGTCGTAAAAGCCACCGCCATAACCCAGGCGGTAGCCACCAGGCCCATAGCCCACACAGGGCACAAACAACAGTGTAGGCACGATCAACTCGGTATCTTTGGGCTTAGGAATGCCGTAAGCGTCCTCCTCCATAGGGCAGCCGGGATACCACACATGAAAGGTCAGTGTTTTGTGCTGCTTGTTGATCACTGGCAGGCCAATGCGGCGGCGCTGGGGCTGATCCAGCAGCTCACCATCTTCTTTCCAGCGGTGCAGCGCAGGCAAGGGATCAAACTCCCCCTTGATCGGCCAATAAGCGCCAATCACCGTATCGGGTCGGTTCAACAACCAAATACGCATGACTTGCTGGAGGTGGTCGGCTCGCTCCAGCCGGTGGGGCAAGTTCAGACGCTGTTCAATCAGAGCGCGGCGCAGGGCTGCTTTGTCCATCCGATAATTCCTCTATGCAATTGCCCAAGATTCTGACACCCTTCGCTGCCACCGCCCTGCTGGCGGCCTGTACCGCGCCTTTGGCGAGCACACCACAGCGTGTAGCCAGCGCAGTATCTACCAGCACCGAGGTGCAAGCCCCCTCCGGCGGCGACGATGTGCTGCGGGAGATGCAGCAGGCCTTTCGCAAGAATGACCGCAAAAAGCTCTCTCTGCTGCTGCCCGCTGCCCGTGGTCATATTCTGGAGCCTTGGGCCGCCTACTGGGAACTGCGTGCCCGCCTAGACGAAGCCAGTGCCGACGAGATTCAGGCGTTTTTCCAACGCTGGGCTGGCACTTACCAAGAAGACCGCCTGCGCAACGACTGGCTGCTGCTGTTGGGCCAGCGCCGCGACTGGGCACGCTTTAGCCAGCAACATGCCCAGTACCGCATGTCAGATGACCGCGAAGTACGCTGCTACGCGCTCACCATCGACCTGTTGCGCAACCACAAGCCCGCAACCGCCATTGCCGAAGAAGTGCGCCGCCACTGGCACAACGCCCGCGATGCCGACGATGGCTGCACCTACGCTGCCAGCGAACTGTTTGCTGCACGCCAACTGCCAGCCCTGGATGTATGGCGTGAGGCCCGCCTGAGCATGGAGGCCAACCGCCCCCGAGCTGTGCGCAATGCAGTCGCCATTGTTGCCCCCGAAGCGGTGGCCCAAATCAATGCACTGTATGACAAGCCCGCGGCCTTCCTGCACAGCCGCGCCACCGCCGCAGGCCGTCAGCGCCAAGAGCTGGTGGTGCTGGCCCTGATCCGGCTGGCCGCCAGCAACCTCGACAGCGCCGCCGAGCTGCTAGAAAACAAATGGGGCGTCCACCTGAGCGCCGAAGAGCGCCATTGGGTGTGGGGAGTGCTTGGCAAACAGGCGGCGCTGCGCCTGTCCCCTTTGGCGCAAGACTATTTTGGAAAGGCAGAGCGCGACTCGCACCTGAACGATGAATTACTGGCTTGGAAAGCCCGCACCGCCTTGCGCACCGGACAATGGAAAACTGTGCGCCAAGCCATTGACGCCATGAGTGACGAGGCCCGCCAAGACAGCACCTGGGTCTACTGGAAAGCCCGCGCCTTGTTGGCGGGCAAACCCTCAGAAACCGAGCGCAGCCAAGCGCGCAATCTGCTGGAGGGCATTGCCAGCCCGCGTGGTTTTTATGAGCAATTGGCAACCGAAGAGTTGGGCCGCAGCATCACCCTGCCCCCAGCCCCACCGCCACTCACGGCAGAAGAAAAGGCCACTGCCCGTGCCCACCCTGGGCTGCAACGGGCGCTGTATGCCATACAAATAGGCCTGCGCCCCGAAGGCACCCGCGAATGGAACTACAGCACCAACTTGCACACCCCCGGCGGCATGACAGACCGCGAGTTGCTGGCTGCTGCCGATCTGGCCTGCCAACGCCAAGTCTGGGACCGCTGCATTAACACCAGCGAACGCACCCGCAGCCTCATGGACTACACCCAGCGTTACCCCATGCCTTTTCAGAGCACGGTGGTAGCCCGCAGCCAAGGCATTGGCCTTGACCCCGCCTATGTGTATGGATTGATACGCCAAGAAAGCCGCTTCATCATGGATGCCCGCTCTGGCGTAGGAGCCTCGGGGCTGATGCAGGTCATGCCCGCCACCGCCCGCTGGACGGCCAAGAAAATTGGCTTGGAAGGCTTTACCCCCGAGCAGATCAACGACCGCGACACCAACATCACCATCGGCACCGCCTACCTCAAGCTGGCATTGGACGACTTTGCAGGCTCCATGCCCATGGCTGCTGCCGCTTACAACGCGGGGCCAGGCCGCCCACGCAACTGGCGCAACGGCCCAGTGCTGGATGCTGCCATTTGGGCCGAAAACGTGCCCTTTACCGAAACCCGTGACTATGTGAAAAAAGTGCTGGCCAACACCACCAACTACGCCGCCCTGCTCACAGGCCAACCACAATCGCTCAAAAGCCGCTTGGGCACCGTAGGGCCAAGAGACAGCGCGCAAGCCGTGCCCAACAAAGACCTGCCCTGAGCCGCCCTACGCCCCCACCGTACCAAGAGCTGCCGCGAAGATTCCGGTCATGAGCGGTTGACACCCGCCCTCGCAGTAGGCCAGGTTAGCCACTGCTCTCAACCCATCTGGCACTCTGGGGCCGTGCAAACACGGTTCTTGCCACTGCGCTTGGCTCTGTACAGCGCCTCATCGGCGCGTTTGAGCCAATCCTCTATGTTGTGCACCTCGGGCGTCAAGCATGCCACCCCGGCACTGGCACCCACACACACGGACGGCCCCCCATCGCCCAACCTGATAGGTTGCGACACCGCTGCAATCACCTGCTCTGCCGTAGCAACAGCCTCGGGGGCTGTGATACCGTGCCCCAGCACCAAGCAAAACTCATCCCCCCCAAGGCGGGCCGCCACATCGGCACGCTGATTCAGCCACTGCAATCGGGTGCCAATGGTGCGCAAGACCTCATCGCCCGCATCGTGCCCATAGTGGTCGTTGACCGGCTTGAAGCCATCCAAGTCCAGCATGACCAGCACACCGCTCTGGCCACCTTGGTCTCTGGCATTGATAGCCAACTCTAGCGCCACTTGCAGACTGGCCCGATTGGGCAAATCGGTCAGTGCATCACGAAAGGCCAGACGCTTCATGGTCTCTTCAGCCCGGCGGCGCAAGGTGATGTCCTCCACCGTCAATATCGCCATTACGGGTGTAACGCCCTCGTGCAGCACAATGGACAACTCGCAAATCATGGGCGTACCGTCATTTTTGCGCAGCACCACCTCGGTCTTGTTGATGAGCTTTTCTGCCGCACTGTGCATGCGGGCGATCAGGTCTGACCATGTGGCCGGATCAGCCCAGATAGGAGACTCACCAATGCGGTCATCTTTGCCGCCCAAGGGGCCAATGCGGCGCTCCCAAGCCTCATTGATACTCACAATGGTGCCGGTATCAATACGCACCACCGCTGCTGCTACCGGCAGCACCTTGAGCAAATCGAGCAAGCGCCGCTTCATTTGCTGCACAGCGGCCACCAGCGGCATATTGCCGTGGGCCAATACAGCCGATGGCGTGCCATCATCCATCAAATTGCCCTGCACCACCTGCTGGGCCAGCACAATCACATGCTGGGCCTCATAACCCTCGCGCCGCAACCAGACCGACAGGTAAACCATCATGGCAATAAAGGGCAAAAAATACGCCACATGCACGCCAAACAGCACCCAAAAGTTGTTCTGGTCAAACACATACACGGGCACACCCAAGGTTTGGGCATAGCCGAGCACCAAATGGTGTAGATAGATAAACACCGTGGCGGCCACAATACTGCGCCAATCGCGGTAGTAAAGCAAAACACCAATCAGGCCAAAGGCTGCAAAATGCGCCTCAATATCGCCCCCAGACTGGTGGATGATGAGGCCGGTATAAGCCATAAATGCACAGCCCATAAAAAGCCGCGTCACCAGTTGCCCCGGCCAAGCCTGTGCCAAGGCATAGGCCAACAGCATCGTAGGCAACCCAACCAGCCCGACCACCGCATAGGTTGCCCGCCACGGTGCCAGAGCGGTACACACCAACAGCAA
Organism: Giesbergeria sinuosa; assembly: GCF_042652905.1. NCBI lineage: Bacteria > Pseudomonadati > Pseudomonadota > Betaproteobacteria > Burkholderiales > Comamonadaceae > Giesbergeria > Giesbergeria sinuosa. Next base: position 63,436 of record NZ_JBHSHJ010000008.1, on the reverse strand, counting down.
GAACAAGTTCATCCACACCATGATGCGGTCGGCACGCACACGGTAGGGCCACAGCAGCCCATCGTAAGCTGCCTCCGCCTGTAATAAACGCAATATCACGGTGCAGCCTGGCAAATCCAACGGTTCAACACCTCATGTTGGGCGTAATAGCCCAACCAGAGCAAAGACCAGACGGCCCATAGCAGCACCCAAACCACCGGCCTGCGCAACCACCCAAACCGGGCAGGCACAGCGTCACTATGGCGCGAAACAAGCGTAGGAACCGTCACAGACATCACCACAGTATCCATCCATTTGACGGCATTGGTCACTCTGATTTTGATCAAGTTACAATTAGTCACGCGATGTACGAACTGGATGGCTCCTTGTCATCCTCTCTATGACAAAAAACCCATGACGCTTCTATCCAACAAATACCAATCCCTGGGTCTAGGCCAAAAACTGGCCGCTGCCAACTTCATTTTGGTATCCCTTGTATTGGCAGCATTGATTGGTTTGATTGGTTTTTTTGTTTCAAAAAACATTGAGCAGCGAGCCGAAGACGAACTGGCCCAGCATATTCACATGATGGTGAGCTTTTTGGAAGCCAGTGATACAGATCTGTACCGACGCGCAGAATTTTTAGCCCAAAGCTTTTCTCGTAATTTTTCTGGCAATTTTGAAATTTCTGCCGAGAAAATGCCCATCAAAGATCGGCAAGTTCCGGTGCTTGGGGTCAATGGCACCCCCATCAATCTTAATTATCAGGTAGTAGATCACTTCACACAAAGCACAGGGGCCATCGCCACGGTGTTTGTCAAAGACGGGCATGATTTTGTGCGCGTCACCACTTCCCTCAAAGATGACAAAGGCGAACGTGCTGTAGGCACCCTGCTCGACAAAGCCCATCCTGGCTACCCCAAAGTGCAAAGTGGCCAAGCTTACATGGGTATTGCCACCTTGTTTGGGCGGCGCTATATGACCCGCTACGACCCCATCAAAGATGCCCAAGGCAATGTGCTGGGTATTCTTTTTATTGGCTTGGATTTCTCAGAATTCTTTGCCAACATGAAAGAATCCATCAAGAAATTGAAGGTCGGCCAATCTGGTTACTATTACATCTTAGATTCTAAGCCTGGCAACAACATGGGCACACTGGTAGTGCATCCAGTGCTAGAAGGCAAAAACCTGCTAGACACCCAAGATGCAGATGGGCAGTTCTTTATTCGCGAAATGCTGGAGAAAAAGAACGGCACCCTGCATTACCGTTGGATGAACCAAGGCTCTGACGAAACCACCCCCAGAAAAAAACTGATTGCCTATGCCCACCACCCCAGCTGGGACTGGGTGATTGCTGCCAGCACCTATGTAGAAGAGTACACAGCGCAAGCACATCGACTGATTTTCTGGTTTGCCATGTTGGGACTGTTGGCAGTGGGTTTATTAGCAGCCGCCTGGTTTGTGTTTATCCGGCGCATGATTGTGCAACCCATCCAACAAGCCTGCACAGTAGCCGCCACCTTGGCCTCGGGCGATTTGTCCGGGCATCTGACAGAATCACGGCACGACGAAATCGGCGATTTGCTGCACGCCATGAACAGCATTGGCGAAGGCTTGACCCGTGTGGTCACCACAGTGCGCACCGGCTCCGAGAGCGTCGCTCTGGCCAGCGCCGAAATTGCGCAAGGCAACCAAAACTTAAGCCAACGCACAGCCAGCCAGGCCAGTGCCTTAGAGCAAACAGCCGCCTCTATGGAAGAGTTGGGCAGCACCGTCAAAACCAACGCCGATCATTCGGAAACAGCCAACCATCTGGCCCAAGATGCCAGCCAAGTGGTGATTGACAGTGGTCAAGTGGTGGAGCAGGTGGTACAAACCATGAAGGGCATTGAGGCCAGTAGCCACCGTATTGCAGAAATCATCACGGTGATTGATGGCATTGCCTTCCAAACCAATATCTTGGCCCTCAATGCAGCAGTAGAAGCTGCCCGCGCCGGAGAGCATGGCCGGGGCTTTGCCGTGGTAGCCAGTGAAGTGCGGGCATTGGCAGGCCGCTCGGCCCAAGCCGCCCAAGAAATCAAAGAGCTCATTAGCAACAGCGTGGAGCAAATCCAGCACGGGGGCGTACTGGTAGAAAAGGCAGGCCACAGCATGCAATCGGCGATTGCAGAGATTCAGAAGGTTGCCTCACTGATGCATGAGATCAGCAACGCCAGCCATGAACAAAGTGCAGGCGTGCAACAGGTGGGAGAAGCCATCGTTCACATGGACCAGACCACCCAACAAAATGCCGCACTGGTGGAAGAGATGGCCTCTGCCGCCAACAGCCTGCGCCAGCAAGCCGCAGATCTGGTCAGAACCGTGTCCGTCTTCAAGCTCGCCACGGCACATGCACACGCCGATGGCGCCTAACCACCCACTCAGACCCGGCGTGGACGCACCTTGCTGGCAGCCAACTTGGCATTTTGGCGAGCCACGTCTACATCAGTAGCACGGGCCAGCGCCACCCCCATGCGGCGCTTGGCAAAGCTCTCCGGCTTGCCAAACAGGCGCAAATCGGTATCTGGCACGCGCAATGCGTCGTCTACACCGTCAAACACCATGCCAGTGGCCTCCATGCCACCATAAATCACGGCGCTGGCACCGGGGTTGCGCAGGCTGGTATCTACCGGCAAACCCAAAATGGCACGGGCATGCAGTTCAAACTCACTCTGGTGCTGGGTACACAGGGTGACAAGGCCCGTGTCATGTGGACGGGGGCTGACCTCGCTAAACCACACTTGCTCCCCCTTCACAAACAACTCGACGCCAAACAGCCCTTGGCCGCCCAGGTTGTCGGTCACGGTCTTGGCAATATGGCGGGATTTTTCTAACGCCACCGGGTGCATGGGGTGGGGCTGCCAGCTTTCAACATAATCGCCGCCAACCTGCACATGGCCAATCGGATCACAAAAATGGGTGGCTACTTGGCCCTCAGCATCCAAGGCGCGCACTGTGAGCTGGGTGATTTCATAATCAAAATCAATAAAGCCCTCCACAATCACCCGTCCGTGGCTGACCCGGCCACCGGCCATCGCCACATCCCACGCCTTTTGCACATCTTGTGGGCCATCTATTTTGCTTTGGCCCTTGCCCGAGCTGCTCATGACCGGTTTAACGATACAGGGGTAGCCAATGCCGCCATCAATGGCGGCTTGCAACGCTTGCAAGGAATCGCAAAACCGATAGGGGCTGGTGGGCAGGCCCAGGGTTTCGGCTGCCAAGCGGCGAATGCCTTCACGATCCATCGTTAGGCGCGCAGCACGGGCGGTAGGAATCACACGCACCACACCGGCTGCCTCCAACTGCTCCAGCATCGGGGTGGCAATGGCCTCAATCTCAGGCACGACCCAGTGGGGCTTTTCGGCCTCGATCAAGGCTTGCAATTGTGCTGGGTCGCTCATGGCGATGGTGCGCGCATGGTGGGCAACCTGCTGACCAGGAGCATGGTCATAACGGTCTACGGCGATGGTTTCTACACCCAGGCGCTGCAAGGCAATCAGCACCTCCTTGCCCAACTCGCCCGAACCGAGCAGCATCACTTTGGTGGCATGGGGAGACAAGGGAGTGCCAAGGGTGGTCATGGAGTGCTTTCAAAAAAATACAGATCAAACCAGAAGAACAGGGCCAGCGGCCCACGCAACGCCAAACTGTAATCCAGACGGCACACACCAGCCCACCAGCAAAGACGGGCCGATATGCGCCTCCAAAATCGCGATGCTGTCAATGAACTTGGTTATGCTGTGTCACTGCGCATCGTGGGGCTACTCCCACGGGCAGCTTTTGTGTGGCCTTTGTTCTACTTTAAAGAGGATTTTGTATATGACCATCACCACTGTCGGCATCATCGGCGCCGGAACCATGGGCAACGGCATTGCGCAAGCCTGCGCAGTTGCGGGTATCAACGCCATCCTGGTAGACATCTCTGACGCCGCCGTACAAAAAGGGTTGGCCACTGTTGCAGGCAGCTTGGATCGCCTGGTCAAGAAAGAAAAGATCAGCGCCGCCGACAAAGATGCCATCTTGGCCCGCATCAAAACCAGTACCAGCTACGACGACCTGAAGGCCGCACAACTGGTGATTGAAGCCGCCACCGAAAACCACGACATCAAGGTGAAGATTCTCAAGCAGGTTGATGCGCTGGTCGATCCTGAAGTCATCATCGCTACCAACACCTCGTCTATCTCCATCACCGAGTTGGCCGCCACCACAGGCCGCCCCGACAAGTTTGTGGGCATGCACTTCTTCAACCCCGTGCCCATGATGGCGCTGGTAGAGGTGATTCGAGGTCTGCAAACCAGCGATGCAACCCACGATGCCGTGCAGGCACTGGCCAAGGCATTGGGCAAGACGCCCATCACCGTCAAGAACAACCCCGGCTTTGTGGTCAACCGGATTCTGGTGCCCATGATCAACGAAGCCTTCTTTGTGTTGGCCGAAGGCTTAGCCACCGCCGAAGACATCGATGCAGGCATGAAGCTGGGTTGCGGGCAGCCCATGGGCCCACTGGCGCTGGCCGATCTGATTGGTCTGGATGTCTGTCTGGCTATCATGGAAGTGTTCCTAGACGGCTTTGGCGACAGCAAATACCGTCCTGCCCCACTGCTCAAGGAAATGGTGGCCGCTGGCCGCTTGGGCCGCAAGACGGGCCAAGGCGTATACAAGTACTGAGCAACACCCCCACCAGCCAACAGGGCCATGCCCTGTTGGCGCCATCAAGCCGGCATGTACCACCACGGTATATTTCCGGCTTTTTTTATTGCCAAGGGCACGCGACAATGGCTGCATGAACGCCTCCACTGCCCCTAGGGCTGCACACCACCCTTTTTCTTCCCTCACGCCCGATGTGGTGCTGGATGCACTGGCTGGCGTTGGCCTGTATGGTGATGGGCGTTTGATGGCGTTGTCATCCTACGAAAACCGCGTCTACCAAGTAACGCTAGAGGACAGCAGCCGTGTGGTGGCTAAGTTCTATCGCCCCGAACGCTGGAGCCAGACACAAATTCTGGAAGAACACGCTTTTGCCGCCGAACTGCAAGAGGCCGAGGTGCCTGCCGTGGCTCCACTGGTGTTGCAAGGCCAGACATTGCACCAACATGGCGGGTTTGCCTTTTCGGTCAGTCCTTGGCGTGGTGGCCGCCAGCCTGAGCTGGACGATTGGGAAGTGCTGGAATGGCTGGGCCGCTTTCTGGCCCGCATCCACAACGTGGGGGCAGCCCAGCCTTTTGTCGCCCGCCCAGCACTCGATGCCACCAGCTTTGGCAGCGAGGCACGCGACTGGCTGCTGGCGCAAGCCATCATTCCACTGGACGTGCAATCTGCTTGGCGCGATGCTTGCGAACAAGCACTGGCCTTGATCGCTGCCACTGGTGGCCCCCACGGCGGCCTGCCCCATGCCACCGCCTTGCGCCTGCATGGCGACTGCCACCCCGGCAACATTCTCTGGACACCACTGGACGAATACGGGCGCGGTGGCCCACACTTTGTTGATCTGGACGATGCACGCATGGGGCCAGCCATTCAGGACTTGTGGATGCTGCTCTCGGGCGACCGGCGCCAGCGCACCGGGCAACTCAGTGCCTTGCTAGAGGGCTACGAACAACTGCGCCCATTTGATCGGCGCGAACTGGCCTTGATAGAGCCCCTGCGCACACTGCGCCTCATTCACTACAGCGCCTGGCTGGCCCGGCGTTGGCAAGACCCCATTTTTCCGATCAACTTCCCGTGGTTTGGCAGCAGCGACTATTGGCGCGGCCAAGTAGACATGTTGCACGAGCAAATCGAGGCCATGCAGGAAGAACCCCTATCGGCATATTAGTAAAAACCTATACGATTCCAGCTACTATTTGTTTCATCTTATCTTGATGCAAGCATTTGCAAGCTCTACGGGTTGTCCATTTTTAGAGTTTCAGAACAAAAACCGTTCTTCACTATGGGATCACCATGCACCATCGCCTCGATTGCCCGAGCAAACGCCAGTTATTGCAAACCGGCTGCGCATTGGCTGCCAGTGCTCTGGGTTGGGCAGGCAACGCCCTAGCGCAGGGCCACCACCGGATCATCCGTATTGGGGTTACACAAATCGTCTCCCATGCAGCACTGGATGCCGACCAAAAAGGCTTTGAGGCCGCACTGCTCAGTGCGGGCTTTAAAGAAGGGACCAACCTTCGCTATCTGCGCCACAATGCCCAAGGGAGTCTAGAACAAGCCCATGCCATTGCCCAAACCTTGGTGCGCGAGCAAGTCGACCTGATCCACAGCATTGCCACGCCCACCACACAGGCCGTAGTGCAGGCCACACGCAGCATTCCGATTATTTTTTCTTCCATTACCGACCCACTGGGTGCAGGCATCGTGCCCCAGCGCAGTGAGCGCGGCCAGACCACACAGACCAATGTGACCGGCGTCAGTGATTTATGGCCTGTGGTGTTGCAAATGGAGACCTACGCCAAGATGGCGCCGCAGGCCAAACAGTGGGGCACCATTTATAACCCCGCCGAAGTCAACTCCATCACCCATACCAAGGCCATGCGGGCAGCGGCGCAACAGCTAGGGCTGGAGCTGATCGAAGTACCCATCCGCCACAGCAACGAGGTCGGCCCAGCAGCCACTTCGTTGGTGGGCAAAGTGCAGGCTTTTACCATCACCTCCGACAACACCACCGTCGCCAATCTGGAAGCACTGGTGGCCGTGGCCAACCGACACCGAATACCCCTGTTTGCTGGCGATGTAGACAGCGTTGCGCGTGGTGCTGTGGCAGCCTACGGACTAGATTACTTTTTGGTGGGCTACGCTGCAGGTAAAAAGGCCGCACTGGTACTCAAGGGAGCCGCCGTTGGCAATATTCCTTGGGGGCCGGTAGAAAAATTCAGTCTGGCCATCAACCTGCGCGCGGCCAAAGCGCAAGGCGTGGAACTAGCCCCCGCGCTGCTAAAAAAGGCGGACAAGGTGCTTGAGTAATCCGCCGCCGTCATGAAGCTTCTGGGCAGCATCTATATTGCCATTGCCATCTTGGTTCTGACCACGGCCATTGGCTGGTATGTAGACATACACAACGAGCAGATGCACGAACGCCATCTGACCGTACATACCCAACTGGAGCGCATGGCACGCCTACAGCAAGAACTCAACGGCATGTTGAGCACGGCAGTGCTAGAAGAAAACACTTTGCGTGCCAGCACCTATGACCGGGTAGGAACGGATCTGGACAGCACACTGCAATCGGTCAAACAGCTGACAGCCACTTTGGGCCTGTCTGACGAGATCACGGTGGTACAGGCAGACCATGACAAATTGCGCACCATTGAAGCCCATGCCATTGCGGCCATGCGACAAGAACAATGGTTGCAGGCGCGGCGCTTGTTGTTTGATGACGACTATCTGCTCACCAAAAAGCTCTACGAGATCAACAGTGAAACCGCCGTTGGCGCCCTCACGGCAGAGCTGGGCGCACAGGCCCAGCGTTTTGCCAAGGCCCGCACCGCCGCCCTGGGGTTGCGTGTGGGGGCAGTGCTGTTGCTGATTGGCGTGAGTGTTGTATTCTCGCGCCGCTTGCGCGAAGAACTGCGCGAACGCGAACGTCTGGGCCAAGAAATCCAAGCGGCCAATGCCATGCTGGAAGACAGTGTGCGCAAACGCACTGCCGAACTAGAAGCGGCCAACCACCAGCTAGCCACCCTGAGCACCACCGACAGCCTGACCGGATTGGCCAACCGACGCAAGTTTGACGAAGTCTGGCAAACCGAATGGCAGCGTGCCACCCGACAAGGCACGCCACTGGCAGTCATCATGCTGGATGTAGACTTTTTCAAGCGATACAACGACCACGATGGTCATCAGGCGGGCGATGTCTGTTTACAACAAGTAGCGCACATTCTGTCTGGAGGCATCCACCGGGCTGGCGAACTGGTAGCCCGCTATGGTGGCGAGGAGTTTGTGTTGGTGCTGCCCGGTGCAGATATTGCCGATGCCTATGCCAGCGCCGAACGCATCCGTGTGGCCGTGCAAGCCGCAGCCATTGCACACGCCGACTCCCCTCTGGGGCCAGTAGTGACTGTCAGTGTCGGTCTGGCCGCAGGCATCCCCCGTATCGGCACCCACCCCGAACATCTATTGCGCGCTGCCGATGCCGCCCTCTACCGCGCCAAGGCCCAAGGGCGCAACTGCTGTTGCCTCAGCCCAGCAGACCTGGCGTAATGGCCTCCTCGGCACCACACCAGCTCAGGGGCGCAGAGCATCCAGACGCTGGCGCAGCCCCTGCGGAGTGCAATCTGTGGGGGCCAAGGCGGCCCCCACCTGCAACTGCACCCGCCCCCAAGCCGCATGGGCAGGTTGGTGCAGGGCCAAAGGTACACAAGACACGGCAATGCCTGCTGCGTGGGCTTGCGCCAGCAATTGCAGGCTGTCTTGCTCTGAGGTCACGGCCAATAAATCACCTTCGCGCAGCACCTGCAACGCTGTAGCCTGCGCTTGCTGGCGTGCCAGTGCATCGTTTGGCCCAGACGCCCAGGCAATGGCTTTGGACAAACGCAACAGCCAACCACCCCAAGGTTGATGCAACAAAGCAGGCTCCACCACAAAACAAATAGGCCGGGGGCTGGCCGCCATCAGCAAGACCCGATCCACAAACCCCGCATGGTTGCACACCAATATGGCGGCACCACTGGTAGGCAGATGCTCATCGCCCTTGACCTTGAAGTGATACACCAAACGCGACAACACCCAGGCAATAAAGCGCAACAGGTATTCAGGCACCAACAAGAAGATATAGCCAGCCACCACAGCATTAGCCAACCCAGTAGCCAAAAACACCTCGGGCACCGTCCAGCCAGCCCCCAACAAAGCCCCCGCCAATACAGAGCTGGCAATCATGAACAACGCATTGAGGATATTGTTGGCCGCAATGATGCGTGCGCGGTGCGTGGGCTGGCTGCGCATCTGGATCAACGCATACATGGGCACGCTATACAACCCGGCAAACAAACTCAGCAGCAGCAAATCCAACATCACCCGCCAATGGGCAGGCTGGGCCACAAAGGCGGTCACACCCATCTGCGCGACTGTGGGCAAGCTGTGTGCTGCCGCATACAGATCGACGGCAAAAACCGTCATGCCAATAGCACCCAGCGGCACCAGTCCGATCTCTACATGGCGGCGCGACAACACTTCACACAACAGCGAGCCTGTGCCAATGCCCACCGAAAACACCACCAGCAGCAAGGAGGCCACATGGGCGTCGCCATGCAACACATCGCGGGCAAAGCTGGGAAATTGGGCCAAAAACACGGCACCAAAGAACCACATCCAGCTAATGCCCAACAACGAGCGAAACACCACAATGTTGCCATGTGCCAGCTTGAGGTTACGCCAAGTCTCGCTGATGGGGTTCCAGTTGATCTGCAGATGGGGATCGGTGGCCGGAGCTGCCGGAATAAACTGCGCCAGCACCCGCCCGGCCAAGGCCAACCCCAAGCAGGCCAAGGCCACCATGGTCGGGCCTATATTGGGCAGGGCCACCAACAAACCACCGGCCACATTGCCCAACAAAATAGCCACAAAAGTGCCCATCTCAATCATGCCGTTACCACCGGTGAGTTCGCGCTCGTTGAGTGCTTGGGGTAAATAAGCAAACTTGACCGGGCCAAACAGGGTGGAATGCACCCCCATCAAAAAAGTACACAGCAGCAGCACCCCGACACTGCCCAGCATAAAACCCGCCCCAGCCAGCAGCATGATGGCAATCTCTAGGCTTTTGACAAAGCGGATGATGCGCGTCTTTTCAAACTTGTCGGTAAGCTGGCCTGCTGTGGCCGAAAACAGCAAAAACGGCAAAATAAACAACGCCCCAATCACCAACCCAGCCAATGTGGGCGACAGCCATGCCACTTGCAGCTGGTAAGTCACCAGCACCGTAAAAGCAAATTTGAACAGGTTGTCGTTGGCCGCCCCAGCAAACTGCGTCCAGAAAAACGGTGCAAAGCGGCGCTGGCGCAGCAGGGCAAACTGGTTCGGGTGCTCGGAGTGGGGCATGGCAGGCTCGTAAGAGGATGGCGGGAAGGCGTGTTGCAGATTGTGCCCACCTGCCGCTACAACAAAGCACAAAACCCTGCACCAGACGCATCTGGCGATACTGGCAGTATCTTTGACATCCTCGCCGCCCTAAAGGACGGCGATTCCCTCTACAGGCGCTCGATGTCCCGAGCGGGCACTGGATTTATTCAGAATATTTTTGGCGGCATTTACATCACGGTCATGCGCACCACCACACTCCGAACAAACCCAGTGCCTTATTCCAAGGTCTGCGATACCTTTCGGCCTCGAATCGGGCAGTGCGCCGCAATGCGAACAGACTTGGGAAGAAAACGCTTCATTCACTTCTTCATACCACGCGCCATTCGCCACCGACTTGTACGCCAGCATGGTTTTGAAGGAATGCCAAGATGCGTCATACACGCTTTTGGCCATCTTGGTCTTAGCCAGTTTGCCGCTGCTGACGTTACCCACAGCGATGTAATCAAAGCGGCGCACGATGTCCGTGCTAGCCTTGTGCAGAAAGTCCATACGGCAATTGGCCATCTTGGCATGGATGTTGGTCACTTGGCATTTTTTGTGCGCCCGCTGCGCTTGGGCCAGCTTGGCTTCCCATTGGCGAAGGTAACGCGGGTGCTCGATTTTCTCGCCGGTGGACAGGGTAGCCAACTCTTTCAAGCCCAAGTCAATCCCGACACCGCGCAAAGGCTGCCGGGTGGGTGCGTCTGGCATTTCGACCGCGATGTTGAGGAACCAGTTACCACGCCGATCTTGAGCAAAGCAGGTGCCATCCTTTATCTTGCCTTCAGGCAATGGGCGCGAATCAAAGACGCGGAAAGTGTTACCGGCAAAACGAAAGGCATTGCCCTCGCGCTTCAACTCCCGGCCTTTGCGTGGAACCCAGCCCAGCGTGCGTTTGCCACGGTAGCGCAGATAGGGGCGCTTGAACTGCTTGCGCGACTTGGCGTATTGCTCACACACTGCATTCACTGTGCCCGAGTGGATGCCCAGCTCTTTACTGCTGCCGGTCGTGAGCTTATTCAAGTCAAAGCCGGTAGGCCAAGGCTTGCGCCACTTCAAGGCGCGCTTTTGCGTGTCGTTGCAGAAGTTCCAGACAAAGTTCACCGCCCGCGCCTGCTGGTTCAGCAAGCCGTTCAAAGACTTGACGCGGTAACGGTACACCTTGGTGCTCATCCGGGCATGGTAGCCCGTTTTTTCAACCCAGTGCAGCCTCTCGGCTGCGCTCCTTTCCTTCCCGGCATAAATGCCGAGGTTTCTCGGAGCATTCGATGAGCACCACTGCCGACCTCGTCATCGCCCTCAAGCAAGAACTCAAGGCTGCCGGGCTGACCTATGCCGATGTAGCCCAGGCACTGGGCATGGCCGAATCCAGCGTGAAACGGATGTTGGCCAAAGGCGACATGCCCCTGTCACGCATGGATGCCATCTGCCGCGTACTCAAACTGGATTTTGCCGATTTGGCTCGGCGTGTGCTGGAGGCCCAGCCCCTGCTGGCCCAACTCAGCCACGCCCAAGAGCAAGCGGTAGTGGCCGACCGAGTGCTGCTGTTGGTTGCCATTTGCGTGCTCAGCCAATGGACACTAGAACAAATCACCCACAGCTACCGCGTGACGCAGGCGCAGGCCATTGCGGCACTGGCCCAACTAGACCGCATTGGCATCATCGAATTGCGACCGCTGAACCGCTATCGCCTCAAGCTCGCCAAAACCTTCCGCTGGCGGCCCCACGGGCCCGTGATGCAGTATTTTCGGGAGCATGCACTGCTGGACTATTTTGGTGGCAGTTTTGACGGCCCCGGCGAGGGGCTGCTGCTGGTGCATGGCAGCATCAGCCAAGCTTTGGCTCCCGCCTTCATGGAGCGCCTACAACGGGTGGCGCAAGACTTTGCCCAACAACACCTGGCCGACCAGAAACTGCCTGAAAATCAACGCGAAGGCTACACCCTGTTGCTGGCCGCACGCCGTTGGGAATTTGCAGCTTTGGCAGCCATGCGCCGCTGACTTGCGGCCCATTGCAAGGCCCGTGCGGCACTCGGGTTCTTGGGGTCTGGTTCAAGGGTGGGTATAGTTGCAAACAGTGGCGCGTCGATGTCCGGCGCCCCGAACTCCCCCTTTACAAGGATTACCCATGTTTCCCGAGTACCGCGAGCTGATCACCCAACTCAAGCATGTTGACCACCACTTCACTCGCCTGTTTGACGAACACAACGACCTGGATCACAAGATCAAGGCCATGGAAGCCCGCACCATTCCTGGCACCGATGTTGAAATCGAAAACCTGAAGAAAGAAAAACTCCACCTCAAGGATCAACTGTATGTGATCCTGCAAAAGAAGGCCGCCGAACAGGCCTGATGCCAGCACCGAGACCGGCCTGACCACCAGCAGCCCCCGGTTTCATGCCATCACCAAGGCGCCTTCGTGGCGCCTTTACTGTGTGGGGCTCTTCAGTCCTCGTCTATCTCTGGTGCCGTCAACACCGTCAGCACAGCGGTATAGCCATACAGATGGTGGCCTGCAATCTCACCGCCCGCAAAAACCCCGACCAAAGGCACATCGCCCAAGGCATGGCGCACCCATTGCAGCTCAGCACCTGGCGCACCAAAATGGCTGCCACCACGCCCCGAACAGCTCACATAAATAGCCCCAGTGATGTGCTTGGGTAGCACGGGCGATGGCACCGTATGGGCAGGAGCTACTTCCAGCATGTCTGGCGTCAGCTCTTCGCGCACTTCCGCACAGATACGCACCAAATCTGCCCGTGCTGCCGCAGGGCTGCGCTGGCAAAACTGTAAGCCCATACCCGGATGCACATGATCGGCCAAGGCAATACCCCGTCGAGTGCCATCAAGCCCCACGATGTGGCGCACCCGCACCTCTGCGCCTAAATGACCGGGGTGCTGCACGGTAGGCATGGAGTGGCTGTTGGGCATATCCATCAGACCGGCCAAGATGCCCCGCACCTTTTCAACCGCTTGGTGCGGATCGGCCTGGAGTGACACGCCCAATGTGCGCAGCAAAACGTCTAGGGCTGGTTCGTCATCCAGCGCCAGCACCACATTGTCTTGTGCAGCCGTGATCTGGTAACGCGGCCCCACGGGTTGGCAACCCTGGGTGACACGCGACACCAGCCCCAGTTCCGCCCCCCAAGCTACGCCAGAAAGCCCCCCGTCAAACACACCACTGGCAGCACCCTGACCCGCTACCGTGCCACTGCTACTGACAGCAAACTGCACACTGCGACCACGGCTGGCTACCAAACCACCAAAGACAGCGCCACTGTCTGTGCGCTCGGCAATCTCAGCAATCAAGCCTGGCAAATCAGGGGTACGGCCATCGGCATGTACCAGTGCTGTGCGCGCCGTAAAACCACTGTGTCCAGTGCGGGGCAGTGGCGCTACCCCCGAAAACACACGGTATTGGTCCACTGGCAGCTCCAGCAACATCACCGACAGCGCAGGCTCATCAAAATACTCTGCCCCACTGGCACAAACACCGATACCGACCATGCCACTCCAATCGGTGACGGTAGGCAACTCGGCACTGAAAAAATCCAGTATGCCCTGCGCCTCGCTGGCATAGTGATCCGTGATGTAGAGCAGCCCCAAATTGGGCGTATCAGCATAACCAGGCAGGGCCATGTGCGCCCGCAATTGGGCCAGCGCCAACGCAGCAGCCATACGCCACTGGGGATGTGTCGCATGGCCTGTGGGACAGCGTTTCATAACAGGCCGATCCAACCAGCAAAGACGATCAACGGGCCGCCTTGGTACGGCGCACCGCCGCTTTGCGCGGCTCTGTATCGGACTCAGCCGGAGCATCTTCTGCGCCCGGTGTGCTCTGTGTGGGTGCCGCCTTGCGTGCTGTGGCCTTCTTGACAGGTGCTGCCGCCTGACTGGCCTGTTGTGCCGCTGCACTGGCCACTGTGGCTGCCTGCAGGGTGGCCTCCTTGACCGTTTGCACACTCTTGGCCGCCATATCGGTAGCCGTCTTGAAGGCTTCTGCCGCCAGATCGGTGGCTCCCGCCTTGGTCGCTTCGGTCATGGCCGTTGCAGCAATTTGCTGAAACTGCTGAGTCAATGCCCCCCACCATTGCATGGGGTCTACCACACTGGGAGCTGCTTCGGCAGACGCGGTACTGGCCGTTTCACTGGCAGCGTCCGGTGGTGCTGCCGGAGCAGCAGCCTGCGCAGGGCTGGCACTGGCATCCGTCTTTTTGATAGTGAAGGCGTTGGCCATGTCCGCCATGCTGAAATTCATTCCCTTGAGCGTGGCGAGCGTCATTTTCTGCACTTCGAGGGCTTGGATGGTGGCCGTCAGTGCGCGGGAGTTTTGCTCTAACCAAAACTGCACGGCCTTCAGCTCGGTAATGCGTTTTTCCAACTCCTCTACGCTGATGGTGGGTGCTATCCAACTCGACATATTGGGCATCTGCGGCAAACTGCTGGCCGCCCCCTGGGTCAGGTTTTGCAAAAAGTCAAAGCCTGGCAAAAAATTGCCAAAACCGAAAGAGGATGTATCGCTCATGGCCGCTCCGCTGGGTGATCAAAAGATGCCTACAGCTTAACCCAAGGCAGTGACAAGCCACAGAGCGATACAGTCTACTTTTTTAGTGGTGGTGGGCTGTCCCATGCACTGGGGCATTGCTTGGCATCTTGGCACTGACTGGCAACTGCAAAGACAACTGTGACTGTGCCCCTTGGGCATCTTGGAACACCAGCGTCAAAGGCACCTGTGTGCCTTGGGCCAAGGGAGCCTTCAAATCCATCAACATGACGTGGTATCCGCCCGGCTTGAGCTCTACCACGGTGCCTGCTGGCAGGTTCAAACCAGCCACTGCCCGCATTCTCATCACATCACCATCCATCTTCATTTCATGGATCTCGGTCACACCGGCTACAGGAGACTCTGCCCGCACTAAACGGGCGGCACTGCTCGCCGTCAAGCGCATGAAAGCACCCGTAGCCTTTTGGCCCACGACACTGGCACGCACCCACGCATTTTCTGCCACCACAGGAGCAACCGTCTGGGCATGAACCACACCAGCACACAGCACAGCGGTCAGGAATAAAGGGGAAACAAAGCGTTGCAACAACATATAGATACTCCGGTGCCACCGCATGTAGCACCTCTCAAAAAACCAATCCACAGGCAACCCGGCTGGGTGCCCTCCAACAAACTACAGGGTCTGTAGCACCCGCATCACAAACGCTGCGGTGCCCAGTGCTGTCGTGGGCGGCCCACGGGCAGGCAACGCCGCCGCTGCCCGCCACACCCAAGGCGCAGCGTCCATCAGCACCTGTCTGTTCTCTGTCTCTTGTCTGGGGGCACTTGGTACAGAAGCGCCTGTGGGTGGAGCAGCCGTGCCCATGCACAAGGGGCAATCGAGCAGGTGGTCTACCGCACCCACCAGCAGTCCATCCTGATATCCCACCCAGCGGGCTGGCCCCATTGCAGAGCAAACCTGCTCCAGCCCCACCGGACGCAACAGGGGCGAGGCCACAGCCCCCCCTACTATGGCCAGCCACACGACCAGCACGCAGCGGATCAGCCAGCACCTGCGCAGCACAGAAAGGCGGATGGGCACCAACGGCAGCCACAGCACTTTAGGCAGCCCACCCGTGCTGCAACAAGTCTTGCAAGCCGCTGGCGCGTTGCGTGCGCTGCTGCATGGCGGCTGTCAACAGCCCCGGCTGGGCCGACACCAAGGTGAAGGCCAGACGAGCGCGGGTGATACCGGTATAAACCAACTCTCGGCTCAGCACCGGCCCCGCTTGCGGGGGCAAGACCAGCACCGTGTGCTCAAACTCCGAGCCTTGGCTTTTGTGAACAGTCATGGCAAAGGCCGTTTCCACATGGGCCAAACGGCTCACACCCACCGAGCGCAACTGGGGGCCATCAGCAAAATACACACGCAAGCTGCCTGCAGCCCGCCCAGTCTCCTGAATAGCGGGCAATGTGATACCAATATCACCGTTGAACACCCCCAACACAGGGTCGTTGCGTGTAACCATAACTGGACGGCCAAGATACCACTCGCCACGGGGATGCAACAGCCCTGCACGCTGCAAAGCCCGCTCTACGGCCCGGTTCAGACCGATGGCTCCCCAATCTCCTTCGCGTACAGCACACAACAAACGAAAGCGTTCGAACTCGGCCAGCACACGCCGCACCCAATCTTCCTGCTCAGGCACACTCCCTCCTACAGGGCGCTGCGCCAACTGTTCCAGATAACACCGATAACAGGCCAAAGCGCCTGGACGCCCCTGCACTGCCAACGGCAATATTGCACCCGCATCGCTGGCATCCAACCGCCACAGCACCTGCGCAGTACCGTGGGCTAATAAACGCCGTGCGGCGGCCACCTCACCCGTGTTTACGGCCAAAGCCAATTGACCAATCGGGCCAACAAAGCGGCGACTCTCGCGCAGCATCACCGTATGCTGCGCTAAAGGGGGCGCTGCGCTGCCCGATGGCACCAGATACTCCACGGGCAACGACTGCCCTGTAGCAGCCTGCGCATAATCCGCCGTCTCTGCGCTATAGCGCCCGGCTTGGGCGTCGCGGCACAAATCACCCAGCACGGCCCCTGCCTCCACCGAGGCCAGTTGGTCTTTGTCTCCCAGAAAAATCACACGTGCCGAAGCAGGCAAGGCCGCCAGCAAGGCCGCCATCATCTCCAGATGCACCATAGATGCCTCATCAACGATCAGCACATCCACATCCAACAAACGGCCCGCGTGGTACTGAAATTGGCGCGTATCGGGCCGCGCCCCCAGCAAGGCATGCAAAGTACGGGCTGGCCCCATGCGCTGGGTGAGCATAGGCAAATTGAGAGTAGCGCCCAAGCGTTCGTGCAACCCAGCCAAAGCCGCATCAATGGACTGTTTGAGTCGTGCAGCTGCCTTACCCGTTGGGGCAGCCAACGCCACCCGTAAACGCTCGGGGTGCTCATCCACTGCAAACAGCAGCGCCAGCAATCGGGCTGCGGTATAGGTTTTGCCTGTACCTGGCCCCCCCGTAATCACCGACAGCCGCCCCCGCAACGCCATGGCGCAAGCCAATTTTTGCCAACCGAAGGTGGCCTCGCCCACCGAAGTGGCCCCAAATAGACGATCTAGCCAGCCCCGCACCATAGCAGGCTCTACCGGCACAGGAACTGCCGTCCGTTCCGCAATCTGCTGCGCCACTGCCTGTTCATAAGTCCAATAACGGCGCAAATACAGTCGGGGCGCCTCCACTGCACCACTGAGCACCAGCGGCTGACCGGTATCTTGGCCTAGTCCAGCAGCGTCATACACCACGGGGCTGTTGAGCAAAGCGGCACGCCAGCCAGACAACGTGGAAGGCAAGACTGCCCAAAGCAGTTCCAGCGCACTCAGGGCATCGGCAGACCACCCCAGCACAGCCGCTGGACGTTGTAACAACGGTGCCAATGGCAGGCAGGTATGCCCCCGGCCTTCCAAGTGCGTGAGCAAGGCCGTAGCCACCAACAAGGCCGGTTCAGCTTGGGCGTCCAGATCGGCCACCCAAACGGCCAGGGCGCTGTCCAGACGGCGCAGCCAACCCACTTCGCTCCACTGGCGCAGGGTTTGCAGCGTGTCTGCCACAGTGGCAGGCACCAAGGCAGGGGCGGTATCTACAGGCAACTCAACAGAAAAGGACATGACAGGCTGCTCCAACGCCAGGGTACTCACACAGAAAGGGACGGCTCGCCCAGCAAAGCATCCAGTGCCTCTACCAAGGCCAGATTGGCCTCCACCATGACCACACCAGCCTGTGGCCCGTCAATACCACGCAAGAACAGGTACAAGCCCCCGCCCAAATGCTGCTCTGGCACATACTGCCCCCCCAACCGCTGACGCAGCAGGCGGTGCAATGCCAGCAGATACAGGGCGGCCTGCACGTCATAGCGGTGGGTGAGCATGGCACCATCGAGCGCCGCTGCATGGTAGAACGTTGCATCTGGGCCAAGGTAGTTGGATTTGTAATCGAGCACCCAATAGCGCCCTCCCTGTTCAAATACCAAATCGGCAAAACCCATCAACATGCCATGCAGAGTGCGCTCTGGCAATCGCGCACGCGCCTGCCCCACCAGCACATACTGCTGGCACAAAGCATCCACCTGCACAGCCGGCAACTGGCTCGTGGGCAACCAAAACTCCATCTCCGGCAAAGCGTGCTCCAATGCCTGCAACGACACGCCCACGCCCGGCAGCGGCGTGCTGACCACAGCACTGAGCCACTGCACTACGGCCTCTGCCTCCTCTGCATAACCCGCCCGCACGCAACGCTGGCGCAGACGATCAGCCAGTGCAGACTCTCCATCCAAGGCAAAACCTTCGCGCGCCAACCACTCCAATTGCTCATGCAAAAAGTTGCCCACGACTGGGCCACGCTTGAACTGGTGCCAAACGGGTGCATCACCCGCGGCCGGAACCAACACACGCACGGCCCCACCCTCTATTTCGGCGGTGGGCAGCGGTTGCTCATCATCTGCCGGGCGCGGCAACGGCACCACTGCCCCCAAGGGCACAAGACCAGCCGCACCACGCACCAATTGCGAAAAACTGCCCACATTCCAGCGCCGGTCAAAATGGGCCGTGTAAACCCCTTGCTCGTGCAACGGTGCCAAATTGGTGCGCACCATGAGCCTCGTACAAGGCACTGTGCCACGCACATCCCCACCAGCCACCGCATGCAAGGCTATACCGGCCTGCCCTTGCGCCAACGCCTCCAGTGGCGCACGCCAATCGGCAGCATCACGGGCCTGGTTACCTCCCAACAAAGTGCCTAACGCACTTTGGTGCGCTACGCATTGCTCGCTGTTGCGCGCCTTGGTGGTCGCAAATCCTAACCACAGCGCATGGCGCGCACGCGTCAGGGCCACATACAACAAGCGCATATCTTCGCGCAAACGTTCACGGTCAGCCTGTGCGATGGCGGTATCGCTCAGTGCCAAGTGCAAGGTACGCGCCCCTGTACTCTCGTCCGTCAGTTGCAGAAACGACGTACTGCGCCGCTCCACTGGACGAAAGCTATTGGCAAAAGGCAGGCACACCACCGGATATTCCAGTCCCTTGCTTTTGTGAATCGTCACCACCTTGACCAAATCGGCATCGCTCTCCAAACGCACAATCTGCTCATCGCTGCTACTGCGTTCAGCCTCCAGTTGCTGCCCCAGCCAACGAATCAATGCCTGCTCCCCATCCAATTCAGCACTGGCAGCCTGTAACAACTCGGCCAGATGCAAAAAGTTGGTCAGGCGGCGCTCGCCGCCTACCTCCGTCAGCCAACGGGCGGGCAAATCCAATTGGTGCAAAGTCTGGTGCAGCATGGTCAACACCCCTTGGGTTTGCCAAGTGGCTTGCAGGCCGCGCAGTTGCTCGGTGCGTTGGTCTAGCACCTCATCGTTGCTCGCCAGCTGCAGCAACTCTGCCAGCGACAGGCCAATAGTGCACGTAGCCAACCCTGCACGCAAACGACGCACATCCAACGGTGCCGATACCGCCTGCAACCAATGCAGCAAATCACGCGCTTCATTGCTGTCAAACACCGAATCCTTATCGGACAGATAGACCGAGGCAACACCCCGTCGGCCCAGCTCGCGGCGTACTGCTTCAGCCTCGGTGCCGGTGCGTACCAACACCGCAATATCGGCTGGCCGCAGCCGTTGCAAGGGCTGCCCCGGTATGGCAAAACCAGCCTGCGCATCATTGAGCCAAGTGACAATGCGCTCGGCACACAAAGCAGCAAACAAACGCCGATGTTGCTGTGCCTTACGCAACTCTAAGTCGTAGTGCAATGCCACTGCGGGCACCGTGCCTTGTGCGTCCTGAAACTGCTCCATACGCCCCTTGGCCTGCACTGGCACAAATGGCAATGGATTGTCTTGCGATACCGCCCGGCGAAACAAAAAAGCACCGGCCCCAGGGCGCTGCTCCGCCCAAGCAAACAGATGGTTAACGGTTGCCACCAAAGAGTCACTAGAGCGGTGGTTGGTGCCCAGCATGTAATGCCGCCCCTGCGTGGCTTGGCGTGCCGCCAGGTAACTATAAATATCAGCCCCCCGAAAGCCATAGATCGATTGTTTGGGGTCACCAATCAACAGCAGCGCAGAGCGGGGATCATTGTCTGCTGGACTGTAGATCTGCACAAACAATTGGTATTGCTGTGGCGAAGTATCCTGAAACTCATCCAACAACGCCACTGGATATTGCGCCACGATACGCTCGCGCAGGCGTTCACCATTGGCCCCTGCCAGAGCCTGATTCAGGCGTTGCAGCATGTCAGCAAAACCAAAACTGGCAGCCTGTTGCTTCAGCTGCGCCATCCGGGCTTGCACTTGGGCACTGGCGTGCAAGCGCATAGCCACGGCCACCGAAGGCAATGCCTCCAAAGCCGCCTTCAAGTCTGCCCACGCCTGAAAATACCCCGGTAACACCACAGATGGCGCGTCAGACTTGCGGGCCTCCCACAAGCCCTCAGGGCTGAGCCGGTGCCAGGCAGATGCTGTCAAATCCAACCCATCGCTGGCTGGACTCTGCGCCCAGGCGCTCACTGTGCCCAACCAGCCACTGTAGTGGCGCGTAGCCAACTTGCGTTTGTCCCAATCACAGGTTTTGGGCGCAGTCTGATCATCAAGCCATTGCTGCATGGCCTGCGCACGCTCAGCCCACCCCGCTTTGAGTGCCACCATCGCGCGGTGGCGCTCGGCCAAGGTGCGTTGTACACAATCAGCCAGCGTGCCTGCACCAACCCCGGCGGGCAAAATCTGTCCGCTCAGGCTGCGCATGTCTTGCACCAACGTCGCCACCTGGCCCCACACCTGCAAAACCGTGTCCAGCAACTCCCCCCGCAAGGGATAACAGTTCTGACGCCAGTAATCCTGAGCCGCAGCGGTTTGGATAGCACGCTCATCGGCGGCCAACTCTTCATCAAACGGGCAACCACTGTCAAAAGCGTGCTCACGCAACATGCGCTGGCACCAAGCATCAATGGTGTGTATGGCCGCATCGTCCATGCCCTCGGCGGCCACCGCCAAACGCCAAGCGGCACTGGTACGGTCTGGGCCTTCTGGGTAAGCAGCCAGCAACTCGGTCAGAAAATGGTCACCTTCGGCCACCGGTATTTCGTCCCGAAAACACCGTGCAGCCTCCAACAAACGGGAGCGGATACGGTCAGACAACTCCCGTGTGGCCGCACGGGTAAATGTCATGACCAAAATATCTGCAGGTCGCAAAGGCCGTACAAAGCTGTTCTCACCACCGTGGCCCAAGATCAAGCGCAAATACAAAGCCGCAATAGTCCAGGTTTTGCCAGTGCCTGCACTGGCCTCCATCAACCGACTGCCCCACAGCGGAAAATCAATAGGATGCAAAGCAATGCTCATGCTGCCACTCCTGCCATCTCAGAGCTGGCATGGCGCGTGATCTTCACGGTGCGCGACCAAGCCAGCAAAGGGGCACACAACTGCTGCGCCAATAAGGAAAAACGGCCATCAGCACTGAGCGCCTCAAAGTCTGGGAAACAACGCGCCAGACAAGGCTCGGCCACATCGCCATCACGCTGAAAATCACCATCGTAGGCCAGCGCAGGCTCCCCTCCCTCTGCATGCGCCAGTGCGGTATGCAGCGCCAGTGGCAATGGCTCCTGCATACCATCATGCCAAAGTTGCAGCAAACGCTGTAAGACTTCCTGGGCCTCCTGCGGCTGCACCGCAGGCAAATGCAAGGTCGCATCGCGGCCCACCAACAAGCCCTCCACAGGCACACCACTGGCTGCCGCAGCCAGACTGCGCACCCAGGGCTGCAACAATCTGTCGGTACGCACCTTAGGGTCACGTCCCGGTTGTAATAAACGCGATGGCGTCAGCTCCAGCCATACCACGCCCCCCTCTGCCCCTCGACGCAACGATTCGAGCCAATCCTCAAGCACCAGAGCAACAGCCAGCTCTGTTTGGGCAACACAACGCAGCGGCACCCGCTCGGCAGCTTGCGGGTATTGCGCTTGTGCCACTTGCCAAGCATGCAATAAAGGCAAAAGCGCCTCAGTCAGTTGGGCTTGCGTTCGGTCTGCAAAACCACCCAGAGGCAACTGCCCCGCAGCCCGCAAACGTTGTACATGCATCGTCACCAACCGACCAACCTCGTCAGGCGATGTGTCTGGTGCTGCCCCCCCTCCTAACTGCGGTGCCAGTGCCAGCAACACCTCCTCCATCAGGGTGCGCACCACGCCGTACTCTTGCAAACCATCCAAGCCAAAAGACTCCTCGTCGGCCAACTCTTCGTCCCAAGCATCCCACACCACCCCTAAGCGTTCGCGAAAAAACGTCTTCACGGGATGGCGTAAAAAAGCGGCCAACTTCATCACTGTCAATGGCACCTGCACATCGGGCACCCAAGCCCCAGTTGCCGCGGCAGGCACCACAGACTCTGGGGAGGCATGTGCAGCACGCCACTCTCGGGCATAAGTCCACAAATCTGGCTTTCCCTCAAAATAACGGCGACTGAAAGGCTGCAATGGATGTTCAGTCGTGCGCTGGGCCAAAGCCTCGTTGCCCCAGCCCGCTGCCAAATAGTCGCGCAACTGGGATACCAATACCGAGGGAGGCTGCTCACTGTGGTCGCGCACGCTACGCCCGCTCCAACTGATGTACAACATCCGCCGTGCCGACAACAACGCCTCCAACATCAACTGTCGGTCATCACTTTGGCGTGAACGATCTCCCGGACGGTGCTGACGAGGCAAAGCCATCAAATCGAAATCACTCCGAGGCACGCGGCGTGGATAGTCACCATCGTTCATGCCCAACAAACACACCACCTCAAAAGGCACCGCACGCATGGGCATCAGGGTACAAAAGGTCACACCCCCAGCCCTGAAACGCGCATTCAACGAGGGCTCCTGCAAAGTATCCAACCAAGCCTTGCGCACCACCGACAACGGAATCGATTCGGCAAACCCAGCTTGGACACAAGCATCCTGCCAACGCACCAAGGCATCTTCCAAGGCCGCCAACATATCGCGATCTGCATCGTCAACCGCCTGCACCATCTCTGCCAGTAAGATTCGCAAACGCTCAGCCCACTGTGCTGGAGTACCAGACACATGCGCTTGTTCTCGCCACCACTCCAGCCGGTGCAACAGACTGGCGAGTGCGCCTGCCAGTTCTGCCTCTAGCCCACCGATTTCTGGGTAAGGCTCCATACCGGCAAAACAGGTATTTCCATTGGCATAACCGAGCAACATACGCTGCAAACCAAACATGGCCGTGTTTTGTGCGCCACAAGCATCCAGCCCCAAATCAGCCCGCTGATCGGCATTCAAACCCCAACGAATACCAGCCCCGCTCATCCACTGTGTCAGGCGTGGCAAAGCATCCTCTGCCACGCCAAAACGGGCTGCCACCGCCGGAATATCCAACAGATCGCGCAACTCGCTCAGTCGGCAACGTTGCTGCGGCAGCCGCAACAACCACTCCAGCGCCGTGACCAACGAACTCTTGGCCCGCGCACTCAAGTCGGTAATATCAAAAGGGATGTAGCGTGCATCATGGCGCCCATACTGACCAAACACCGCCCGAATGGCAGGTGCCATCGTGTCAATATTGGGCACCATCACCACCACATCACGAGGCTGCAAAGCAGCTTGTTCTCCAGAAGACTGGGCTAACAAGCGCAACAACTGATCGTGCAAAACCTCCACTTCCCGCAGCGCACTGTGGGCCACATGAAACACAATCGACCGATCTGTAGGCAACAGCGTGCTGGCTGGATGCTCTATCAATGGAACCAAATCCCGAATGCGGTGCTGCACTTGGGTCAGCCAAGGGGTTTCGGGGGTGTCATCCTCCTCATCAAACAGATCCACACGCGGCAAAGAAAATCGTTGCTGCGCTTGCTGGGCATCATCAAACTCATCCAACTGGCGAACAAAATCACGTCCTTGGCGACCCCAAGCGGCCAACAATGGATGGGCATGGGCGTGCATCTGCTCCAGTGGCAAGGCCGCCAGGTCACAACCACTGCGCAAAGGTTGGCGTCGGCGCTCCATACGCAGCAACTCGCGTCCATCAATAATGTCTGCCCAATGGAAGCGACAGGGATTGGGAATCGCCAACAACACCTGGCTGTATTCAGCCAACGCTGCCAACACCTGTAACACCGACAGTGGCACATGGGTCATGCCAAACAGCACCACGCGCCGCGCTACAGGCTGTGCCAGCACGCCTGCGCGGTGCAACACCTGCAAAGCCCGCTGATGAATATGGGGACGAATCGCACTGCGCTCACGTTCACCCAGAGTGTCCAACACGGCACGCCACAACAGCGGCTGCCAATATTGGTCTGGTGGCAGCGCCACGTCTGGCCGCCCCGGAGCTGCCAATACATCACGGCCCGCACTCCAATCAGCCAACCAATCAGGACGATAGACCTGATACTGATCAAACAAATCGGCCAATCGACTGGCCAATGACAACAAACGATCCGGCTCCCCCGACTGCAGAAAACGGGCCACCGGCTGAAAATCAGGCACATCCAACAGCGCAGGCAAATGGCGCATCAAACGCCAAGTCAGTGGCGTTTTGTCCATTGGCGATTGGGCCGGCACCTGCGCCCAACCCAACACTTGGCGATACGTGCGCCACAAAAAGCGTGATGGCAACTCCACACGCGCCGCAGCACATACACCATCACCACGGGCCTGCAACATCTTGAACCACTCGGCCATGCCATTGCTCTGCACCAGCACCACCTCCTCTTCCAGCGGTGCCAGAGGATGCTGACGCAACCAAGCAAACACCGTGGCTGCCAAAGTTTCGGCACGGTTGCCATGTAAAGCGATCAAGCCAGGCTGAATGTGGGTGCTCAAGGTGGTCTCCTGCGGGAGCTACACCATAGCGCAAAATAGGTTGGCGGCTTTGAACACCTTGAATGTGGTAGCCGGGATTTTTGAGGCAAAAAAAAGCCCACTTTAAAGTGGGCTTTTCAGTATTTGGTTGCGCGAGAAGGATTTGAACCTCCGACCTTTGGGTTATGAGCCCAACGAGCTACCAGACTGCTCCATCGCGCGGTATTGATTATAAGCTGATTTTTACGACTTATGCGGCTTCAGCAGCATTATTTTGTTCGGCAGCTACTTCTGTACGCTCCACCAGCTCAACAAAAGCCATAGGCGCGTTGTCACCCACGCGGAAACCCATCTTCAAAATACGGGTGTAACCACCGGGACGGGTGTTGAAACGAGGGCCGAGCACATTGAACAGCTTGGTCACGCTGTCACGGTCACGCAGACGGTCAAAAGCCAAACGGCGGTTGGCCACGGTGTCTACCTTGGCCAAAGTGATCATGGGTTCTACCACGCGGCGCAGCTCTTTGGCCTTGGGCACGGTGGTCTTGATGGCTTCGTGCTCGATGAGCGAATTCATCATGTTGCGCAGCATCGCGAGGCGGTGCGAAGAGGTGCGGTTGAGTTTGCGAAGGCCGTGTCCGTGGCGCATGGTGCTTTTCCTTATTGATACAAATTAAATCGGGCAGCCGTATCAGGTACTGCCCGAGGCACTGCCCCAGCGTAGGGGCACAAGATTATAGCGACAGCTTAACGCTTGTCCAAACCGGCCGGAGGCCAGTTTTCCAGCTTCATGCCCAAAGTCAGGCCACGCGAAGCCAGCACTTCCTTGATCTCGTTGAGCGATTTGCGGCCCAAATTGGGCGTTTTGAGCAATTCGTTCTCGGTACGTTGAATCAGGTCGCCAATGTAGTAGATGTTCTCAGCCTTGAGGCAGTTGGCCGAACGCACGGTGAGTTCAAGCTCATCGACCGGACGCAACAGAATCGGATCGAAGCTGGCACTGCTGCGCGCACCACCAGAGACTTCGCCCAGACCAGGCAGCTCGCCACCGTCGAGTTGGGCAAACACCGCCAATTGCTCCACCAAGATACGAGCCGACTTGCGCACTGCATCTTCGGCCGTGATAGCGCCATTGGTTTCAATCTCAACCACCAGCTTATCCAGATCCGTGCGCTGTTCTACACGGGCGCTTTCGACGGTGTAGCTCACGCGCTTGACTGGAGAGAACGAGGCATCCAGCACAATGCGGCCAATGGTCTTGGTAGGCTCATCGGCATAGCGGCGCATAGTACCGGGCACATAGCCACGGCCTTTCTCTACCTTGATCTGCATGTCCAGCTTACCGCCTTGCGACAGGTGGGCAATGACATGGTCAGGGTTGATGATTTCCACGTCATGCGGCGTCTGAATGTCACGCGCCGTCACCACGCCTTCACCATCCTTGCGCAGACTCAGGGTCACTTCATCGCGGTTGTGGAGCATAAAGACCACGCCCTTGAGGTTCAGCAAGATGTTGACCACATCCTCTTGAACACCATCAATCGACGAGTACTCGTGCAGCACCCCTGCAATGGTCACTTCTGTCGCTGCATAACCCACCATCGACGAGAGCAGAACACGGCGCAGGGCGTTGCCCAGGGTGTGACCATAGCCACGCTCGAACGGCTCCAGCACTACCTTGGCACGGTTGTGCCCCAGTTGCTCGACATTGATCGCCTTGGGTTTCAGCAAATTGGTTTGCATGCAGACTTCCTCTCAATACCCCCAGCTCGTTACACCGGTAAGGCTGGTGAAGCGCCTAAACCGCGATGCCTCGCGGTTCAGGTACGGTTTTCAACTATGTCGCGGGGCGATTAACGCGAATACAACTCAACGATCAGGGATTCGTTGATGTCAGCACCGAATTCATCGCGGTCAGGAACCTTCTTGAACACGCCCTCGGCCTTGTCCAAACTCACTTCTACCCAAGCAGGGAAACCCACTTGCTGGGCCAGTTGCAAGGCTTCAACAATGCGATTTTGCTTCTTCGACTTTTCACGCACTGCCACTACATCACCAGCCTTGACCAGATAGGAAGGGATGTTGACCGACTGACCATTGACCGTGATAGCCTTGTGCGACACCAACTGGCGAGCTTCAGCGCGGGTGGAGCCGAAACCCATGCGGTAAACCACATTGTCCAGACGGGATTCCAACAGACCCAACAGGTTGGCACCTGTGTTGCCCTTGCGGCTGTCAGCAGCTTCAAAGTAGCGGCGGAATTGCTTTTCCATCACGCCGTACATGCGCTTGACTTTTTGCTTTTCGCGCAGTTGCAGACCGAAGTCAGAAGTACGGGCACCCGAGGTGCGGCCGTGCTGACCGGGCTTGGAATCGAACTTGGCCTTGTCCGCGATGGAGCGACGGGCGCTCTTCAGGAACAGGTCGGTGCCTTCACGGCGGGAGAGTTTGGCTTTGGGGCCGAGGTAACGTGCCACGAGAACTTCCTTTTATGTCATCTACCGCAAATCAATTGCGGGAGCCGCCTGAAACGCTGCAATGCAGCGCAGGCGGCAGTGGGCTTGCAATAAATTAGATACGACGACGCTTTTGTGGGCGGCAGCCGTTGTGCGGCACTGGCGTCACGTCCGAGATAGACGTGATACGGATGCCCAGGGCGCCCAGAGCGCGCACCGAAGACTCACGACCAGGGCCGGGGCCTTTGATCTCGACGTCCAGGTTTTTGATACCTTGTTCGATAGCAGCGCGACCAGCCATTTCCGAAGCAACCTGAGCTGCAAAGGGAGTCGACTTACGCGAGCCCTTGAAGCCTTGACCACCGGAGGAAGCCCAAGACAGGGCGTTACCTTGGCGATCAGTGATCGTGATGATGGTGTTGTTGAACGACGCGTGCACGTGGGCGATGCCGTCCGAAACGTTCTTACGAACCTTTTTACGAACACGCTGGGCTGCGTTGTTGGCAGGAGATTTAGCCATATTGATCTTTCAATCTCTTTATTTCTTCAGTGCAGCAGCGCCCTTGCGCGGACCCTTGCGGGTACGGGCATTGGTACGTGTGCGCTGACCACGCATCGGCAGACCGCGACGGTGGCGGAATCCCCGATAGCAACCGATGTCCATCAGACGCTTGATGTTCATCGTCGTTTCACGGCGCAGATCACCTTCGATGGTGAACTGTGCGATCTGGTCGCGAATCTTTTCAAGGTCGCCGTCCGTCAGATCTTTGATCTTCTTGGAGTAGGCGATGTCGCAGGCTTCGCAAATCTTGCGTGCGCGTGTGCGACCAATGCCATAAATGGCGGTCAGGCCAATTTCAGCATGCTGATGTGGCGGAATATTGATACCAGCGATACGTGCCATATGCGTCCTCTATACTTTTCTCATCAACCCTGACGCTGCTTGTGACGCATGTCAGTGCAAATCACACGCACCACACCCTTGCGGCGGATGATTTTGCAATTACGGCAGATTTTCTTGACCGAAGCAGAAACTCTCATTTCATTCTCCTAAAACTTTTCGCGCTTCCAAACCAGCTTGGTACGAAACACAAGGTAGTTCCGCAATTTGTTGCGGTTTCTTGATCGACATTAACATCGAACCTTGCCGCATCCAGTGCGGCTGGTTGCTTTGTGTCTGTGCGCCAGTGCTCACCTATCACTCAAATACCTGAACCTGCTTTGAAGTTGGCCTTTTTCAGCAGCGATTCGTATTGTTGAGACATCAGGTAGTTCTGTACTTGGGCCATGAAGTCCATAGTCACTACCACAATGATCAACAACGACGTACCACCAAAGTAGAAAGGAACGTTGTACTTCAGGATCAGAAACTCAGGCAACAAGCAAACAAAGGTGATGTAAGCCGCACCAATCAGTGTCAGACGCAGCAGAATCTTGTCGATGTAACGTGCTGTTTGTTCACCAGGCCGAATACCAGGAATAAATGCGCCGCTTTTCTTGAGGTTGTCTGCTGTTTCGCGACTGTTGAATACCAGTGCCGTATAGAAGAAGCAGAAAAACACAATGGCTGTGGCATAGAACATCACATAGATGGGCTGACCAGGAGTCAACGTTCCAGCAATATCCTTGAGCCAGCGCATGGACTCACCTGCACTGAACCAGTTCACAATCGTTGCTGGCAGCAAGATGATGGAAGAAGCAAAGATGGGAGGAATGACACCCGCCATATTCAGCTTCAGGGGCAAGTGCGAAGACTGACCACCATACACCTTGTTGCCCACCTGACGCCGAGCATAATTCACCAGAATCTTGCGCTGCCCACGCTCCACAAACACCACGAAGTAGGTGACAAACGCCACCAACAA
This sequence comes from Giesbergeria sinuosa, assembly GCF_042652905.1. Taxonomy (NCBI): domain Bacteria; kingdom Pseudomonadati; phylum Pseudomonadota; class Betaproteobacteria; order Burkholderiales; family Comamonadaceae; genus Giesbergeria; species Giesbergeria sinuosa. The sequence goes on along the minus strand of NZ_JBHSHJ010000008.1, from coordinate 34,197 downwards.
CACAATGATGATGGCAGCGATGATGCTCATGGCACCAGTACGCACCAACTCTAGCAAACCACCAATCGAGCTGGGCAAGCCTGCAGCAATACCCGCAAAGATCAGGATGGAGATGCCATTACCCAGACCACGCTCGGTGATTTGCTCACCCAGCCACATCAGAAACATGGTACCAGCGGTCAAACTGACCACAGCCGTCATGCGGAAGCCAAAACCGGGGGACAAAACCAAACCAGCCGAGCTTTCCAATGCAACTGCAATACCCAGCGACTGAAAAATGGCCAAACCCAAAGTTCCATACCGAGTGTATTGCGTGATCTTGCGGCGACCTGCCTCGCCCTCTTTCTTCATTTGTTCGAAAGCGGGCACAGCATAAGTCATCAGCTGCATGATGATCGATGCCGAGATGTACGGCATGATTCCCAGTGCAAACACCGTGAAGCGGGACAGGGCACCACCCGAGAACATGTTAAACAGGTTCAGGATGCCGCCCTGCTGGCTACTGAACAGCTGCTGCAGCTGGGCTGGATCAATACCAGGAACAGGAATATGTGCCCCGATCCGGTACACCACCAACGCCAACAAGAGAAAAACCAGTCGACGACGTAAATCGCCGAATTTTCCGGTTTTTGCCACGGAAGCAGTGCTAGTAGCCACAGCTTTTTCCTTCAGGAAGGCGTCAGGCTACGCTGCCGCCAGCAGCTTCAATAGCTGCCTTGGCACCAGCAGTCGCAGCGATACCGCTGAGTTTGACTGCTGTTTCAATGGCACCGCTCTTGATGACCTTCACGGTACGGGTCAGATCATTGATCAAACCCGCTTGCTTGAGTGCCAGCTGATCGACTTCTGCCAGACCCAAACGGGCCACGTCAGTCAGTGTGACTTCGGCATTGAAGCGCAATGTCAGCGACTTGAAACCACGCTTAGGCAGACGGCGCTGCAAAGGCATTTGACCGCCTTCAAAGCCCACTTTGTGGTAGCCACCCGAACGCGACTTTTGACCTTTGTGACCACGGCCTGCGGTTTTGCCCAGACCAGAGCCGATACCACGACCCACACGGCGCTTGGCGTGCTTGGCACCGTCTGCGGGTTTGATGCTATTGAGTTCCATCATCAACCTTTCAGACGATTTTGACCAGATAACTGATCTTGTTGATCATGCCGCGCACTTCGGGAGTGTCTTGCAATTCGCTGACACTGTTGAGTTTGCGCAGGCCCAGACCACGCACGGTGGCGCGGTGGGATTCTTTCGTGCCAATCGGGCTGCGAACCAGCTGGATTTTCACGGTTTGTTGTGTAGACATCGTCAAAGCTCCTGTCAGGCGAAGAGGTCTTCGACCGACTTGCCGCGCTTGGCCGCCACATCACCGGGGGTGGTGGAGTTGGTGAGCGCATCAAAAGTGGCACGAACCATGTTGTAAGGATTGGACGAACCGTGGCTCTTGGCCACGATGTCGGTCATACCCATCACTTCAAACACAGCGCGCATAGGGCCGCCAGCGATGATACCGGTACCCTTGGGGGCCGGTGCCATCATCACGGAAGCAGCACCGTGGTGACCTGTCACTTGGTGGTGAATAGTACCGTTCTTCAACGACACCTTGACCATGTTGCGACGGGCTTCTTCCATGGCCTTCTGCACTGCAGCTGGCACTTCTTTGGATTTACCCTTGCCCATGCCGACGCGGCCTTCGCCATCACCCACCACAGTCAGTGCAGCAAAGCCGAGGATACGACCGCCCTTGACCACTTTGGTGACGCGGTTGACCGCGATCATCTTCTCGCGCAGTCCGTCGTCGCGGCCTTCGTCTTGCACTCGGGGTTGAAATTTAGCCATTTTGTATTCCGTTCCGCTTAGAACTGCAGACCTGCTTCACGGGCTGCGTCGGCCAGGGCCTTGACGCGACCGTGGTAGGCAAACCCTGCGCGATCAAATGCAACTTTTTCGACGCCTGCGGCCTTGGCCTTTTCAGCAATACGCTTGCCGATGACTTGAGCTGCAGTGGCATTGCCACCCTTGCCAGAGCCGCCCAGTGCGCTGCGCACTTCGGCTTCGGCAGTGGAAGCACTGGCCAGCACTTGGGTGCCGTCGCCAGAAACCACGGTGGCGTAAATATGGAGGTTCGTACGGTTCACCGACAGACGGGCAATGCCTTGCTGTGCAATGCGAATGCGGGTCTGACGGGCACGACGAAGACGCTGCTCTTTCTTGGTCAACATATTGCAGCTCCTTATTTCTTCTTGGTCTCTTTGATCGTGACGGTTTCGTCCGCATAACGGATGCCCTTGCCCTTGTAAGGCTCGGGTGGACGAACAGCACGGATCTCAGCAGCAATTTGACCCACGCGCTGACGATCGGCACCCTTGATCAGGATTTCGGTCGCGGTAGGCGTAGCCACTGTGATGCCTTCTGGCATATCAAAATTGACAGGGTGAGAATAACCCACCGCCAAGTTCAGCTTGTTGCCGCTGGCTTGGGCTTTGTAACCCACACCAATCAAAGTCAGCTTCTTTTCGAAGCCCTTGCTAACACCGATCACCATGTTGTTCACCAACTGGCGGAAGGTGCCGCTCATGGCATCGGCTTCACGGGATGGGTTGATGGGCTCAAACGAGAGCTTGCCATCGGCATTGGTGACCTTGACCAGAACATTCTGGGTCAGGGCCAAGGTACCGCCAGCGCCCTTGACGCTGATCTGGTCGTCTTTGATCGACACATCCACGCCTGCGGGGATGACGACCGGCGATTTTGCTACACGGGACATTTCAGTTTCTCCTCAATGTCACGGCTTAAGCCACGTAGCAAAGCACTTCACCACCGACACCGGTAGCACGCGCCTTGCGGTCGGTCATCACGCCCTTGGGGGTGGTGACAATGGCCACGCCGAGGCCATTCATGACCTGGGGGATGGCATCGCGGCCCTTGTACACGCGCAGGCCGGGGCGGCTCACACGCTCGATACGCTCGATGACCGGACGGCCAGCGTAGTACTTGAGGGCGATTTGGAGTTCGGATTTGCCGGCTTCGGTCTTGACCTCGAAACCGTCAATGTAGCCCTCGTCCTTCAGCACTTGGGTGATGGCGATCTTCACTTTGGAAGAAGGCACGCTCACGGTGGCTTTGGAAACCATTTGGGCATTGCGGATGCGGGTCAGCAAGTCAGCGATGGGATCACTCATGCTCATGTTGTATCTCTCCTGCCTGCTTACCAGCTGGCCTTGGTGACACCGGGGATGTCGCCTGCAAAAGCCAGTTCGCGGATCTTGGCACGGGCCAAGCCGAATTGACGGAAAGTACCACGGGGGCGACCGGTGATTTCGCAACGGTTACGCTGGCGCGTGGGGTTGGCGTTGCGTGGGAGCTTTTGCAGACCCAAACGGGCTGCATCACGCTCTTCATCGCTGCGCTTGGCGTCAGAGGCGATGGCCTTGAGTTCGGCGTATTTGGTGGCGTACTTGGCCACCAGTTTTTCGCGCTTGAGTTCGCGCTGGATCAAAGCTTGTTTTGCCATACGCCGCCTCAGTTCTTGAAGGGGAAACGGAAACCGGTCAGCAGTGCTTTGCACTCTTCGTCGGTTTTGGCCGTTGTGGTGATGCTGATATTGAGACCGCGCAGGGCATCGACCTTGTCGTACTCAATTTCAGGGAAGATGATTTGTTCTTTGACGCCGATGTTGTAGTTGCCACGGCCATCGAACGCACGACCGGAGATACCCCGGAAGTCACGCACGCGGGGCAGTGCCACGGTCACAAAGCGGTCCAAGAATTCGTACATCTGCACGCCACGCAGGGTGACCATGCAACCGATGGCCTGGCCTTCGCGGATCTTGAAACCGGCGATAGCTTTTTTGGCCTTGGTGACGACAGGCTTTTGGCCAGCAATCTTGGTCAGATCAGCCACGGCGTTGTCCATGACTTTCTTGTCAGCGACGGCCTCGCTCACACCCATGTTGAGCGTGATCTTGGTCAGACGCGGCACCTGCATAGGCGAGGTGTAGCCGAACTGCTTCATCAGTTCGGGAGCGAGCTTTTCGCGGTAGATTTTTTGGAGTCGTGCCATGTTTTACCCCTTAGGCCGTCTTGATTTCGGCGCCGTTGGACTTGAACACACGAGTACGTGTGCCGTCAGCCTGCACCTTGATACCGACGCGATCGGCCTTGCCAGTGGCAGCATTGAAAATGGCCACGTTGGACTGGTGAATGGGCATCGCCTTATCGACGATACCGCCAGTCGAACCCTTCATGGGGTTGGGCTTGACATGCTTCTTGACCAGGTTGATGCCTTCGACCACCAGGTGGGAATCATCAGCGCGCAGCGTTACGGTGCCGCGCTTGCCTTTGTCGCGTCCTGTGAGTACGACGACTTCGTCGCCCTTGCGAATCTTGTTCATCGCGCCGTCCTTAGAGAACTTCGGGAGCCAGAGACACGATCTTCATGAAGCGTTCGGTACGCAGTTCACGCGTCACGGGCCCAAAGATGCGGGTGCCGATGGGCTCCAGCTTGGAATTGAGCAACACTGCTGCGTTGCCATCGAATTTGACGAGCGAGCCATCGCCACGGCGGATGCCCTTGGCTGTACGGACAACCACTGCGCTGTAAACCTCGCCTTTTTTGACGCGGCCACGTGGAGCGGCTTCCTTGATGCTCACCTTGATGATGTCGCCAACACTGGCATAGCGACGCTTGGATCCGCCCAGCACCTTGATGCACAGGACGGACTTGGCGCCGGTATTGTCGGCAACGTCTAACCGGGTTTCTGTTTGGATCATTTCAATATTCCCAACTTGCACCAACAAGATCAACAGCCCCAGAGAAACTCTCAAGCGCTGCCAACCAGCCAGTCAGTCTTGGGCCCGTCGTCAGCGACGCAAACCATTTGCAACGCTTCTTGTGGGGCAGAAACTTCGCTTTTTGACAGCGAAGCCCGCGATTGTTTCAAAAAAATGTTGGGGTGTCAATGCTTAGATCCATTTGTCGCAGCAAAAAGACAACCGGCGATGCATCGCAAGCCGCTACCATGCCAATCTTTACTTGACGATGGAGACTCCCCGCATGTCAACAACTACTGCAACCCGTTTTCCACAGATCGCCTTCATTGGTGGAGGCAATATGGCCAGTGCCATTCTGGGAGGACTGATCCACCAAGGGCTGCCTCTGGGCCAGATCGAAGTAGTAGAGCCTTGGGAACAAGCCCGCACCGCATTGCAACAGCAGTTTGGTGTGGTGGCACACGCCGGTGCTGGCCCCCAGTTAGAACGCGCTGAAGTGGTCGTCTGGGCCATCAAGCCCCAAAACTTCAAAGATGCCGCCTTGGACACCCAAAGCTATACCCGCAATGCCTTGCATCTGAGTGTGGCCGCAGGTATTCGTAGCAGCAGCATTGCCCATTGGCTGGGTAGTGAGCGGGTCGTGCGGGCCATGCCCAATACGCCGGCCTTGATTGGACAGGGCATCAGCGGGTTGTATGCCCGACCATCCGTCAGTGAGACAGAGCGGCTGTTGGTGGAGCAAATCATGGCCTCGACAGGCGCACATCTGTGGGTAGAAGCAGAGGCGCAGTTGGATGCAGTGACTGCTTTGTCAGGCTCTGGCCCAGCGTATGTGTTCTATTTTCTGGAAGCGATGGTGCAGGCTGGCGTGGACATGGGTCTGAGTGCTGCACAGTCGGAGCAACTGGCTATTGCCACTTTTGCCGGTGCCTCCGAATTGGCCAAACGCTCGCACGAATCCCCCGCAGCCTTGCGGGAACGGGTCACGTCCAAGGGTGGCACCACCTATGCGGCGCTAGAAACCATGCGTGGCGCTGAGCTGGATCGGCACTTCATTGCCGCTTTACGTGCAGCCCAAACACGCGCCCAAGAACTGGGCGATGCTTGTGGTGCCTGAGAGGTCAGGGGGGCAACCTGCTCAGTGCAGAACTGGCACTGGCAGCCGCTGCCTCCCGCTTCAATGGCGCACGATATAGCTGGCCACGATACCCAGAAAGACCGTAAACCCCAACCAATGGTTGACGCGAAAAGCATGGAAGCAGCCTTCGCGTGTTCGGTGGTGGATCAGCTTCCAATGCCAAACTACCTGGGCCAAAGCAACTGCCATTGCTATCTCAAACAGTCCTCCTAAGGCCAAGGGTGCCACAGCAACCCGCCATAAGCCAAGGAAGAACAGGTAGAACACGACGATAGCCACCACGTCGAACCGGCCCAAGGTGATGGCTGAAGTCTTGATACCAATCTTCAGGTCATCATCGCGGTCTACCATGGCGTACTCGGTGTCATAAGCGAGCACCCAGAACAAATTGCCCAACCACAACAGCCAAGCCCACCACGGTACGGTGCCTTGCACCGCAGCAAAGGCGATCACGATACCAAAATTGAAGGCAATGCCCAATACCGCCTGTGGCATAGCCAGAAAACGCTTGGTAAAGGGGTAGAGTACCGTGACCAACAAAGCCGGCACTGACCAAGCGACTGCAACGACATTGGTGGTCAACACCAGCGCCAACGCCAGCAAGCTCAACACAACACCGACTGCAATGGCCTCCTGCACCGACACTTGACCAGAAGTGATAGGGCGTTGGGCTGTGCGCTTGACATGGCGGTCAAAGTGACGGTCGGCGACGTCATTGATACAGCAGCCAGCACTGCGCATCAAAATGGTGCCCAACACAAAGACGACCAACAAATGCCAGCCAGGAAACCCTCCAGCGGCCAACCACAGGGCGCTGAGCGTGGGCCAGATCAAAACCAGCCATCCTGCGGGCCTGTCCCAACGGATCAAATCGAGATAAAGAGACAGGCGGCTACGACTCACAGTGGACATGCGAAACAGAAATCAAACAGAGAAAAATCAGAAATGCACACTGCCGCACGCAACGCACGCACGCCACAGCCAATGGTGTGATTGACGGATAGAAGGCACGGGTGGCACCTGCATCGGCGCAGGCGAATTATCTCCGCCTCACCAGCGTCAGGACTGCGGGCTGTTGAGTGCTTGGGCAGCGGCCACACCTTGCAAGAAGGCCTGCCACAAGGGTGAGCCGCCCCAACGCGCCACCAGATGACGCGCCTGCAACAAATCACGGGCCGCCCCCAAACGCTCTTGCAATTGTTGGGCGGCGCGGTGTTGCTGCTGCAAACGTTTGGGCAGCACCGGCGCCAGAGCCTGAACGCTATAGCGCAAACGCTTGGCCCAAATACGCACTTGGTGCTGACGCTCTATGCCCTGAGGGGTGTGATCGTGCTCACAGTCTCGTAGAGCCTGATCTAAGCGTTTAGACCACCGAACCGCTCGGCGGCGCAGAATTTTGATGCCCCGCTCTTGGGCTTTGGCGGAGGGTGAAAGCACACCGACCATCAGCGGCCCATCCAAAGTTTCGAGCCAATGGGACAAAGCCAACAGAGCGGCCCCCACCGATGGCTGCACCAATGCGGCGCGCACAGCAGCCCGCTCTTGGCTAGCCACCTGTGTGAACACCTCTTGCAGATGCTGCCACTCCTTGGAGAGGCTGTCTGTAGCACCATGCAGATGCTGAGCAGCGTAAGCTTGTGCCAAGGGGGGCAGGGTCTGGGTACGTGCCACATCCAAATCACGCAGAGCTCCCAGACTGTCCCAAAGGGGCTGCAATGCCTGCAAGGGCGGCAAGGCCACGCCCGGCAGCAGCGGACGCAACATGCGCCACACGCTGCGAAAACGACGCCAACCAACCCGTGCCTGGTGAACTATTTCTGGAGCTTCGTTGTGCTGTAGCAGGTACAAATTGGCTGTGAACTGGGCAAACGCCTCCCCCAATACACGCCGGGCGATGGCACGCAAGGTGTCTGCCCCCACAAGTTGCGGTGGCCGGGCCTGGACAGGAGCCGCAATGGCCGACTGCTGCAACGCAAATCCCCGCTCGGCCTTGCTGGCAGCCAAGGGCAACACCGCAACGGTGCGAGCGATACGGCTGGCCAAGGCAAAAAGCGCCGAGGGCGGCCCAGCGAGCAACTCTAGCTCCAACTCGCACAAGGGCTCACTGCGACCGGCTGCCGTGATGGTGCCTATGTCTAAGGCTACCTCTATTTGGCTACCGTCACGCTGGCGCACGACCCAAGTGGTGCGCTCAAATTCAGTAACAAAACAAGGCTGCAAGGCAGCCGACAGCGTACCATCAACATCCATTTGCGGCCAGGGAGAATGTTGCAGTAACTCCAGCACCAGCGCCGGGCCAGGCACAGCCATTTCCCACTCACCACGCACGCTGAAAGCAGAATCGCCTTGGCCGGCAGTTTTGAGCGTTTGACGCCACTGTGGCTGCTCTGGGCTACCCAAACGGCGCAGACGCAAAGCAGTGCGCTGACAACGCAGCGCCTGATCAGGGGTGTCAAAATACTGGCTAAATACCGTCTGGCGCTGGGCTTTGCGCCGCGCCAGCACTGGACTGGCTGCCAAAGCGGAAGCCACCACCTGCGGATCGGCACCGGGCAGGGCCAGTTTGATCTCGATTTCGGTGGGTGCTGCGGTGGCAGGCACCGTGCTGGGGCGGCGACCCATCTCAGTCTTCCAACAAAGAGCGCAGCATCCAAGCCGTCTGCTCATGCACCGTCAGGCGCTGGGTAAGCAAATCGGCGGTGGGCTCGTCACTGGCCTTGTCGACCACAGGAAACAAGGCTCGCGCTGTGCGAGCCACCGCCTCGTGGCCTTCCACCAAAATGCGCACCATTTCGAGCGCCTTGGGGGGCTTGGTGGGCACGTCGGGCACACTGGCCAACTTACCAAATTCGGCGTAAGAGCCGGGAGCCGGATGGCCTAGGGCGCGGATGCGTTCGGCAATTGGATCCACCGCATTCCACAGTTCGGTGTACTGCGCCATGAACATGGTGTGCAGGGTATTGAACATGGGGCCAGTGACGTTCCAATGGAAATTGTGCGTGGTCAGGTAGAGCGTATAGGTATCGGCCAGCAAGTGCGACAACCCCTGGGCAATGGCAGCACGGTCTTTGTCGCTAATACCAATATGGATAGCGGGGGCGGTGGTTTTGGGACTCTTAGCCATGATGCTTCTCCTGAAAAAAGGTAGGCTTCCAATGTAGCGCAGCCAGCGCCTTTGTGGCGTTTTGGCCCAGAAAGCCGATTAGGACAACCTCTGCACGCCAGGCAGCTCACAGGCATAGATGGCATTGCGCAAGGCGGCAATGGCCTCATAGCGGGTAAAGCTGCGCCGCCACACCAGCACCACGCGACGCATGGGCGGTGCGCTACCGTCCACCTCTTGCATGGGCAAGTAACGGATATAGGTCTCGTCACTTTTGCGCCGGCGCACGGTGTTGATCAGGGCATCACGGGGCACCGACATCCGGGGCACCAACGTCACGCCCATGCCAGCGGCCACCATGTGTTTGATGGTTTCGAGAGAAGAGCCTTCGAACGATTTACGAATGCCTTCCGCATTGCTGGAGAAGCGGGCAAACTCAGGGCATACTTCCAACACATGGTCACGGAAACAATGACCGGCCCCCAACAAAAGCATGGTTTCGTTGCGCAGGTCATCGGCACTGACGCTCTTTTGGGTGGCCAGTGGATGGGTGCTGGGCACCGCCGCCATAAAAGGCTCATCGTAGAGCGGTGCCATCGCCAAGCCCGTGTCGGGGAACGGCTCGGCCAAAATAGCGCAATCGATCTCACCCGTGCGCAGCATCTCCAGCAAGCGCACGGTAAAGTTCTCTTGCAATAGCAATGGCATCTGTGGCGTGCGCTCAATGGAGCGGCGCACCAGTTCGGGCAAGAGGTAAGGGCCAATGGTGTAGATCACACCCATTGTCAAAGCCCCTGCCAAGGGGTCTTTGCCACGCTTGGCAATTTCTTTGATGGCGGCTGCCTGTTCTAGCACGCTCTGCGCTTGACGCACGATTTCTTCGCCCAACTGCGTCACCGCCACCTCACCCACGCTGCGCTCGAACAGCTTGACGTCCAGCTCTTCCTCGAGCTTTTTGACAGCCACCGACAGCGTAGGCTGGGAAACGTAACAGGCATCTGCGGCTTTACCGAAGTGCTTTTCGCGCGCAACCGCAACGATGTATTTGAGTTCAGTCAGGGTCATGGGAGTATTGTGCTGCGAAGGCCCGTAGCGAGGCCAGACCTATATGTACACACCACCGATGCACCAAGGGGTTGGATGATTGGCTGCATGGTGGCTGAATGCAGCAAGTCTACGTCCTTATAGCGTGTATCGACGCAATTGCCTGCGCAATGCCCCCAACACAATGGGCAACGGAGGCCACACAGCAAGGCTGTGCCGCAAATTTCTTCCTATCGGCTGGCTTGAAACTGCACTCAATGCCCATAACTGCGCGCCTGCCACAGCCGCCCGCCAACACCTGTTAGCAAGGCGCTTTTGTATCTGTGCCATTTTTACACACTGGTCTTCTGGAGAGAACCTATGAGCAAACAAACTATGCACTTTCAGGCTGAAGTAGCCCAGCTGCTGCATCTGGTCACCCATTCACTGTATTCGAACCAGGAAATCTTTCTGCGTGAGCTGGTCTCCAATGCCTCCGATGCTTGCGACAAACTGCGTTTTGAAGCACTGAACAACAATGCGCTGTACGAAGACGCTCCCCAGCTGGAAGTGCGCGTGAGTTTTGACAAAGAAGCCAAAACGCTCACCATCACTGACAACGGCATTGGCATGAGTGCGCAAGAAGCCATCGACCACCTGGGCACGATTGCCAAGAGCGGCACACGCGACTTTATGAACCGCCTAGAAGCGGACAAAAAAGCCGATGCTAAAGAACAAGGCCAGCTCATCGGCCAGTTTGGCGTTGGGTTTTACTCGGGCTTTATCGTGGCGGACAAGATCACGGTCGAGTCGCGCCGTGCCGGACTGGCCCCGGAAGAGGGCGTACGCTGGATCAGTGGTGGCACTGGCGACTTTGAAGTCGAGACCATCACCCGCACCCAGCGGGGTACCAGTGTAATTTTGCATCTGCGTGCCGATGCCGAAGAGTACCTGAATGCCTGGAAAATCAAGTCCATCGTCAACAAATACTCCGACCATATCAGCCTGCCCATCCTGATGGAAAAGGAGGAATGGAAAGAAGGCGAAAACGACCAACCTGGTGGCATGGTCAAGACCGGCGACTGGGAAACCGTGAACAAGGCCAGCGCCTTGTGGACACGGCCGAAAAAAGAGGTCACTGAGGAGCAATACGCCGATTTCTACAAGGCCATCAGCCACGATTTTGAAGCCCCACTCACTTGGAGCCACAACCGGGTTGAGGGCAACACCGAATACACGCAACTGCTCTACATTCCGGCCAAAGCCCCGTTTGACCTTTGGAACCGCGACAAAAAAGCGGGGGTCAAACTGTATGTGAAACGTGTCTTTATCATGGACGAGGCAGAAGCTCTGTTGCCTACCTATCTGCGTTTTGTGAAGGGGGTGATTGATTCGGCCGATCTGCCACTGAACGTGAGCCGCGAACTGCTGCAAGAAAGCCGCGATGTGCGTGCTATCCGCGAAGGCAGCACCAAGCGCGTGCTGTCTATGCTGGAAGATTTGGCCAAACACGACAAACACGAAGCCGCTGAAGGCACCGATGGTGTGACCGATGTGGTGGATGCAGACGACAAAGCCAAAGAAGGCAAGTACAGCAAGTTCTACGCCGAGTTTGGGGCTGTGCTCAAAGAAGGCTTGGGTGAAGACTTTGGCAACAAAGAACGCATTGCCAAGCTGCTGCGCTTTGCCTCCACCAGCAGTGACAGCACCAGCGTTTCACTGGCTGACTACAAGGCCCGCATGAAGGAAGGCCAAGATGCCATCTACTACATCACTGCCGACAACTTGGCCGCGGCCAAAAACAGCCCGCAGTTGGAAGTGTTCAAGAAAAAGGGCATCGAAGTGCTCCTGATGACCGACCGTGTGGATGAATGGGCGCTGAACTACCTGCAAGAGTTTGACGGCACCCCCTTGCAAAGCGTAGCCAAGGGCGCGGTCGATCTGGGCAAGTTGCAAGACGAAACCGAGAAAAAAGCGGCGGAAGAAGCCGCCGAAGCCTTCAAGCCCATGCTGGCTAAACTCAAAGAAGCCCTGAAAGACAAGGCCGAAGATGTGCGCGTGACCACCCGTTTGGTCGATTCCCCAGCCTGCTTGGTGGTGCAAGATGATGGCATGAGCACCCAACTGGCACGGATGCTCAAACAGGCAGGCCAAAAAGCACCAGACACCAAACCCGTGCTAGAAGTCAACCCTGAGCATGCACTGGTGAAAAAGCTCGATGGCAGCGTGCACTTCCACGATCTGGCGCACATTCTGTTTGATCAGGCCTTGCTGGCCGAGGGCGGTTTGCCCGATGATCCCGCCGCTTATGTCAAGCGTGTGAATGCACTGCTGGCCTAAACACGCCCACTAGCCCGACCTGCCACAGACCGGGATTTACAAAGAAACCAGCCTTGCGCTGGTTTCTTTGTATGCGTGTCTTAACCGCAGGTGCCCAAGTGACCGCATTGGGTGCAGTAGTCGCAGCCATCCTTGCGAATGACCGCATGGGCACCACACTCACCGCATTTTTTACCCGCCATGACTGGGGGCGCAGCCGGTGCCAAGGTGGCTGGCTCGGCCTGGGGCAGAGTAGCAGCCCCCTGCTGGCGCAATTTGGCGCGGCGGGCCAGAATGTTTTGGATAGCGTAGGCTACAGCGGCCACTTCGGAGTCGTGCCACATGGGCACTTGGGTGCCATCGGCCTTCTGGTGCGTGCCTAGGCGTACTGGGCCACGGTCCCACACCACCTTGCGCATATCGCTCAAAGCGCGTTCCAAAAAGCCCCCACGCGCAGCCAACGAAAGCAGACGCATGCTGGAAGTCATCCATTGCTGCGATTCGCTGCTCTGGCCTACCGGCATGAAGAACTCAATGGCGCGATCCACGGTGCCGGTGCCCTCAGCATTGGATACTGGCAAGAACGACACCACCAAATAAAGGCGTTTTTTACCTTCCTGCGTCCAGTATTCGACCTTTTCTGCCACCGCCGACAATGCGCCCTTGGGGCGGCTTTCAATGACGGTGCGCATGGGGTCAATCGGTACTGCATTGGTTTCAGTCACAGCGGCAGCGGCGCCACTGGTAGCGGGCGCAGTGGTGCTGTGTACCTCTAGCACCGAACCCAAGATGTTGTTGGGGCGGTAGGTAGCCAGCCCCTTCAAACGGGCGCGCCAAGCTTGTAGGTACAGGCCTTTGAAATCCTCATAGGGATAGTCGGCCGGAATGTTGACTGTTTTGGAAATGGCGGTATCGACAAAGGGTTGCACCGCTTCCATCATGGCAATGTGATCGCCCGCAGACATCTCCAGCGCCGAGACAAAATACTCGGGGAGCTTGTTCACATCGCCACCCAACTCACGGTACAAGCGCCAAGCATGGTCTTCTACGGCATATTCCAAGGTGCTGCCATCGGCCTCACGCTTTTTGCGTTTGTACATCCAAGAGAACGGCGGCTCAATGCCATTGGAGGCGTTGTCAGCAAACGCCAAACTCACCGTGCCAGTGGGCGCAATCGACAACAAATGGCTGTTGCGAATGCCGTGTTTGCGGATGTCTTTTTGCAGCGCGGCGGGCAGGCGGCTGGCAAACGTACCGGGAGCCAAATAGCCCTCTGCATCAAACTGGGGAAACGCCCCTTTCTCGCGCGCCAACGCCACCGAGGCGGCATAGGCAGCGTTGCGCATGCGCTCGGCAATCTGGGCGGCCATTGCACGGCCTTCGGGGGCGTCGTAGCGCAGGCATAGCATAGCCAGCGTGTTGCCCATACCCGTAAAACCCACACCAATGCGGCGCTTGGCGTGGGCCTCGTCACGCTGCTGTGGCAGGGGCCAAAAAGTCACGTCCAGCACATTGTCTAGCGCCCGCACTTGCAGAGCTACCGACTTCTCAAAGGCGTCAAAATCAAAGCTCGGGGCCCCATCAAAGCCGAAGGGGCTGCGCACAAAATGGGTCAGGATGATAGGGCCGAGGTCACAACAGCCGTAAGACGGCAACGGCTGCTCGCCGCACGGATTGGTGGCGGCAATGGCTTCGCAATAGTGCAGGTTGTTGTCGGTATTGATGTGGTCTAAAAACAGAATGCCCGGTTCGGCAAAATCGTAAGCCGACTTCATGATGGTGTCCCACAAATCGCGGGCCTGCACGGTTTGATAAACCCACAGGCCATCTTCGCGCTGGTAGGCACCTTCAGCCAACACGGTAGCACCGGGAGATGCTTTGTGCACCAACTCCCAGGATTGGTCATTTTGCACAGCATCGATAAAAGCATCACTGACGCCGACCGAGACATTAAAGTTGTTCCAGCGTCCTGGCGTACGCTTGGCAGTGATGAAATCGAGCACATCGGGATGGTCAATGCGCAACACGCCCATTTGCGCCCCCCGACGTGCGCCCGCGCTTTCTACTGTGGAGCAAGACTGGTCAAACACATTGATATAGCTGCATGGGCCAGACGCCATCGAGGCGGTGCCCTTGACCTCCGCACCACGTGGGCGGATGCGGGAGAAGTCGTAGCCCACGCCACCCCCCCGGCGCATGGTTTCGGCAGCTTCACGCAGGGCTTCATAGATGCCCGGAAAGCCCTCATCGTCCATACCTTGGATGCAATCGCCCACAGGCTGCACAAAGCAATTGATCAAGGTGGCCTGGATGTCGGTGCCCGCCGCACTCATGATGCGCCCTGCACCAATGGCACCAGCGTGCAAGTTGGCCAGGAACAAGGCTTCGTATTGTTCACGCAGCTCGGCCTTTTCCACACTGGCTAAGGAACGGGCGACACGGCGAAACAAATCTTCGGCGCTGGTCTCCCCGGCCTTGAGGTATTTTTCCTTGAGTACATCCAGGCTGATGGGCTGGGTAGCCGTAACGTCCTGCGCGCGGCCGAGGTTTTCGCGTTTCATGGGGGAATCCTGCAAAGATCAAAAAGATGGGGAATAGGTAGCTGGGGCGGCGCAATGGCACCCCAGTCTGTCGGGTGTGGGTGGCACGCACGCTAGGCACCGACAAAGCCCCCGATTATCCCACTGCTGCCATTTCTGCGTTGGGCGCCACAGTCTGCGCTTGCTGCTGTAGCAGCAGAGCAAACTCATCAGCGGGCAATGGACGACTGAGCAAATAGCCCTGGTAGCTGTCGCAGCCACGCTCTACCAGAAAGGCCAATTGATCTTCGGTTTCTACGCCCTCGGCCAGCACTTTCAGCGTCATGCTGTGCCCCATCGCAATAATGGCAGCACTGATAGCCATGTCATCACTGTGGTGAGGAATGTCACGAATAAAGCTCTGGTCGATCTTTAAGACATCAATCGGGAAACGCTTGAGGTGGGCCAATGAAGAATAACCCGTGCCAAAGTCATCCACCGCCAAATGCAACCCCAGCCCCTGTAAGCCTTCCAGCACCTTGAGCACTTCCTCAAAACGCTCGGCCAAGGCACTTTCGGTGATTTCTAACTCCAGATGACTGGCAGGAAAGCCGGTCTCTGCCAGTACGGCACGGGTGCTGGCCACCAGATCGGTGAGCTGAAACTGCCGGGGCGAGACGTTGACCGCTAGCGTCACGGCAGGCAAGCCAGCATCCAGCCAACGCCTGCCCTGTTGACACACTTGGCGCAACACCCATTCACCCAACGGTGCTATCAAGCCCGAAGATTCGGCCACCGGAATAAAGCGGGCTGGAGAGATGGCACCTTCTTGTGGGTCATTCCAGCGCAGCAAAGCCTCGGCACCAAGGATACGGCCCGTGACGATATCTGCTTGCGGTTGGTAATGCAATTCCAACTGCTCTTGCGCCAACGCTTGGCGCAGACGCGACTCCAACTCCAATCGTTCGCGGGCTGCAATCGTCATCTCTTCGGCAAAAAAGCACAACGCCCCCCGGCCCCGTGCCTTGGCACCATAAACGGCTGCATGGGCACCTTGCAACAGCAACTCGGCGCTGTCGGCATGCTCAGGGTACAGGCAAATACCAACGCTGGCCCCCACCACCACTTCCAACCCCTGTGGAGAATGCCAAGGTTCAGCTACCGCAGCCAGCAGTTGGCGGGCCACCGCTGCGGCCCCATCGGCATGACGCAAATTGCGGGCCACTACAGCCAGTTCGTCACCGGCCAGCCGCCCCAGCAGATCCCCTGGGCGCAAGGCACTGCGCACCTGCCGTGCCAAGTGTTGCAGCACCTCATCGCCTACGGCATGGCCATAGCTGTCATTGACATCCTTGAACCGATCCAGATTGATCAACAGCACGGCCAAATGTTCACCACGGGTCTGTGCCTGCGCCACAGCCCCTTCCAATTGCTGACCAAACCAGACACGGTTGGAGAGCCCCGTCAGGGCATCACGGTGGGCCAAGTATTCAAGACGCTCTTGTTGCGCCTTGGCCTCAGAGATGTCAGAGAAGATGCAAACGTAATGCGTAATGGCCCCCGCATCGTCGCGCACCGCACTCAAAGACATGTGCTCGGGAAAAATCTCACCGTTCTTGCGCCGATTCCAGATTTCACCCTGCCAATGGCCCGTGCGGTGCATGGTGGCCCACATCGTCCGGTAAAAGTCCTGGTCGTGGCGTCCAGACTTGAACTGGCGCGGCGTTTTGCCCAGTAACTCGTCTTCGGTGTAGCCCAGCACCCGCGTAAACGCTGCATTCACCGACAAAATACGGCTCTGCGCATCCGTAACGACCACCCCTTCGAGGGTGTTGTCTACCACGGTGGCTGCAAGGCGCTGACGCTCCTCGGCCATATAGCTGTGGGTCAAATCGGTCAGAATGCCTGAAAATCGCTCGGGCTGCCCCGCAGCGTCCAAGTGGCGCTGGCCCCGGGCCATAAACCAACGCTCTTGCCCATCAAAACAGCGCAAGCGCAGACTCTGGTGAAAAGGATCGCCAGTGGCAACGGCCAAGCGCACAGCGGCCAGCACCCGTTTACGCTCCTCGGGATGCAACCGCGTACGCAAACAGAAGTCATGCAAAAAATCAGCGCCTTGGTAGCGCAACAGGCGCTCTAGGCTGGGAGAGACCGTGCCTTGGTGGGTACGCAAATCCCAATCCCACATGCCGCTGCCGCTGCCTTCAAGGGCCAGATGCAGCCCCGCCTCGCTGCGCTCCAGAGCGGCCCGTGCCGCATGGCTGTCACTGATATCCTGCACCACACAGATCAGATGGGCAGGCTCTCTGGCTGCGCGGGGCACCAGCGTGACGGTACACATCACGGGCACGATCACACCGGTGTCGGGCCGGCGGCATTGGCGCTCGCCTCGGTAGTGATCAATCTCGCCCGCCAGCAAGCGGGCGCGTTGGCGCTCGGCCCAGCTGTTGTCCGCAGGCTGCACGACATTGCGAAACTGGTGCTGGCGCAACTCCTCCAAAGACATGCCGGTCAACTCACACATGCGCTCGTTGGCCCATAGGATCTGGCCGTTGCTGTCGGCGCGCACAATACCGGCTGGGGCGTGGCGCAAAATCAGGGCCGTACGCCGAAAGGCACGCGCTCGCGCATGGTCGCTGCGTTGGAGCAACCACCAAGCCATGCCCCCAGTGACTAACAGGTACAGACTGTCCGCCAAGATATGGTAGCGCGCACCCTCGACAGAATTGGTGGCCAAACCAGCCAATAGATGGTTGATGCCCAGCACCCAGCCTGCGCCCACGGCAAAGTACAGCAGTAGACCCTGCACTGCCCGTTTGCCTCCAGATTCACGGCTTTTGTCCATCAATAGTCCCATTGCGCCCTTGTTTACCAGATCATGCTGCGACAATCCTGTCGCTATGACCCAAGCCTACGTTCTTACTCTTTCATGCCCTGACCGATTAGGGCTGGTACATGCCGTTTCGGGCTTTTTGTTGGAACACGGCGGCAACATTGAAGAAGCCGCCCAGTACAACGATTCTGCTACGGGCCTGTTCTTCATGCGGGTGCAGTTTGGCTGTGCCCAACATGACCATGCCACTCTGTCTGAGCACATGGCCAGCTTTGCCCAACACCACCAGATGCACTGGAGCCTGCATGCCACAGCACAGCCCATGCCCACCGTGATTCTGGTCAGCCGCGAAGGCCACTGCCTTAACGACTTGCTGTTTCGCTGGAAATCGGGGCTACTGCCTGTCGATATCCGCGCCATCATCAGCAACCACCGCGACTTCTACCAGCTTGCAGCCAGTTACAACGTTCCTTTCCACCATATTCCAGTCACCGCTGCCACCAAGGCCCAGGCCGAAGCACGGCAGTACGAAATCATCCAGGCCGAAAACGCCGAACTCGTGGTGTTGGCACGGTATATGCAGGTGCTCTCGAATGACCTGTGTACCAAGCTCGAAGGCCGTGCCATCAACATTCACCACAGCTTCTTGCCCAGCTTCAAGGGAGCCAAGCCCTACTACCAAGCGCATGATCGGGGGGTGAAGCTGATTGGTGCTACGGCCCATTACGTGACGGCAGATTTGGACGAAGGCCCGATTATCGAGCAAGACGTCACACGGGCCGACCACACAGACACAGTGGAAACGCTGACGGCCCGGGGCCGCGACACCGAAAGCCAAGTGCTGGCACGGGCCGTGAAGTGGCACAGCGAGCACCGCTTGCTGCTCAATGGCCACAAGACCGTCATCTTCCGCTAACGGCCCCACCACATTCATGGTGTTCATAGCGCCCGCCAAATCGCTGGCGCATGTGACAAACCAAACAGGGCCAGCCCAATCAGCCCGCCCACCACAGTACCATTGATACGGATGTATTGCAGGTCGGTGCCAATATTGAGCTCAATCAGGCGGGCCATCTCTTGGGCATCCCAGAGCCGTACCGTGTCTTGGATATGCTGGGCCACAAACTGCGACACTTCGGGGGCTAGGGTGTGCGCCCACTGTTGCAATCGCTCATTGAGTGCATCGCGCAAGGCTGCATCCTGAGCCAGCGACTGACCCAACCACAGCCCCATCGTGCGCACATGGCGGGCCAACGCCGACTGCTCATTGGCCAAATCCCGTTGCAGGCTGCTGCGCAAACTTTGCCACAACTCCTGCACATAGCGGCCCAAAGTGGGATCGGTTTGAAGATAGCGCCGCACCTGCTCACCCTTTTGCCCCCAAGCCGGGTCGCTTTGCAGTCTGGCTATAAACAGTTGCATGGCTTCATCAAACTTGTCACGCAATTGGTGCTGTGGATTGTGTGCCACTTCGGCCAATAGCCCCTCCAATGCAGTAGCGACCATGGCTGCCCCCTGATCACTGAGCCAGTCGGTGGGCAACATCTTTTCCTTGAGCGGATGCTCTTTTTTCAACCAATGGACAATGGTGCGGGCAATCAGGCCACGCGTGTCCGGGCTTTGCAACAAGGCCACCAAATGCAATAAGGCATCATCCAGCAGCCCCTGGTGACGGCCCTGGTGGGTGAGCGCCCCCAACACACGGGCCAGGGTTTGGGTCAGGTCTATTCGTCCCAACAAAGCCCGAGCCGCCTTGCGGATCAAGTGCTCTACCTGCCGATCTTGCACCACCTCCAGCGCAGCGGCCAACATCCGGGCCACCTGTTGACCCAAATAACGGGCATTGTTTGGCACCAACAACCATTGGGCCAGCCGTTCCACCAAATCATGGCGGCGCAACAAGCCCACCAGTGATGCTGGATCCAGAAAACGCTCACGGACAAATGTGGCCAAGTTCTCGCCAATGCGGTCTTTGTTGCGCGGGATGATGGCCGTGTGTCGCTCGACGAAGGGAATTGGCACGCGATGGAACAAGGCCCGCACCGCAAACCAATCGGCCAAGGCGCCCACCATGGCGGCTTCGGCAGTGGCTTGCAATGCCTCTGTCCATAGGCTGCTAGGCAACACACTGCTAACGCAGAACACCCCCGTGACCAACAGCAACAAACCCAGCGCCTGGCGCTTGGCACGCCGCAGGGCAGCTGCTTGTTCGCTCATGCCGGGCCTGCGTCAATGCCTGTCGCCAAGGTAGCCAAATACCTCAATGCACAATCACAGGGTTTTGCGCCAACCCCGTATAGCGATCCAGTGCCTCCTCCACCTCTTCCTGTGTAGGCGTATTGCGTTGCCAAGCCAAAATCTGTTGCTGGAACATCTCAGCCCAAGAGCCATCCAGATACACCTCTTTGCCCGAGCGTTTGTCCACAATTTCAAAACCGTGCCGGGCCAGCCGAGGTACGGGTGCGGCATCGCCAGCGGCGGGCTCCACAGCATCGGCCAACAGATGAACCACCACAAAAGAGTCTGAGTCGTAGAGCATGTGCATGGCGTTTTCCGGGTTGGTAGAGAGGTAGTCCATCAATATCTCAGATAACAACGTATCAGCACAGTTCAAGGGTTTTTTGGGCCAATAGGCCGCATTGTTCAGGGCTTGCCATGACCGCGCAAACGCAAATCGGCAAAATCGCCTTGACCTTGCGTCAATCGGATGCGGGCAGGCAAATAATCCAAACTGGGGGCCAGCCACAATTGGGCCTGCTGTTCGTCGTCTTGCGCATCGCGGGGTAGGCGTTGCAATTTCAGGGTGCTCATCGGCCCACTGGGCAACTCCAAAGTTTCGGTGCCTTCGATGCGAAAAGTCCAACGGTCGGTGCTGCGCCCGCCCACCGTCGCTAGCTGGAGGCGCGTGCCCGTTCGGTAGCGTTCGGGAGCTGCTGCCAGCAAAGCGCCTATCTGGATAAACACGCTCAGCCGATCCTGCGTTCCGGGTAGCAATACGGCTTCTGGGGTATCGGTGCTAAAGCGAACAACCCCCTGTTCATAGTCAAAATGGGCCACTTGTTCACGGCGAGAACGGTCGGCAAATTGCAGTGGTTGTAAGCCACTGGGGGTGATGGTGCCACTGCTGCTCTGGGTGCGCGAGCCCAAGAACAACACCTTGATCTCCTGCCGGGCTTGGTAATGCGTACCATCGTGTTGCCATAGCAGTTCGGCAGTAGCCCGATACTGAAACTTCTTCGACTGCCCCACCACATCAAACTCCAGCCGCTGTGGTGCCGGGATATGCACCGGCACTGCACTGGCTGCCTCCTGCACAGTGCCGCGTTGTGCCTGCTGGCGAGTGCCTGCGGCCGCCCAAAGGATGTCCTGCCCCGACACGGCAGCAGCCACCGTCTCTATGGGGTCGGCCACAGGGCTGGGCGCAACAGTAGCAGCGGCATGCAGCTCCTGTGTCGTCGCCACGGGAGGCGCCTGTTCTGTGCTCAAGGCTCCCAAATTGGTTTCTTCTTGCAGATCGGCCACTGTTGCAGCCAAAGCATGACCATCATCGGTGGCGATGGCGCTTGCCACCAGTGGCGATGGAGTCGGTGTGACGGCTATGGCTGGGTGCTGGCGTGCAGGGGCCAGATGCCCTTTGCGCTGGGGTGGCGCAGCTACCGATGCCCCTGCCAGTGGAGAAACCACGGGCTTGGCCACAGGCGCAGACACCTCTACAGTACGGGTGCTAAACACCGGCACTGGCGGTGCTGTGCCAATATCGTCGGTAGCCAGTGGCATCGCCTGCAAGACCAAGGCATGGGCTACCAAAACACCAGCGGTGATCCACAACAAAGGATGGGGAATGCTCAAACTGCTCATAGCGTATTGCGATAGCCCAGATCGTAGGAAAGATGAGACGCTGCCACCCGCAAGGGCGCATCAATCGCACCACCCCAGGCCGAATCGAAGGTAGCAATGGAACCCAACGTGGTAATACCCAACACCAAGTGCCCACTGGCATCAAACACAGGAGCACAAAAAGCGACGATGCTTGGCAGCAAGGTATCCACGACCCTGGCCGTACCGTGTTCGCGCACCTCCTGCAACAGCATCTGCGCAGCCTCTAGGCTGACGGGAACGTCTGGATGACGGGTTTTGGCAGCCCGCGCCAACTCCGCTTGCAATAAGGGTGCCACCACCTCTGGTGCCATGTAAGCCGCAAAGCAGCGCCCAGTGGCCGAGGACAGCAGTGGCATAACATCACCCAAGCGCAGATTGGCTACCACCGCCTGGGGCGACTCCTCCCAATGCACGATGGTCGGGCCGTGGTTACCCCAAACAGCCAGCGCCAGCGTATGCTGTATATCCTGCATCAGGGCAGGCAGGCGTTCGCGGGCCAGGCGCACCGCATCCACCCGCGACAAAGCGGCCAGCCCCAATCGCAGCGCGGCAGGGCCAAGATCGTAATGGGCTGAGCGGCTGTCTTGCACTACCAGTCCCAAACGCTGAAAACTCACCAGATAACGATGCGCCTTGGCTGCACTCATCTGGGCGGCTGCGGCCAGATCCTTGAGCATCAGGGGGCCGGGGGAATGTGTCAGCGCCTCCAGCAGGGCAAAACCCACCTCTACCGACTGGATGCCAGCGCGTTCCTTGTCCATGTGTAATAGAATTTTGATGTTTTGTTTAGTTAAATCAATTTACTCAAGCGTAATTTGCGCTAGCAAGCCTGTGACCTTGACCTCCAAAAAGCCTTTTTTGCCATGAAGCTAGCCACTTATCGGGATGGCTCACGCGATGGGCAACTGGTGGTTGTCTCTCGGGATTTGGGCTTGGCCCATTATGCGACTGGTGTTGCCAGCCGTTTGCAGCAGGTGCTAGACGACTGGGATTTTCTAGCGCCCCAGTTGCATGATCTGTATGTGCAGCTCAACACCCACCGCGCCCCCCATCCTTTTCCCTTCGATCCGCGCCAGTGCCTGGCACCATTGCCACGGGCCTACCATTGGTCGCAAGCCGCCGCCTATCTGGCAGCACAAGAGCGCCAATACCAGTTGCGCCAACAAGCCTTGCCAGCCCATTTCCGTACCCAACCGCAACTGCACTGCGGCAGCGGCGACGCCTTTTGGGGGCCAACAGACACGGTAGTACTGCCCAGCCACACCCCAGGTCTTGATTTGCAAGCAGGACTGGCAGTCATCACGGGAGATATTCCCCGTGGCAGCTCCCCTGCACAAGCCCTCACCGCCGTGCGCCTGCTGATGCTCACGGGCAGTGTGGTTTTGCCCCCACCAACACCCCACGCAGCGGCCACGTCCGAATGGTTGGCAAACCCACTGGGCACCGCATGCAGCCCCGTTGCCATCACACCAGACGAATTGGGCCCAGCGTGGCAAGAAGGACGGGTACACCTCACACTGCAAATGGCCTGCAATGGCCGCAAGATCGGTCTGTGTGACACCGGCCCCACCATGCACTTTCACTTCGGTCAATTGCTGGCACATGGGTGCAAAACACAGCCGTGGCACGCAGGGGCCGTATTGGGTAGTGGCCCCGTCAGCCATTCAGGCACCGCCACGCCCCAAGGCCCAACCGACTGGCCCCAAGGGGCTTGCAGTTTGACCGATAAACGGGCCATAGAAACCTTGCACCAAGGCCGGGTTCGCACCCCCTATTTACGCCACACAGACACCGTGCGTGCCGAAATGAAAGGCCGAGATGGCCACAACCTGTTTGGCACACTCGAATTGACGATGGCCGCCCCTGACGAAACGTAGGGCAAAACGCGCTGTCAGGGTGGTTCCGCCCACACCGACAGCGATTCTTTGGTAGTTGAAGGAGACACAAATGCAACGCAGAACCTTATTGACCGCTCTGGCTGGCGCTGGTGCCAGCGCAGTTGCCCCGTGGGCCCAGGCCCAAGCGGATTTTCCCAACCAATTGATTCGCTGGGTTGTCCCCTATCCTGCTGGCGGTGGCACCGATGTATTGGCCCGTACCGTAGCCGAAGCCATGCGCCAAAGCTTAGGACAGCAGATCGTGGTAGACAACCGCCCCGGTGCTTCTACCAACATCGGCGCCCAGGCCGTGGCAACCGCCAAGGCCGATGGTTACACCATCATGTCGGCAGACAATGCCGTACTCGCCTTCAACGAACATCTGTTCAGCAAGCTGCCATTCAGCCCAGAAAAAGATTTCACCTATGTCGGTGGCATCAGCCGTTTTCCGCTGGCACTGGTGGTGCATCCTTCCTTCGAAGCCAAGACAATGAAGGAGTTTCTGGACTATGTGCGCACCAATCCGGGCAAGATCAACTATGCCTCCCCCGGCAACGGGTCACCGCACCATCTGGCGATGGAGATGTTCAAGAACCGCACTAAAACCTTCCTCACGCACATCCCCTACCGGGGCGCAGCCCCAGCAATGGCCGATGTCATGGGGGGCCAAGTGCCCTGCATGTTCTTGGATTTGGCATCAGGCTTGTCACTGATCCAATCCGGCAAAGTGCGGGCCTTGGCTATCGGTTCTGCCAAACGGGTGCCCACTCTGCCCGATTTGCCCACCCTGGCCGAAGTGGGGGTACCCAATACCGAGGTGTTTGCCTTCCAAGGCATTCTGGCCCCCAAGGGTCTGCCCGCCAACGTAACCCAGCGCCTCAATGCCGACCTGAACAAGGCACTGGGCAATCCTGCTGTGGTCAAGCGCATGCAAGACTTCGGCATGGAAGCCCTCCCAGGTACGCCCGAACAGTTCCGCACACTGGCCCGTGCCGAAGCCAAACGCTGGGGAGAGATCATCAAGGCTGCTGGCGTCAAGCTCGATTGAGCACCATCAGTGCCTTGCCATAGCAACCAAGGCACTGTCCTGCGCCAAGGCAGTACCCTTACCTTGGCCTCATAGCAAAAATACTGCAGGAAAGTATCAATTTAAGATACTTTCTGCAAAGCGGATCGATACCGCCCTACAAATTCATCGACTCTGGCCGCACAAAGCGGCACTATCACGCCATGTTCAACCCCTTCGCGGAGACCAGCATGGCCACCCCACCCCTCCCCTCTGTACAACGCGATTCACGCGCCTGGCAATTGCAGGTCTGGATTTCGTTTGGCATTGCCGTTTTCCTGTGTGCTGTGGGCTTGGCTTGGCTGCCAGGCGAGCCACTGGAGCAAGCTTTCATGGTGATGGGCTATGTGTTTTGCCTGACTGCGGTATTTGGTCTGTCCAAATTTATCCGCGACAACGAAGGTGGCCGCCGTGGCAGCAGTACGGGCGATACCCCCATGTGGCGCTTTGTGGTCTGGGGTGGCTTTGCTGTCGCCATGCTGCTCACTGGCTGGGGGCTGCTGGGCATGGACATCAACGTTACCTACAAAGCATTTTTAGGGGTGAGCTGGCTGTATCTCATCACCACCGCTTTCACGCTAGCCAAAATGCTGCGCGACCAGCACGAGGCCAACCTGCGTGAAGCCCGTCTCCAAGGCCGCCGCGATGCCGCCTCCATCGATATTGCGCCGCTCGATTGAATGCCCTGCATCCCCTTCCCACTTACAGGAGTTGATCATGTCTTTCACCAGCCCTCTTTCCCATCCTCTGGGCCGCTGCCTGCTGGCGGCCAGCCTTTGCGGCCTGTTGTGGACTGCCAGCCCAGTGCAGGCACAGAGTGAAGCTTCGGTAGCCCTGTCGCTGCTGCCGTTGGCCTCGGTGGTCGGTACCGTCTCTACAGGTGTTGCACTGGCGGAGGCCTCGGTCGTACTACCGGCGGCGCTCTCAATCGCTGGTGCCATTCTCACCATCCAAGCGGTGCAGGTGTCTGCTGTAGGCACGGTGTATGTGCTAGAGCGTGCGTCTGATGGAGCACGAGTCAGTATCGAAGTCAGTGCCAGAGCTGGCGTGGCCTCAGCCCGTGCAGTTGGAGAGGCCGTAGCCTGTAGCGTGATTGGTACCGGGGTGATCCTATCGGTGGCTGGTGAGGTGTTGGCTTTTATACCCAATACCCTGGGCAAGGCGTTGCTATACAACGAGCCCCTATAAGAGGAAGTGCTGTCATGTCCATACACCAGCACACTATTTTGGTCACCCTGCTACTGGCCCTACCCCAAGCCTATGCGGGTCACCCCTGCAAACCGGCCCAGCCCCCTACTACGCAAACCATTACGCGCAGCATGGCGCTGGCACAACGCACAGCACAGGCATTAGAAGCAGAACACACCCGCACAGGCACCCAAGTCGTACTGCTGGGGCGGGCCGGGCAAGACCTTACCGCCTATGGCTTGCGCTACTCCCATCTGGGCTGGGCCTACCGCAACCCAGCGGGCACTTGGCGGGTGGTTCACAAGCTCAACCGCTGCGGTACCGCTGTTGGTACGCTGTATCGCCAAGGTTTAGGCGAATTCTTCCTAGACGACCTGTGGCGCTATGAGGCCGTTTGGGCCATCCCCACACCGGCGGTGCAGCAAGCCCTGCACGCCCTGCTCCAAGACAATGGCCGCGCTACCCTGATGCAGCACCAGCCCTACAGCCTCGTCAGTTATGTTTGGGGGCAACGTTACCAACAATCCAACCAATGGGCCATCGAGACACTGGCCGCCGCCATAGAGCCGCGCAGCATCCACACCCGTGATCAGGCCCAAGCATGGTTGCAATTCAAGGGCTACACCCCCAGCACCTTGCAGATTGGAGCCTGGCGGCGCATGGGGGCACGCGCCGCCTCGGCCCATATTGCCTTTGACGACCACCCCTCGCGCCAACGTCTGGCTGGGCGCATCGACACCGTTACCGCCGATTCCGTACTGGCTTGGCTACAACGAACGCAGCTGGCCCAAGCCCCAGTGGTGTTGGCTGAACAATAAACCCGTGAAGGAAACACACCATGCTCAAAGCATTGCGCCTTTCTGAAAAATGGTTTCGCCGGGGCCTATGGTTGGTGTCCTTGGTATTTGCCAGCTTCCTCATTGGACTGGGCGGCACCGTGGTGGGGGATTTGCCCAAGGTAGAAGCACCACTGCGGCTAGATGACTTTCTAGACAAAGAAAGCACCCAAGCCCTGCGCAACCAAGTCAAGGCAGCACAGCAAGCCGAGCAAGATGCCCAGACCGCACTGGAGCAAGCACAATTGCAACGCAACAAGGCCCGTGGCGAGGTGCAAACCACCCGCGAAAGCCTACAACACTGGCTGGCAACGCGCAGCGTGACACAACGATCAGACCACGATCCCGAGGTACTGGTACGCACCCAAGCCCTTGACCTACTCAAACAAGCCGAACGCCAAGCCCAACGCGCAGTAGAGGCCCAACAACAGGCTGCGTTGGATGCACGCCAAGCCGCTGCCGCCGCCCAGCAGCAACTGAGCGCATTAGAAAACGAGGGCTACACACAGCTCAATGCCCAGCGGCGCAAAGTGGAGTTGCGGGTATTTCTCTACCGACTGGCCTTAACCCTCCCCTTGCTGGCACTGGCCGGTTGGTTGTTTGTGCGCAAACGCCAAAGCACCTACTGGCCGTTTGTCTGGGGCTTTATCTTCTTTGCCCTGTTTGCCTTTTTTGTGGAACTGGTGCCCTACCTGCCCAGCTACGGTGGCTATGTGCGTTATGTGGTGGGCATTGCCATCACCGTACTGGTGGGACGCTACGCCATCGTAGCCCTCAACCGGTATCTGGAACAACAAAAGCTGGCGGAGGCACAACCCGAAGCCCAGCGGCGTGAAGAACTCAGTTATGACGTAGCCCTGACCCGGTTAGCCAAAGGCATTTGTCCCGGTTGCGAACGTGCGGTAGACCTCAAAGATGATCATATCGACTTCTGCCCGCACTGCGGCATTGGCCTGTATGACCACTGCACACAGTGCAGCACCCGCAAGAGTGCCTTCGCCCGGTTCTGCCACGCTTGTGGCGCAGCAGCCCGGCAGTAAACCCACCAAGCCCGCCATCGTTCAGAATTGTTCCCAATCATCGTCGTGGGATGGGCCGGTGGCGCTACGACCCAGAGCAGGAGCTGTTGGACGGGTCAAGGGGGCCGCCTGAGATACCGCTGGACGGGGCACCGCCTTGGCTGGTGCGCCAGCCACTGTACCGTTGCGGGGCAAAGTGGGTTGGCGTGACGCTGGTCGCGTGGGTGCCAAGGCGGGTTGTGTGGCACGTTCCTGCTGACCCAACTTAAATACCGCCACCGCCTGCACCAACTGCTGGGCTTGGTGGTTCAGACTGTCAGCGGCAGCAGCAGACTGTTCTACCAATGCCGCATTTTGTTGCGTTACCTGATCAAGTTGGGCCACTGCAGCACTGATCTGACCAATCCCCGAGGTCTGCTCTACCGTGGAAGCACTGATCTCAGCAATCAAGTCGGTCACCCGTTGCACCTCACGCACAATGTTCTGCATGGTCTGACCTGCTGCATCCACCAGCTTGCCACCAGCCTCAACTTTATCGACGCTATTGCCAATTAATGCTTTGATTTCCTTGGCTGCCTCAGCACTGCGCCCCGCCAGGCTACGCACCTCACTGGCCACCACGGCAAAGCCGCGTCCCTGCTCACCGGCCCGGGCGGCTTCTACCGCAGCATTGAGCGCCAAAATATTGGTTTGAAAGGCAATGCCATCAATCACGCCGATGATGTCGGCAATCTTGCGCGATGCCTCGTTGATGTCAGCCATGGTAGTAACCACCTGCCCCATCACTTCACCGCCACGATGGGCCGTTTGGCTCGCATTGTTGGCCAATTGCGTGGCCTGCCGAGCCGTGTCGGCATTGGTCTGCACCGTACTGGCAATTTCTTCCATCGATGCTGCGGTTTGCTCCAAATTGCTGGCCTGCTCTTCAGTACGTTGCGACAGATCGGCAGTGCCACTGGAGATTTGGCCTGCCCCCGTAGCAATGCTGTCACTGCTAGCCCGCACTGTGCCTACGATGGTGCGCAAGGACTCCTGCATACCATGCATAGCCCGCACCACACTGCCGGGGGCAGCCCGGCTGTCATCAATGGTGTGACTCAAATCTCCCGCCGCAATCGCGTTGGCAGCTTGGGCCACATCACCGGGCTCACCACCGAGCTGACGCTGGAGACTATGTGTCATCCACACCCCAATCACCACCCCTGTCAATACGCCCGCTGCTGTCAACACCAACATCCACAGGCGCAGCGTGGCATAAATCTCGTCCCCTTCCTTGTCCAATTCTTGCGCGTTCTTGGTCTTGCGCACTACGAGTGCTGTCAATAAATCATCAGCCTTATTGGCCAATGGCACTGTCACCTTGAACAAGTGCTCAACCGAACCACGCGGCTCGGCCAAGGCCTCCTCCTGCAACAAGGTCAAAGCCACCTTGGCATCGGCTTCGTAGGCTTGCAGGGCAGCCCGTGCTTCGGCCACTGTGGCTTTGCCCTGGCTGGTGAAGAACGTGCCATCTGCCAGCTCCAGCTCTTTCTTGATTTTCTGGAAACGCTGCAAAGTCTCATCTATGTATTCCTTGCGCTGCTCTTGACTGGTAGCCAAGACGGCACTGCGGGTGGCACGGGCCGCAGCCATGAGTTGAATATTGGCTTCAGCTGCATGGTGCAAGCCCATCAAATCACGCTCATACATCACATTGCCCAAATCATTGACCTTGCTGGTTCCCATGAGGCCCAGCACACCGATGATGGCCCCAATCACCGCCACGACCATGAATCCCACCAGCAGTCTGGTACCTACTGTCAATCGATTCAACCAGTTCATTTTTTTCCTTGCATCGGTTTGGAGATAGCACCAAAAACACATACCCAAGCTACTGCCAGGCGCAACACCAGCATAAGGATAAACCCTCTCCAAGGTTCTCCGTATTGCCATAGACCATAGGGTGATTGTGCTCACCAGGGTGGCACCACAAACCTCGGAAAAGCAGCCACCCAAGATTCGGGCATCGATCTGGGCCTCAAGATCAGAGCCAATATTTCAAGTAGGGCAATCACCTAAGCAACTTGCTTGCATTTCACTGACAGATACAGTCTGAAGCACGCCTTGTGCCCCTATCATCGCTCACCTACTTTCGGAGTATCTCCATGTCCTCTTTGCTCAAGCTCACCTTGGTAGCATCTGCTGTAGCGTTGGCCAGCGGTGCCCAAGCCACCGACTTTCCCGCCAAAGGTAAAAATGTGACCATCGTGGTGCCATTCTCGGCCGGTGGCCCCACCGACCGCGTAGCCCGCGATCTGGCAGAAGCCCTGCGTAAGTCATTGGGTGCTACTGTCGTGGTAGATAACGCGGCAGGAGCAGGCAGCTCCATTGGCACCGCTCGGGTAGCCCGTGCCACCCCCGATGGCTACACCCTGCTGCTCAATCACATCGGCATGGCCACAATGCCATCCCTGTACCGTAAGTTGGCTTTCAGCGTGCCCAACGATTTCGAGTATCTGGGCATCGTCAACGATGTCCCCATGACATTGATTGGCCGCCCCAACCTGCCTGCCAACAATTACAAAGAGCTGAGTGGCTGGATTGCCCAAAACAAGGGCAAGATCAACCTTGGCAATGCAGGTCTGGGTTCAGCCTCGCACCTGTGCGGCCTGATGTACCAAAGTGCACTCAAGCTAGACATGACGGTAGTGCCCTATAAAGGCACAGCACCAGCCATCACCGATCTGATTGGTGGGCAAATCGACCTGCTGTGCGACCAAACGACCAACACCACGAGCCAAATCGAGGGCCAGAAAGTCAAAGCCTATGCAGTCACCACCACCCAACGCCTACAAACAGCTTCGCTGAAGACACTGCCCACGTTGGCAGAATCCGGACTCAAAGACTTCCAAGTCACTATCTGGCATGGCCTCTACGCCCCCAAAGGCACACCTGCCGACGTATTAGCCAAGATCAACACTGCACTAAAAACGGCGCTGAAAGACCCAGAATTCATCAAGAAACAAGAGGGTTTGGGTGCTGTGGTTGCCACCGACCAACGCATCGAACCAGCCGAACACAAAAAGTTTGTGCAGGCTGAAATCGACAAATGGGGCGTGGTGATCAAGGCCGCAGGCACCTACGCCGACTAAAACAGCACCAGATAGCCACGGCCCCAACCGCCCTGTCTCCGATCCCGAGACAGGGCTCTTGTGTCTGTATACCCTCTGTCACCGCCCCCAGATTACCTCATGATCTTCGGCCAAAGAGCGGCGCAGCATCTCTAACAAAGGCGTGGCCCGCTGGTGCAAATGCACCGTATTGCGCTCCAACAGTTCCGCCTCTGCGTCGTCCAACCCGGTGGAATGGTGGGCAGCGCGCGCTTGTGCGCACTGCTGCTCATCCAGCGCAATGGCAGCTTGTAGTGCAGCTATTGTCGCAGGCAACTGCTCCAAGGTGATGATGCCCTGGGGTTCAGGATCTTTGCCAATAATGTGCAAAATCCGATGGGCGTGGGGCTCCAACAAAATCAGATCAGCCGCAGCGCGAGACTTGAACTTGTACAGCATAAAAGGCCTTTCCAAAAACAACCACAGTCCAGCACAGCATAAACCGATGGTGTGGCTAATGCTCAAGCACCGTACACTCCCGCTCCTTATGTCTGCGATCCATATCCACCGCCACCACCAACTGGGTCTGCCCCAGGCCCGTGAAATTGCCCGCCAATGGGCCCACAAGGCCGAACGCAAGTTTGATCTACGCTGCCACTACCTGAACGGTGATACACAAGACACCGTACGCTTTGAGCGATCAGGCATTCAAGGCACACTGCAAGTGCGGGCCGACCAGTTTGAACTCGCAGCCCAACTGGGCTTTCTGTTCAGTGCGTTTGCGCCACGCATTGAAGCAGAAATTGCTGCACAAATCGACAGCCTGCTACAGGCCCAAATCCACCATCGCCACTAACACCCACCCACGTCAACGGGCCTGAGCCAACCACTGCTGCGCCAACCGCACCCAATAAGTCGCCCCCAACGGAATCAACCCATCATTAAAATCGTAGCTCGGGTTATGCAGTGTGCAAGGGCCGCCACCGTGATCCATATCCCGGTGCTGGCCGTCGCCATTCGCAATAAAGCAATAAGCACCCGGCTTGGCTTGCAACATAAAGGCAAAGTCCTCCGCACCCATCGCCGGCTCCTGCACCAACACCTTGTCTTCGCCCACAATCGCGGCCATCACAGTGCGGGCAAAAGCCGTCTCAGCAGCAGCATTGATGGTGGGGGGGTAGTTGCGCTCAAATTCAAACGTGCAGCTAGCCTCATGCGCAGCGCAAGTGTGCTCCGCCACTTGGCGCATACGGCGTTCAATCATGTCGAGCACCTCTAGGCTAAAGGTGCGCACCGTACCCTGCAATTCACACACATCGGGCACCACATTGGTAGCCTCGCCAGTATGAATCATCGTGACAGAAATGACGCCTGCATCCACCGGCTTTTTATTACGGCTGATGATGGTCTGAAACGCCTGCACCATCTGGCAAGCCACTGGCACCGGATCAATGCCAGTATGCGGCATCGCCGCATGACCACCCTTACCCCGAATAGTGATCTTGAACTCGTTTGACGAAGCCATCACTGGCCCCGGACTGATGGCCATCGTCCCCGCAGGCATGCCAGGCCAATTGTGCATACCAAACACGGCCTCCATCGGAAACTGCGTGAACAATCCATCACGTACCATTTCACGAGCACCGCCCCCTCCCTCTTCAGCAGGCTGAAAGATCAGGTACACCGTCCCATCAAAATCGCGGTGCTCAGACAAATAACGGGCCGCTGCCAACAACATGGCAGTATGCCCATCATGACCACAAGCGTGCATCTTGCCAGGGTGGCGACTGGCATGGGCAAAGTGATTGTGTTCCTGCATGGGCAAGGCATCCATATCAGCGCGCAAGCCCACCGCCCGTCCACAAGTACCACCATCGCGCCCCTTCACAATACCCACCACACCTGTCTTACCCAGTCCCTGCTGAACCGTAATCCCCCATTCCGTCAGCTTTTGTGCTACCAACTCCGCAGTGCGCCACTCCTCAAAACACAGTTCAGGATGGGCATGAATATCGCGGCGCAAGGCAGCCATCTCTTGCGCTTGTGCCACGATGGAATCGATCAGATGCATACAAAAACTCCTCGGTTGACCACAGTCTAGCCGGGTAGCCTGCAAACTGCACGCAGCCCACCACGTATGCTTATAACGCCGCCAACAAGATGCGCCGACTCACATCAAGAGTGACATGGCGCCGTTCACCCAGCTTGACCATGCCATGCTCTTGTAACTGAGCCACCAAGCCATCGATAGCTTCCTCGCCAATGCCATAGGCCGACAAACGCGTGGCAATGCCCAAACTCTCAAAAAAGTCGCGCGTGCAAACAATAGCTGCGTCGATGCGCTGCTCATCCGTGCCAGCATCAGAGTTCAAACCCCAAATCCGTTCAGCGTACTGCAACAGCTTTTCTCGCTTAGTTTGGCGGCATTCTTGCAACAAAGCAGGCAACACGATGGCCAAAGTACGGGCATGGTCAATCTGAAACTTGGCCGTCAGTTCATGACCAATCATGTGGGTAGCCCAATCCTGAGGCACACCGGCACCAATCAAGCCATTGAGTGCCATGGTTGCCGCCCACATCAGATTAGCACGATCGTCATAAACCGGCTCAGGGGCAGACAACAAACGTGGCCCCACCTCGATCAAAGTGTGCAACACCCCTTCAGCCCAGCGGTCTTGCACCCGCGCCTCCACAGGGTAAGTCAGATACTGCTCCACTGTATGCACAAAAGCATCCACCACCCCATTAGCCAACTGTTGGGCAGGCAAGGTATATGTTTTGGTCGGATCAAGCACCGAAAACGCAGGGTAACAATGAACACTACTAAAAACCAACTTGGCGCCCAAAGTTTGGCGTGTGATTACGGCACCATTGTTCATCTCCGATCCCGTAGCAGGCAGGGTCAACACCGTACCAAACGGTAACGCACCGCTGATATTGCGCCCACGTCGCTCCAAAATAGCCCACGGATCTCCCTCGACAAATGGCACCGCTGCTGCAATAAACTTGGCAGCATCAATCACCGAACCACCACCAACAGCGAGTAGAAAATCAAAACCCTCAGCACGGATTTGCTCCACTGCCCGCATCGCGGTTTCATAAGTCGGATTGGGCTCAATACCACTGAAAGTGGCATGCTGGCGCTGACCTAAGGCGGCACGTACCTCCGCCAAAGTGCCGGTTCTTTCCGCACTGCTACCACCTACCAGAATCAAGACCTTGGCTTGTGCGGGTACCAAGGTAGCCAAATCGGCAATACGGTTTTGACCAAAGACGATACGAGTAGGATTTTGAAAATCAAAATTCAGCATGGGCGCTCCAAAGATTCAGAAGAATGCCCCACACTGTATCCAAGACACGAAAAAAATGCCCCAGATGCTGAAATTCTCGCAAATTCAACAATAGATTCCCAAAAAGCGAACCCCCTCTGACCGTAGAGATCAGAGGGGGTAGCTTGAATAATGAGCCTGACGATGACCTACTTTCACACGGGAACCCGCACTATCATCGGCGCGAAGTCGTTTCACTGTCCTGTTCG
>NZ_JBHSHJ010000007.1:0-169266 GCF_042652905.1 Giesbergeria sinuosa | reverse complement strand
CATCGGCCAGCTCCACTTTGCTGGCAAAGGTGGCCTGGGGCAGTCCGGCCAAGGCGGCCAGCATTTGGCCGGTTTGGTTGGCATCGTCGTCGATGGCTTGCTTGCCCAAAATGATGAGGCCGGGTTGCTCTTTGTCCACCAGCGCCTTGAGCAGCTTGGCCACGGCCAGCGGTTGCAGTTCGGCCTCGGTTTCGACCAAGATGGCGCGGTCGGCACCAATCGCCATGGCCGTGCGCAGGGTTTCCTGGCACTGGGCGGTGCCGCAGGAGACGGCGATCACCTCAGTGACCAAGCCTTTTTCTTTCAGGCGCACGGCTTCTTCGACGGCAATTTCGTCAAAGGGGTTCATGCTCATTTTGACGTTGGCGATGTCCACGCCGGTGCCATCGGATTTGACACGCACTTTCACGTTGTAGTCCACCACGCGCTTGACCGGTACGAGAATTTTCATAGTTTCAATCTCTCAATCATGGAAATAACGACCCGCTGCCGCACGCTGCACCACGGCGGGTGCTGGTGCATACAGTGGTGAAATGGATTGGTAGCTTTGGCAACGGCGCACCATCTCGGCCAAACCGATGCGGTCGGCCCAGTGCAGGATGCCGCCCAAATGGCGCGGAAAGCCCAGCCCCAGAATCAACCCCATGTCCACCTCCACGGCTGAACCCACAATGTTGTCGTCTAGGCAACGTGCGGCCTCTAGCACCATCGGTAGCATCATGCGGTCTATGATCTCTGCGTCTGTGAAGCTGCGCGGGCCACGGGGCTGCACAGCAGCCAGCAGGGCCGAAACGCCCTCATCTACCAGCCGCTTGGGCTTGCCCTTGGCATCGGTTTCGTAGCGGAAGAACCCTGCACCAGACTTTTGCCCCAACCGCTGCGACTGCACCAGCAGCTCTACGGCCAACGGAAAATCGGGCTGCATCCGAGGGCCGTAGCCATCGGCAATGATGTGCAACACATGCTCGAGTGTGTCCATCCCGATCACATCGGCCAGATAAGCGGGCCCCATCGGCCAGCCAAAGGCTTCCATGACCCGATCCACCTGCTGGTAGTCGGCCCCATCATGCACCAGCCGCAAAAAGGCCAGGCAGTATGGCACCAGAATGCGGTTGACCAAAAAGCCGGGGCAGTCCTGTACCACAATGGGTGTCTTGCCCATGGCCACCGCATAGCCAGCGGTGGAGGCGGCTGCCACCGCATCGGTGGCCGGGCCTTGAATCACTTCTACCAGTGGCATTTGTGGCACAGGGTTGAAAAAGTGCATGCCAACAAAGTTTTGTGGCCGCTGCAAGGCGCTGGCCATGTCGGCAATGGACAGTGACGAGGTATTGGAGGCAATGATGGCTTCTGGGCCTACCAACGCCTCCACCTCGGCCAGCACTTTTTTCTTGATGCCCAGGTTCTCGACAATGGCTTCAATCACGATGTCGGACTGCTCAAAGCCTGCAAAATCGAGTTGTGCGTGGATGGATGCCCGCACCTGCTGGGCTTTTTCGGGTGGCATGCGGCCCGAAGCCACTTGCTTGGCCAGCAGCTTGTCGGCCTCGGCCAGCCCCAAATCCAGTGCAGGCTGGGCAATGTCTTTCATGCGCACAGCAACGCCGCGCACGGCGCTGGTGTAGGCAATGCCCCCTCCCATGATGCCCGCGCCCAACACCGCCGCTTGTTTGACGGGCCGAGCCTGCCGGGCATAGGCCTTGGCCTTCTTTTTCAGAAACTGGTCGTTGACAAACAGGCGCACCAGTGAGGCGGCTGTTTCTGTCTTGAACAGGCGGGCAGCCACCTGCGCCTCCTGTTGCAAAGCGGCGGGAGCCTCTTGGGAGGCTGTGTCTGCCAACAACTGCACAAAGGCCGAGGCTGCGGGGTAGTGGGCAGCCGTTTTGGCTGTGCTGACACGGGCCTGCTCCAGCACCGCAGCATCCAGTGCCACACCGGCATGGACGCGCGCCCGATACGCTTGCCAATCCTGCTGGCCGTGGGCCGCTTGGGTCAGCCAAGCCAGTGCCGTACTGCGCAGAGCGTCGGGCGTTGCGATGGCATCCACCGCGCCCGCCTGTAGGGCCGCAGCCGCCTTGTGGGAGGTGCCGCTCGTGATCCACTGCAACGCCACCGCACTCCCGGCAATGCGCGGCAGCCGGGTAGAACCACCATAACCGGGGATGATGCCCAGACTGACCTCTGGCAAACCCACCACGGCCCCTTCGGCCATGACACGGTGGTCACAGGCCAAAGCCACCTCCAAGCCGCCCCCCAAAGCCGCTCCGTTGATGGCAGCCACTGTCGGAAAAGGCAACTGGGCCAGCGCAGTCAGGGTGGCACTGCCCTGCACCACAGCGGCTTCTATCTCGGCCTGCGAACGCTCCAACAACGCCCGAAACTCGAAAATGTCGGCACCCACAATAAAACTGTCTTTGCCGCTGCTCAACAACAACCCCCGCACCGCTGGAGTCTGTTGCAGCAAGGCCAACGCCTGCCGAAATTCTGCCATTGTGGACTGGTTGAGCTTGTTGACGGCCTCACCGGTGCCGTCAAAACACAGCTCCACCAACCCATCATCCAAGGGCACCAGTCGCAGGTTTTTTCCTTCAAACATGTTCAATGTCCTGCTGCTCATGGGGTTTAGATTCGCTCAAAAATAGCCGCAATGCCTTGGCCTCCGCCAATGCACATCGTCACCAACGCATAACGGCCTTGGATACGCTGCAACTCGTGTACAGCCTTGACCGTAATCAATGCCCCAGTGGCACCGATGGGATGACCCAACGAGATGCCCGAGCCATTAGGGTTAACTTTGGCAGGGTCCAAGCCCAAGTCCCGGGCCACAGCACAGGCTTGTGCTGCAAAGGCTTCGTTGGCCTCAATCACATCCAAGTCTTGCACTGTCAGGCCCGCTTTTTTGAGGGCCAGTTGCGTGGCAGGCACGGGGCCAATGCCCATGTATTTGGGATCTACCCCAGCGTGGGCATAGGCCACCAAACGGGCCAAGGGCTGAAGACCACGGGCCTGTGCGGTTTGCGCCTCCATCAGCAGCACCGCAGCCGCAGCGTCATTGATACCCGAAGCATTGCCCGCAGTAACAGTGCCGTTTTCTTTCACAAACACTGGCTTGAGTTTGGCAAAGTCTTCCAGCGTGGCATCGGGGCGAAAATGCTCATCTGTGGCATAGGCCACCTCGCCCTTGCGGCTCTTGAGCATGACGGGAACAATTTGATCCTTGAAATAACCCGCCTGCGTAGCGTGTTGGGCGCGCTGGTGGCTTTGCATAGCCAAATGGTCTTGCTCTTGGCGCGTGATGCCCCACTTGCTTGCAATGTTCTCGGCTGTCACACCCATGTGGATTTTGTGAAAAGGGTCGTGCAAGGCACTGACCATCATGTCCACCATCTGGGTGTCTCCCATGCGGGCACCCCAACGGGTATTGAGGCTGGCATAGGGAGCACGGCTCATGCACTCAGCCCCCCCACCAATGGCAATGTCGGTGTCACCCAACAAAATACTCTGGCTGGCTGAGACTATCGCCTGCAGACCCGAACCACACAGGCGGTTGACGTTGAACGCAGGCGTGCCTTCGGCACAGCCCCCTTCAATGGCCGCCACGCGCGACAGGTACATATCGCGTGGCTCGGTATTGACCACATGGCCAAACACCACATGGCCTACATCCTTGCCTTCTGTTTGGGTGCGGGCCAAAGACTCTTTGACCACCAGCGCCCCCAATTGGGTGGGAGGCACATCTTTGAGGCTGCCACCAAAAGTGCCAATGGCGGTACGGACTGCGCTGACGACGACGACTTCACGTTGCATAACGGTCTCCTGGAATGGTTGTAGGACGTGGGGTACTCAGAACGCGCTCAGGGGCATGGCAGCCATGCCTTGGTAGCCATTGACGATGCTGTCACGCAACGCTCCTGTGCGGGGCAAGATGTGGTCGGCATAGAAACGCACGGTGGCAATCTTGGCCTGCATGAACTCTGCATCACGGCCTGCCGCCAGCTCACGCTCGGCCACCTCCAGAGAGCGGGCCAATTGCCAACCTGCCACCAAGTTGCCTGCGAGCATCAAATAAGGCACGCTGGCGGCATAGACCGCATTGGGTTGAGACTTGGCCTGAGAGGCAATGCACTGCACCGCACCAACAAAGGCTGCACGGGCCGCCTGTAGCCGCGCTGCCACGGCGCGGGCGTGGTCACTGCCTTGGGCCAAGGCCGCCTCGGTGGCCGCAATTTGCTCGGCCAATGCCAAGGCCATCTGCCCCCCATCGCGGGCGGTCTTGCGGCCCACCAAGTCATTGGCTTGGATGGCCGTGGTGCCCTCGTAAATGGTCAGGATGCGGGCATCGCGCAGGTGCTGGGCCGCCCCCGTTTCCTCAATAAAGCCCATGCCGCCATGCACTTGCACACCCAGTGTCGTGACCTCTTGGCTCATCTCGGTGCTGTAGCCCTTGACCAACGGCACCAGCCACTCATACAACGCTTGGTTGTGCCGACGGGTGGCCTCATCAGGATGGTGGTGGGCCAAATCGTAGGCAGCTGCTGTCACGCTGGCCATAGCCCGGCAGCCTTCGGTCAAGGCACGCATGGTCAACAGCATGCGCTGCACATCGGGATGCTGGATGATGGCCACCGCGCCAGAGGCACTGGCGTCTACTGGGCGGCTTTGCACACGGTCGCGGGCA
This sequence comes from Giesbergeria sinuosa, assembly GCF_042652905.1. NCBI lineage: Bacteria > Pseudomonadati > Pseudomonadota > Betaproteobacteria > Burkholderiales > Comamonadaceae > Giesbergeria > Giesbergeria sinuosa. The sequence continues at coordinate 164,588 of NZ_JBHSHJ010000007.1, read as the reverse complement.
TATTGCACCGCTTGCTGGTAAGCGCGTTCGGCCACCGCCACCCCTTGCACCCCCACGGCAAAGCGGGCAGCATTCATCATGATGAACATGTATTCCAAGCCGCGGTTTTCTTCGCCCACCAAATAGCCAATAGCGCCGCCGTGGTCGCCAAACTGCAAGACGGCCGTAGGGCTGGCCTTGATGCCCAGCTTGTGCTCAATGCTGACGCAATGCACATCGTTGCGCTCACCCAAAGAGCCATCGGCATTGACCAACACCTTGGGCACAATAAACAGGCTAATGCCCTTGACGCCCTCGGGCGCACCCTGCGCACGGGCCAGCACGAGGTGGACGATGTTTTCGGCCATGTCATGCTCGCCATACGTGATGAAAATCTTGGTGCCAAAGATTTTGTAGCTGCCATCCTGTTGGCGCTCGGCACGGGTGCGCACCAAGGCCAAGTCAGAGCCTGCCTGGGGCTCGGTCAGGTTCATGGTGCCAGTCCAGGTGCCAGCCACCATCGGGGGGATGTAGGTGGTCTGCTGCTCGGGCGAACCGGCGGTCAGCAACGCCTCAATAGCCCCATCCGTGAGCAAGGGGCACAGCGCAAAGCTCAGGCTAGACTGGTTCAGAATCTCGATGACGGCAGCACCAATAGTTTTGGGCAGCCCCTGACCACCAAACTGTGCTGGATGCTGCAAGCCCTGCCAGCCTCCTTCGCCAAATTGCTGAAAGGCTTCCTTAAAGCCAGGGGTGGTGACTACCTTGCCATCCTCAAAATACGAGGGATTAAGGTCGCCCGCACGGTTGAGTGGGGCCACAACCCCCTCATGAAAACGGGCACATTCATCCAAGACAGCTTGGGCGGTTTCCAAACCAGCGTCTTCAAAAGCGGGCACTTGGACAGCCATCTGCTCCAACTGGGCCAAGTGCTGTACGTTGAACATCAAATCTTTGACGGGGGCGGCGTAGCTCATAGGGGACTTTTTTATGGGTTGAATAGAAGAGGAAACGGCTTACTGGGCTGTGGGTGCAGGGGCTTGGGCACTCTGGTAGGTTTGGCGCAATTGCCGCTTGTTGAGCTTGCCCACGCTGGTGCGGGCAATCGACTCCACAAACTGCACCTGTTCGGGCACAGCAAATTTGGAGATATGGCCCTGATTGGCAAAATGGGTCAGGTGCTCGCGAATGTCTTGTGCCGAGGCCGTGCAACCTTGGCGCAACACCACCAAGGCCATAGGGCGCTCGCCCCAGCGGGCATCATTGACGGCAATCACTGCGGCTTCAGACACTGCCGGGTGGCGTGAAATCAGGTCTTCCAGCTCTAGCGAGGAAATCCACTCCCCGCCAGTCTTGATCACGTCTTTGATACGGTCGGTCACGCGCAGGTAGCCATGCGCATCAATCACACCAATGTCATTGGTGTGCAGATACCCCCCCTCCCACAGCACTTCGGAGTTGGGGGCATCTTGGAAGTAGCCCTGTGTGAGCCAAGGCGCACGCACCACGATCTCACCAGAGGCCGTACCGTTGTGGGGCACATCCTGCATATTGGTGTCCACAATGCGCAGGTCTACCAGCGGAATGGGCAACCCCGTGGTGGTGCGCACCTGCAATTCACGCTCGGCATTGCCCTGCAACGGTGTCTTGATTTGGGCCAGTGTCAGGATCGGGCAGGTTTCTGACATGCCATAGCCCGTAAACACATCAATGCCACGCTCTACGGCGGTTTGGGCCAGCCCTTGCGACAGGGCCGATCCGCCAATGATCATCTTCCAGCCGCGCAGATCTGTCTGTGCGGCAGCGGGATGGTTCAAGACCATGTGCAGCAGCGTAGGCACCCCATGCGAGAAGGTCACTTTCTCTTTGGCAATCAGCGCCAACAGGGTGTCGGGTATGTAGCGGCCTGGGTAAACCTGTTTCAGGCCCATCAGCGTAGCGATATACGGCAACCCCCACGCATGGACATGGAACATCGGTGTCATGGGCATATAGACGTCATCGCGGTGGATGCGCCCTTGATCGACCGCACTGGTCAATGCCCCCATCGTTGCCAGCGTGTGTAACACCAGTTGGCGGTGGCTAAAGTAAACCCCCTTAGGCAGGCCGGTGGTGCCGGTGGTGTAGAAAGTAGTGGCGCGGGTGTTTTCGTCAAAATCTGGGAACGGGTAATCCGCACTGGCCAGACCCAACAAGGTTTCGTATTCGCCCCCAAAGCCTTCGGGCAACGCCAGCGTCTGGCCGTCGGCAATCAAGATGAAGGTCTGCACCGTCTCTAAACGGGGGCGTATTTCCTGCAACACCGGCAAAAAGTCGGCGTGCACCAGCAATGCCTTAGCGCCCGAGTGGTTGAGGGTGTAGGTGATCTGGTCAGGTGACAGGCGCACATTGGTCGTCATCAGCACCGCGCCCATCATCGGTACAGCAAAGTAAGCTTCGAGATAGCGGTGGCTATCCCAGTCCATCACAGCCACGGTGTCGCCGGGCTGAACGCCTGCACTGCGCAGGCTGCTGGCCAACTGACCAATGCGTTGGCGAAACTGGCGGTAGCTGTAGCGGGACTGGTCGCGGTAGACGATCTCTTGGTCTGGATTGACGGCCAAGGGGGTGGTCAACAATTGCTTGATCAGCAGCGGGTAAGCGTAGGCTGAAGGGGTACGGTCAATCAACGGAAGGGCATCCATGCCTGTGTCTCCTGGTGCTGCGGCTTGTGCAACCCCGCACGCCGCCATAGAGAAAGCATAGGGCGACCACCCCTGAAAGCATCCCCCCGCAAAGGGGAGGCGCTGCCATTGGCGATGGGGGGGGAGGCCATAGTGGTAAACCCTGATCACCCCACCTGAATCAGGCCACCGCCCTTGCCCAAGACGGGCTGGCAGGGCAAACCCTGTGTGGCCCATCTGATGCTGGAAGCAGCCCCAATGCTAAAATTTTTGACACTGCCAAGGTGATTCAGTTTGGGGCTCGACCCAGACTCTCAGAGTCCGGCTCTATCCTTTGCGGCCATCCGTTGCCCGGCATGGCAGGCCGGAATTTCCATCTGTTTGCACCTTGTTTGTATGTCTGGGCCTGTCCCCCTCTCCAGTCCCGTCTGGCACCTGACGCTGATCCAGACCAAAATGACGCCCCCCAGCCCCCCCCGCAGGCAGGTGGCGCGGTTGGCCCTGTGCCAACGCCTAGAACAAGCCCTAGAGCGCCGCGTGACAGTGGTCACGGCCCCGGCGGGTTTTGGCAAAACCACCTTGCTGCGCCAATGGTGTGAGGAGTTGCGCGCACGCCAGCATGTGGTGGGCTGGCTGAGTGTAGACACCGAAGACAACGATCTACAGCAGTTTGGTGCCTACCTGTTGGGCTGCCTGCGCCTGGGTGGTGTGGGCGGACAAGCCGAAGCACTGCTGCGTGACGACCCCATGACCCCCGTCAACGCCATTGTGTCGGTGCTGCTCAACGAAATTGCTGCCGACCCGCGGCAAGTGTTTCTGGTGTTAGATGATTTTGACCGACTGACTTCACAGACCATCCGTGCCCTAGTGCTGCGGCTGCTGCGCTACGCCCCAGCCAATTTTCATCTGCTGATGGGGGTACGGCACGACCAAGGCCTGAATCTGGGCGAACTGCGGGCACAAGACCAGTTGCTCAACATCGGCGTTGACGAGCTACGCTTTACGGTAGAGGATGCACGCCGTTTTCTGTGCCAAACACGGGGGGTGGCACTAGACCCCTCTAGTGTGCAAATGCTGCACGATGCTACCGAAGGCTGGGTGGTTGGCCTGCAACTGGCCTCGTTGGCGCTGGAACAATCTGTGGATGCAGCCCAAGTGGCCCACGACATTACCAGCAATCGGTACGGCATTGACGCCTACCTCGAAAGCACGGTGTTGGCACAAATGCCTCCGGCCATGAAGCAGTTTGCCTTGCGCACCTCCATTCTGGAGCGCCTTGGGCCTGAGGTGTGCGATGCCGTCATGGCCGAGCACGGCAGTAGCTGGGAAAAACTCGAATGGCTGGAGCAGCACAACCTGTTTTTGCGCGCGCTGGACGAAGAACGGCGCTGGTACCGCTACCATGCCCTGATGGCGGCTGCACTGCGCCGACGGGCCGAACGCAGCTTGGCCACCGAGCTACCCCAACTGCACCGGCGGGCGGGCGCTTGGTTTGCCGAACAGCAACTCTGGCCCGAGGCTGTGCGCCATGCACTGGCCTGTGGCGACATGGCACAGGCCGCAGGTTGGGTGGAGGCCGCAGCAATGGCACTGATTGGCCGCAGCGATGTGCGCACCGTGCTGGGCTGGCTGGCTAAATTGCCCCCAGAAATCGTGCAGGAGCGCCGCCGCTTGCGGCTGGCACGGATTTGGGCGCAATTGTTGTCTTTGCGGGGCCGCGAAACCACCGAAGCAGCGGCCCTACTAGCGCAGGAGGTGACACAACAACAAGCCTTGGGCCACACCTCGGCTGCCGACACGTCACTGTTGGCCGAAATCAATGCAGCCAGAGCCCTCAATGCCGGGCTCATGGACGATTCGCACACATCGATGGAACTGGGCCGTTTGGCACACGCACAGGCACAAGCGTCCTCTACGGCACCCGGATGGGTGCGGCGCTTTGCCGAGGCAGCATTGGCATTTGGGCTGCCCTACGCTGGACGATTTGACGAAGTACGGCAGTTGCGCCAGACGGAAAGACGCGACCTCGACAGCGAAGTCTCGCTGTATGCCGACGTTTACTGCACCAGCATGTTTGGCCTGAGTGCGCTGGTACAAGGGGAAATTGACGAGGCGGCAGCCATCTTTGAAGCAGCCCTGAGCAAGGCCGAAGGCATGGTGGGCCGCTACGCCGCTGCCGCTGTGCTGCCCGCAGGCTATCTGGCCCAGATTTACTACGAGCGCAACGACATGGTGCGGGTGGAGCAAGTGATTGCAGGGCGCACAGCCATAGCCATACAGGCCTGCGCTCTGGGGTCACTACAGCGGTACTGTCGCACCTGCGCCCGCTGGTTTGCCCGGCGGGGTGACTTGGCCTGGGCATTGACCATTCTGGATGAAGGCAGAGAGTTGGCCGGGGTGCGGCAGTGGTTGCGACTGCGGGCCAGTTGTGATGCCGAGGCCGTGCGTCTACACCTGTTGCACGGAGACCTAGAGCAAGCCCAAAGGGTGGTAGACGAACTCAGCGCCGCCATGCCCACGACTGAGCCTTCGCCCATAGGCAGCTTTTTAGAAACCTACGCTAGCCATGCCTTTGCCCAAGCCCGGCTGGCCATGGCCCAAGGCCGGGCCGGGCAGGCGGTTGAACGGCTGACGGAAGTGCAGAGCCGCCTACACGCCGCAGGCATGGCCTACCTGCATGCCATTGCCTCCATGCTGCTGGCACTGGCCCTCGACCAGCGCGGCAGCCAAACCGAGGCTTTTAGCGCCTTGGATCAGGCGCTGGCCTATGCCCAAGCCCAAGGCATGGTGGGAAGCTTTATTGATGAAGGGGCCGTGATGGTTGGCCTGCTGCGCGCACGCCAGAGCTACACCGCCCGGCCTTTGGAGCCTGTAGGCTCCATCGTCGGGCAATTGCTAGAGCTGCTGGATACCAACCACCGGCCAGATACCGCGCTGACCCCTGCTGTCCAGCCCCATACCGGCACGGCCTCACCACTGCTGAGTGGACGCGAAATTGAAGTGCTAGGGCATATTGCCCAAGGGCTGTCCAACAAAGAAATTGCCCGTGCTTTGCAAGTGGCCCCCGAGACCGTCAAATGGCACTTGAAGAATATTTTTGAAAAGCTCAATGTTGGCTCTCGTGTTGAGGCGGCCCAAGTGGGCTTGGGCCTGCTGCGCTTGTTGCCGGGCCATACCACAGAGGCTACGGGCGTGGCCCCACCTACCAAAGGCCGCCGCACGGCATAGCAGGTGTTTGGTCAGGAAGCGGGCTGTTTTCTGCGCATACCGATAGTTGTTTTTCTTGGTTGGTCGGCCACAGACGACGGCCTACGCTGTGGCTTTTATCCACTCTGCCCACAAGGAAAATTCATGACTACCGCAACGGCCCCAGCGCCCCGCACCCTCAAACTGGGTTTTGTTCTGCATGGCGTGGGGGCTGGCTGGGGCGACTGGCGCCACCCAGAGGCTGTGACGGATGCCAGCACCAACTTTCGTTTTTACCAATCCCAAGCCCAACTGGCCGAACAAGCCCGATTCGACTTTTTGTTTGTGGCCGATAGCGTCCACATCACCCCACGCTCCAGCCCGCACTACCTCAACCGCTTTGAGCCTGTAACAATTCTGTCGGCATTGGCCAGCGTGACCCGCCACATCGGGCTGGTAGCCACCATCACTGCCAGCTACAGCGAGCCATTTACCGTGGCCCGACAATTGGCCTCGCTAGACCATCTCAGCGGTGGGCGGGCTGCCTGGAATGTGGTGACTTCTTGGCTCGATGGCAGCGCCCGCAACTATGGCCGCCACCAACACTATGCCCACGACGTGCGCTACCGCCTAGCCAACGAACACTTGGACGTGGTGCAAGGACTGTGGGACTCTTGGGAAGACGATGCACTGGTGCGCAACCAAGAAACCGGCCAGTTCTTCGATGCACAGAAGCTGCACCGCTTAGACCATCAAGGCGAGTTCTTCTCGGTGGAAGGGCCGCTCAACATCAGCCGTTCACCACAAGGCCAGCCGGTGATTTTCCAGGCTGGTGCCTCAGAGAATGGCAAAAACTTTGCTGCCCAACGGGCCGATGCCATCTTCTTCCATGCCGACAGCTTTGAAGAAGCCCGCGCCTACTACCAAGAGGTGAAAGAGCGTGTCGCTGCCGCGGGCCGCAACCCCGACCAAGTGTTTTTGCTGCCCGGTTTTCGCCCGATTGTGGGGCGCACTGCCGAAGAGGCAGAACGCAAATACGAAGCGTTGGCGGCACTGGTGCCGATAGACAACGCCATTGCGGCACTGGCGCGGCCGTTCAACGACCATGATTTTTCGCAATACCCACTGGATGCCCCTTTCCCAGAGCTGGGCGACCTGGGGCGCAACAGCCAACAGGCAGCCAGCGACAAAATCAAGCAATATGCCAAGACCCACCACCTGACGCTGCGCGAAGCAGCACAGTGGTACGCCCGGCCCAAACGCACTTTTGTGGGCACAGCAGAACAGGTGGTAGATGAAATCCAGCGTTGGTTTGAGGGGGGTGCTGCCGATGGCTTCAACTTCTTTGAGGCGCTGCCCAATACCTCGCTCAAGGATTTTGTCGAATGGGCTGTACCACTGTTGCAACAGCGTGGGCTGCTACGCACCGAATACCCCGCCAGCACCTTCCGGGGCAATCTGGGGCTGCCATTTCCCATCAATCGTTACGCTCGGGAGCCACTGGCCACATGACCAATGGCAATGGCTGCCCTGTACGGGCAGCCATTGTGCGGGCCGCGTTGCGGCTCAAATCACCCGAAAGCCATGTGTGCCATCACGGCCCAATTGCTCAACCAAGCCAAACTCCCAGTCCAGATAAGCTTGCATGGCCTCGCGGGCGTTGTCGGTGCCTTCATAAGGTCGGCGATAGCGGTCAATGCAGGGCGAGGCCAGATGGGTGGCACCGTGCTCCAGTGGCAATCCCGCCTCTATCCAAGCGGTAGTGCCGCCTTGCAGCACATACACCTCTGCCCCGGTCAGACGTGCCACATCAGCGGCGGCATAACGGGCGAGCAGGCTGCTACCGCAGGTCAGCACATAACGGCGGGCTTTTGGCAGATGGGCCACAGCCTCAGCCAGTTGGGAACGCAACACAAACCAAGCCCCCGGAATATGGCGCTTGACATAGTTGGCGCTGGTGGTGGTGTCGATCACCACTGTTTCAGCAGCAGCCCCCGTTTGCAGCCAACTGGCCAACTCAACCGGTTGCACCAAGTTCAATGGGCCTTGTGGCTCTGGGTAACTGGGGGCGGGGGCAGCCACCTCAACAAAGGCACTGGCAGGCACACCGTCCAACACCCAAACCTCCCAGTTCATTTGCGCCAACCAAGAAGCGGTCATGTGGGCGCGCACCCCATCGGTATCTGCCAGCACAATGCGTGCGCCGCGTACGGGGGCGCAGTGGTCGGTCTCTTGCACCAATTGGCCGCCGGGGGCACTGCGAAAGCCCGGCAAATGGCCTGCCGCGTATTCTTCGGGGGTGCGAACATCCAACAGGTAGGTGGTACGCCCTGCTTGGGCCACAAAATGTGCCACATCTGCGAGCTGGGCGTGGCGCACCCCGGCACGGTCGGCCACCGCACGGGCTTGGCGGGCCGCTTGGGCCTGTTGCTCTGGCGAGACGGGGCCAAAACGACGGTCGGCACCATGCTCCAAGGTTTGGCCAGCCAGCGTCCAGCCAATGGTGCCATTGCGCAAAGCCGCTACCGGGTTGGGGATGCCCGCATTCACCAGCGACTGGGCACCAATCAGGCTGCGCGTACGCCCAGCACAATTGACAATGATCTGTGTGGCTGGATTGGGGGCGAGGGCTTGGGCGCGCAGCACCAACTCGGCCCCCGGCACGCTGATGCCCCCAGGAATGCTCATGGTCTGGTATTCATCCAAGCGGCGGGCATCGAGCACCACCACATCGGCATGTTGTTTGAGCAAGGTATGCACCTCTTCGGCGGCCAGCGAGGGGGTGTGACGCACCGATTCCACCAGCTCACCAAAAGATTTGCTGGGCACATTCACATCGATGAAGATTTCACCGCCCGCATCCTTCCAGCCTTGCAGCCCGCCGTGGAGCAAGGCCACATCGGTATAGCCCAGTTGTTGCAAGGTACGTGCTGCCGGTGCGGCCAGCCCCTCACCATTGTCATAGACCACGATGGCGGTATCGCGCCGAGGAATACGGCTCCAAGCATCCAGCTCCAGACGGCCTGCGGGAAAGTTGGCGGCAAACAACGGATGGCCTTGGGCAAAAGGGGCTTCTTCGCGCACATCGATCAGTGCAATTTCTTGCTGCGCCAGCAGCGCCTGGCGCACATCCTGAAAGGTTTTGAAAGGCAAGGGATGGGTCATAGTGTGGTTCAGAAAAGCAAAAAAGACAGGCAGACTCAAACAACAACCGCCGCCGCCTGCAAGGCGGCGTTCTTCTCGGTAGACAAATCCCAGATATTGGGCAAGGCGGTGTTGCTGTAACCCGAGACAAAGGGCTTGCGGCTGCCATCCTCCAAAAACACTGACCGCTCTACCGCGCCAATATTGGCACCGTACACATGGATGCTGATAGAGGGCTGGTCGGCCAGCGCATTGCTCACACGGTGCACATCACCCACGGTGGGCGAGACCGCCTCCACCTGACCAGGCCGCAACACCACGGGTGCGCCACTGGGCACCCAGCGGCCCAGTGCATCTTGCGCATAACCCTGCGACACCTCTGCGCCGCGCAACAGGCCAATCAGCCCCCACACGGTGTGATCGTGGATGGGCGTGGACTGCCCCGGCCCCCACACAAAGCTGACCACAGAAAAACGCCCCAGCGCATCGGCGTGGAGCAAATTTTGTTGGTAATACTGCGGTTGCGGCTGGGCGTAGTCATTGGGCAACCAGTCGTCATGGGCGACCAAATCGGCCAACAGGGCGCTGCCCTGGGTCAGGATCTCTGGCTCGGCGGGCTGGCGCTCCAGCAGGGCTGCCAGCTGCTGCACAAAGTGGCGCAGACGATGGGATGAAGGGTGCAAACGCATAGATAGACGGGTGCAAGAGAGAAGCAAGGGTTGGCATTGCATCGCATCGCCCGCATTTGCGGTGCTGATTCTTTTGCATATAGATGGCCGTTTTTCTTCGTTCCCCCAAGCCACGCACTGGGATGCAATGCAGACTTTTCGGGCACGCGAACACAGCACAAAACGCTGGTGCGTGCAGCTGTCATTTCAGGAAGAGGGGGTTTTTATGGTCGCAACACAAGATTTCATCGGGTCACGCCGCCAATGGCTGCGCGCTGTCGGGGCAGCGGGGATCGTGGGCGCCACTGGCATGGCGGCCAGCCATGTGTTGGCCCAAGGCACGACCGGCAAGCTGCGCCAGTTCAAGCTGGCTTGGAATGCCAATGCCCCGTGCTTGGCCGCGGCCCCAGTGGCCCTGGAGCGCGGACTGTTTGAGAAACATGGGCTGCAGGTAGAGCTCATCAACTTTGCTGGCTCCACTGACCAACTGCTCGAAACCATTGCCACGCAAAAGGCCGATGCCGCGCTGGGCATGATCCACCGCTGGATCAAGCCGCTAGAGTCTGGGCTGGATGTGAAGCTGGTGGGCAGCAGCCACGGCGGCTGCGTGCGGCTGGTGGGTTATGAACCTGCCGGGGCCACCACACTGGCCCAACTCAAAGGCAAGACGATTGCGGTCTCTGACCTCAACAGTCCGGGCAAAAATTTCTTTTCGGTGTTGCTGGTCAAGGCCGGTCTGAACCCCGACAAGGACGTGACTTGGCGCCAGTTTCCGGCCGACATGCTGGGGCTGGCTGTCGAAAAGGGCGAAGCCCATGCCATAGCCGACAGTGACCCCAACTTGGCACTGATCCAGCGCCGCACCAAAGGATTGGTCGATCTGGCCACCAACCTGTCGGGCGAATATGCCGCCAAAACCTGCTGTGTGGTGGGGGTAGGCACCAAGCTGGTACAGGCTGAGCGCCCAGTGGTGGCATCGCTGGTGCGTGCCATCAATGAAGCCTCGGAATTTGTGGCCGACTATCCCAATGAGGCCGCCAAGCTCTACAAGCCCTACTCCAAAGCCTCGCTAGAAGACTTGCGTGCTGTGCTGGGCACGCTGACCCACCGCAGCCATCCACACGGTGCAGCTTTGCAAAAAGAAGTCGAGTTCTATGCCCGCGATTTCAAACTGGTCAATGTGCTCAAGCCCGGCACCGACCCCGCACGGCTAGCCAAGCACGTCACCGTAGACGTATTGGGCTAAGCCCCTAGGAGCCTGAACATGAGCACTACCGCCGACAAACTGTTTCCCCCTCCTATCCCAGTGGCAGCTGCCTTGCGCCGCCCCACAGCGCACACACCGGCCAGCGCCCATGCAGAACGCCTCTCACCTTGGTGGGGCGGCTTAATCGCCGCGTTGGCCTGGGGTGTGCTGGGCAGCCTGACCTACGCTTGGCCCAACAAAGAAGTGGGCTTTAGCGACTGGGCCTACACCACTGAGTTTGCTTGGGTGGCCTTCGCGGTGGCCGTGGTGCTGGCAACCATCGGTTTGGCCCCTGCATTGGCAGGTGCCTTGCTGCCACGCTTGCGCTTGGCAGGGCCGTGGCTGGTGGCCTCTGCATTGGGCTTGGCACTGTGGGAGCTGTTCACCGCCAAGCTGGGCACCTTGCCCACCCCCTTCTTTGCGCCGCCACAAAGTTTGGCCGAGGTCTTTATCTCAGATGGAGAACGGCTGATCGATTGCGCGGCCAATTCGATCAAGCTGCTGCTGATCGGTATTGGTTTTGGCGGAGGAACGGGCTTTGTGGTGGGGGTGCTGATTGGCTGGTCTCGGCAGGCGAATTATTGGATTCATCCCGTGTTGCGCGTGCTGGGGCCCTTGCCCACCACGGCATTGCTGCCCATCTCGTTCTACTTCTTCCCGTCGAGCTGGTCTACCGCTGTGTTTCTGATTGCGCTGGGCACGGCCTTTCCAGTGGCTATCCTGACTTGGTCGGGGGTTTCCAGCGTGAACAAGAACTACTATGACGTGGCCCGCACAATGGGGGCTTCGCCTTGGTTTTTGGTGCTGCGGGTAGCCATTCCGGCGGCACTGCCGCAAGTGTTTGTCGGGTTGTTCATGGGGCTGGGCGCTGCGTTTTCGACGCTGGTAGTGGCCGAGATGTTGGGCGTCAAGTCTGGGCTGGGCTGGTATCTGACCTGGGCCCAAGGCTGGGCCAGCTACCCCAATATGTACGGTGCGCTGCTGGTGATGGCCCTGTTGTTTTCTGGCGTGATCTCGCTCTTGTTTTTGGCCCGCGATCGGGTGCTGTCGTGGCAAAAGGGGATGGTCAAATGGTGAGCACCGTTTTGCCCCCCAAGGCCACATCGGCCCACCCCACCACCGCCGCCCCGCAAGGCCAAGGCCAAGGCCAAGGCGCCCGCATTGAAGCACACAATGTCAGCCATTGGTTCCATCTGCCCAGCGGGGCTTTGCAAGTCATCAATGATTTGAACCTTGCGGTAGCGCCCGGCGAATTTGTTGCCCTGCTCGGCCCCAGCGGCTGCGGCAAGTCCACTTTTCTGCGATTGGTGGCCGGGCTAGAACCTGCCACCACAGGCCAGTTGCTGCACGATGAGCAACCAATCACAGACCCCGATCCCTCGCGGATTGTGGTGTTCCAAGACCCCACGCTGTTTCCCTGGCGCACCGTGTGGGACAACGTGGCCTTGGGGCTGCAAGCGCGTGGGCTCCTCAAAACCCAGCGCCACCGCGTGGACGATGCGCTCAAGCGGGTGGGGTTGGAGGGTTTTGCCAAAGCCTTTCCGCACCAGCTCTCTGGAGGCATGGCACAGCGTGTGGCCTTGGCACGCGCGTTGGTCAACGACCCCAGTTTGCTGGTGCTGGATGAGCCGCTGGGCAAGCTCGACTCCCTGACCCGCATTGCCATGCAGACCGAGTTGGTCGAGCTGTGGCAACGCACCGGGTTTTCAGCCTTGCTGGTGACACACGATGTAGAAGAAGCCTTGTTCATGGCCCAACGGGTGGTGGTGTTTTCTGAGCGCCCCGCCACCGTGAAGCAAATTTTAGTCAACGACCTGCCCTACCCACGCCACCGGGGAGACCCCCGATTGGCCCAACTGCGCCACGAAGCCTTGGCCCTGCTCGGGCTGGATGCAAGCTGGTAAGGTCAATTCACTTCGGCATGGACTGGAACTTGCCACCCGAGGCACTCAATGCCTTGCTCAGCCTGCTGCACGAGGCCCACATGGGCCTGCGGGCGCTGTGGCACGCACTGGGTTTATCCACCGAAGTGCATGGCCAACCTGCTTGGCCGTTTGCACAACGGCTAGCGGGCGAACGGTTAGTGCAAGAAGCAGGCCATGCACGCCGTGTGGTGCTGGCCTTGCTATCGGGGTTGACCGTGGTACTGCTGTGGGGTCTGTCGTGGCACTGGCGGCGCGCACGCGCAGTGCTGTGGGGGCTCACGGCGCTGCTGTTGCTGCTGACCCCGTGGCCCGAAGCCCGGTTGCTGCTCGCACCGGCAGTCAACACCAGCTTGCACCAGTCCCCCAGCCAATTTACCGCCGATGGCATCGTGCGTGGGCAAGCGTTGTACCAACAGCATTGCCTGCGGTGTCACGGCAGTGATGGTCGGGGCGAAGGGCCAGATGCACCGCATTTGCCGATGTGGCCCCCTAACTTCAGTGGTGCCTTGCTCTGGAAGCGACTGGAGGGCGAACTGTTCTGGCGTGTACGCCACGGGCTGCACAACCGCCACGGCCAAGCAACCATGCCCGGCTTTGCCTCCTCATTGAATGACACCCAAATCTGGGAACTGCTGGACTTCCTACAAGCCCAAGCAGCTGGCCAAACCTTGAAAGAATCTGGTGTCTGGCAATCGCCCATACGGCTGCCCAACGCCAGCGTGCGGTGCCGTCAGGGCCACCACAGCACGCTGCGCCACCTTACTGGCCAACGCCTGCGCATCGTGCTCACGGATGGCACCGCCCCCACCGTGGCCGAAGACCCCCGGCTGGTCACCGTGCTGGTAGGCCCATCCAACGACGCGCTGGCGCAAGCCGATCCCGAATGCCACAGCCACAGCACACAGATGACCGAGGCGCTGGCCTTGGTGCTGGGCGTGCCCACCCCTGAAGTGGTTGGTTACCAACTGATGGTCGATCGCCAAGGTTGGCTGCGGGCGCGGGGCAAGCCAGGGCAAGCTGCATGGTCAGAAAACGATCTGGTTTGTCGCTCCAACACCACGGCAGCTACTGCACCTACCAGCGCCAGCCCCAGCAGTGATGGACTCGAGAGCCTGATCCGCCGCATGGATGCCGAGCCAGTGCGCTTGCTACGGGGGGGCTTTCCACACGGCAGTTAAGGCGCTGCACTCGCGGCCTGTCATGCAGTTTCTGCATGAGCACGACCGTTTTCCTTCGTTGGCGCAGACCCATGCAGCTTCTATCGTCAAGGCCATTGATTGCTTTCTTCCTGACCGATTTCAAGGAGTTCTTATGGGTGTCCAGTTCATTGGCATGATCCAACCACACGAAGTGTCTGAAACCTTTGCCCGCAAAGGCAGTGCTGTCGATCCCGATTACGTTCGCGTCTTTGCCCAGGCCCATGAACACGCTGGGTTTGACCGCATTCTGGTGCCTGCCCACGGCACCAGCCCCGACAACCTGCTCACCGTGGCCTATGCGGCGCTGGCCACACGCAAAATTCCGTTTTTGTTGGCACACCGCCCCGGCCTGACGGCGCCCACCGTTGCCGCGCGCCAGTTGGCAACGCTAGACCAGTATTTGGGGGGCCGTGTGGCCGTCCACTACATCACCGGCGGGTCAGACGAAGACCAACAGCGTGATGGTGATTTTCTTGACCACGACCAGCGTTATGCCCGCACCGATGAATACCTGAGCGTGCTGCGCCGCGTCTGGACGGAAGAAGCCCCCTTTGACCATCAAGGGGCACATTACCGTATCCAAGGTGCATGGTCAGAAGTCAAGCCGCTACAAAAGCCCTATGTGCCCATTTATTTTGGTGGTGCCTCGGCACCGGCACTGCAAGTGGCAGGCAAACATGCCGATGTTTATGCGCTGTGGGGCGAATCGCTGGCCCAAGCCGGCGACTTGGTGCGCCGCGTACGCGCTGAGGCCGCACAGCATGGCCGCAGTATTGCGTTCAGCATTTCTTTCCGCCCCATTCTGGGAGCCACCGAAGAGCAAGCCTGGGCCAAGGCCGAGCGCATTCTGCAAGACACCCGCCGTTTGCGCAACGAACAAGGCTACGCCCGTGGGGGCGCACAGCAAAGCGAAGGCGCACGGCGCTTGCTCAGCGATGCGGCCCAAGGCGACCGCGTGGATGAACGCCTCTGGACAGCCATTGCCCGAGAAACGGGGGGACGCTCTAACACTACGGCGCTGGTCGGCACCCCCGAGCAGGTGGCCGATGCGCTGCTCAAGTACTACGACCTGGGTATCACCACCTTCCTGATTCGGGGCTTTGACCCACTGCCCGATGCCATCCAGTATGGCCGCGACCTGCTGCCACTGGTGCGCGCCAAGGTGGCCGAACGCGAACGCCTGGCCGCCGCCCAGCCGGTGCTCAAGGCGGCCTAAGCCACAGCGCCCCCGCCCACAGCCTCTCTTGACCCCATCACTGATTCACTATGTCCGCTGTTCTGTCTTCCTTGCCACGCACCAGCACGCTGGCCTTCAACCCCCAACCCGAACGCAAAGACTGGTTTGAACCCGCACCACCACGCCCCACCCTGGAGGCCGAACGCCGCTACCGCCAAGAGCGGCTGGCGGTGGCCTTTAGGCTGTTTGCCCAATGGGGTTTTGACTATGGGCTGGCCGGGCACATCACGGCCCGCGACCCCCAATGGACTGACCACTTTTGGGTCAATCCGCTAGGGGTGCATTTTTCGCAGATCAAGGTTTCAGATCTGCTACTGGTCAACTCCAACGGCGAAATTGTCATTGGCGAGGGGCCACTCAACCGGGCGGCCTTTGCCATCCATGCCGCACTGCACGAGGCCCGCCCCGACATTGTGGCCGCTGCCCATACCCATTCGGTGTACGGCAAGGCGTGGTCTGCACTGGGCCGCCTGCTGGAGCCATTGACGCAGGATTCATGCATCTTCTACGAAGACCACGCACTATTTGACGACTTCACCGGCGTGGTGCTGGAAAAAGAGGAAGGCCTGCGCATTAGCAAGGCGCTGGGCCAGCGCAAAGCAGTGATCCTCAAAAACCACGGCATCCTCACCGCTGGCCCCTCAGTAGAAGCCGCTGCTTGGTGGTATGTGGCACTAGAAAACGCCAGCCAAGCCCAACTGCTGGCCGAGGCCGCAGGCCAACCCCAGCCCATTCCCCATGCCATAGCCCAGCTTACCCACGCGCAAATTGGTGGGCCAGGAGGTGCCGAATTTGCCTTCAAGGCACTGTTTGAACGGTTGGTGCGAGAGCAACCCGAGGTATTGCAATGAATGCCCCACTCACCTGGGGCCAAACCGCCCAAACACTGGCAGTAGAGTTTGCCGCCCGCGCCGCCCAGCACGACCGCGAAGCCAGCTTTCCGTTTGAGAACTTCCATGACCTGCACCGCGCGGGGCTGTTGGCACTGGCGGCCCCTCGCGCCTTGGGCGGGCAAGGAGCCTCGCTGGCCCACCTGGGGGAGGTGATTGGTGCTGTGGGCCAAGGCGACCCAGCCACCGCGCTGGTGCTGACCATGCAATACATCCAGCACCGCAGCATGGGCCAGCGCGGCAAAATTTGGCCCGAGCATTTGGCACGCCAACTGGTACAAGAGGCCGTAGCAGGCGTCTCATTGATCAATGCGCTGCGGGTGGAGCCAGAACTGGGCTCGCCCGCCCGTGGTGGATTGCCTGGTACCGTGGCCCGTCAAACCACCGAAGGCTGGCGCATCTCGGGGCACAAGGTGTATTCCACTGGCGTGCCCATCCTGAAGTGGTATGCCGTCTGGGCACGCACCGATGAGGCAGAACCACGTTTAGGCACGTTCTTGGTGCCTGCTGGCCTGCCCGGCATTCGCATTGTCGAAACCTGGGACCACCTGGGCTTGCGCGCCAGTGGTAGCCATGATGTGATTCTGGACAACGTGCTCATCGCCCACGACCATGCCCTAGATTTGCGCCAGCCCCACGACTGGGCCGGGGGCGACCCCAGCCTACAAGCAGACATGACGGTGCTGATGGGAGCCCTCTATACCGGCGTGGCCCGCGCAGCCCGCCACTGGGTGATCGATTTTTTACGCCAGCGCCAACCCGCCAGCTTGGGGGCCACACTCTCGACCCTGCCGCGCGCCCAAGAAATCATCGGCCAAATCGAGGGCTGGTTGCTCACCAACCACCGGCTGATCGCCAGTCTGGCCCGCGATGTAGATGCCGGGCTGGATGTGCCCACTGTAGAGAGCGGCCTCATCAAATCCATCACCACCAACAACGCCGTGCAAGCCGTGCAAGCGGCCCTGTCCTTGAGCAGCAACCACGGTATCTCGCGCAAAAACCCACTGGAGCGCCACCTGCGCGATGTGCTCTGCGGACGCATCCACACCCCACAAGACGACAGCGTGCATATTGCCGCCGGACGGCGTGCTTTGGGCGTATGAGCCGCCCCCGCCTGACCATCCTGAACCAGCTTGGCACGGCTACCACCCGCGCCATTGCCACCTCGGGAGCGCAGGTGCAAGTGCTGGACGATGCCTGCGTATCCCCCTGGCAACAAACTGCCCATGCCGAGATACTGCTGACCGCACCACGCAATGGCTGGCGCGAAGCCCCGCAGCAAGCACCACCGGGCTGGCCGGGCCGCCTGCGTTGGGTACATACGGCCTCTGCGGGGGTGGACTTCTATCCCCGCTGGTTGTTAGATGTGCCACAGGTCAGCTGCTCACGCGGTGTGGCCGCCGCACCTATTGCCGAATTTGTACTGCACGCCCTGCTGGCACACACCAAGGAGTTGGGCCAGCGCCGGGTGACAGATCCACAACAATGGCACGATGGCTTTGCCCAAGTGCATACCACGCCCCTGGGTCTGCTACAGGGCCAAACTTTGGGTTTGCTGGGCTATGGCGCTATCGGTCAGGCCATCGCGGTTCGGGCGCAAGCCTTGGGCATGCATGTGCTGGCCCTGCGCCAAAGTGCTGCGCCTGTGGGGGATGCAGGTGTGGGCACGGTGCGCAGCTTGCCCGAACTGCTGGCGCTATCTGACCATCTGGTGCTGGCCCTGCCTGCCACAGCCGCCACATACCACATCATCAATGCCCACACCCTGGCGCATGCACGCGCTGGGCTGCATCTGGTCAACATTGCCCGTGGGTCACTGGTGGATCAGACCGCACTGCTGGCCGCTTTGGACGCTGGCCGCCTGAGCGGTGCCACGCTGGATGTCACCGACCCAGAACCCCTACCCACCGGGCATCTGCTCTACACCCACCCACGGGTGCGGCTCACGCCGCATATCTCTTGGTCGGCCAGCAACGCCGTGGCCGCAACCGCAGAAAAATTTGTGGTCAACCTACACCGCTATCTGCACGGCCAACCCTTGCTGGATCAGGTAGACCCCCAACGGGGCTACTAGAAGACCAGCCAGACAGCCCATGCCGCCACAAAGTCATTTTGGGAGTTTGCTTGCACACAAATCTTCGTTGGCGGCAACCCCCTGGGTGTCCATCATCACCTGACCGGACATCTCCGGTCAGGTTCTGCATTGCGCAGCCCTGCTGACCACAACCCAAGGATTTCACCATGAGCAACCATGTCTACCAGATTCTCGAATTCACAGGCTCTTCGACCGTTGGGTCAGACGAAGCCGTGCAAAACGCCATTGCCAAAGCTACCAACGCCAGCCGCCAGATCAAATGGTTTGAAGTAGTGGAAACACGCGGCCAAGTGCAAGACGGTCAGGTGGCGCACTGGCAAGTGACGCTCAAGGTTGGCCACACCCTGGCCTGAATACCGTTTTTTTGAGCGAGCCTGTGCCATGCAACGACGCCAGTTTCACCAATTTCTAACCTCCGCCGTGACTGCTGCGGCTTTTCTCTCACCCGTATTGGTACACGCACAGCCCCGCGTGTTGTTGCGGGCCGGTGACCAAAAAGGCGGCCTGCAAGCCCTGCTGGAGGCCGCCGGAGAACTCAAAGAGCTGCCCTACGACATCAAGTGGAGCGAGTTTCCCGCAGCCGCCCCCTTGGCCGAGGCGCTCCACGCCAACGCGGTGGATTTTGGCACTATTGGGGATGCGCCGTTGCTGTTCACATTGGCAGCGGGCAGCAAGGTCAAAGCCTTTGCGGCCAACCGCTCTGATGCCTATGGCACCGCCATTTTGGTCAGGCCAGACTCGCCTTTCAAAACCGCAGCCGACCTTCAAGGCAAAAGTATTGCCACCAACCGAGGCTCTATTGGGCACTTTGTCACCCTCAAGGCGTTGGCCTCGGTGGGCCTCAAGGCAGACGATGTGCAGCTGCGCTTTATTCCTCCCGCAGATGCCAAGCTGGCCTTGACCCAAGGCTCGGTAGATGCCTGGGCCACTTGGGAGCCCTATACCGCACTGGCCGAAACTGGAGGCCATGCCAAGGTACTGGTCAATGGCCGGGGGCTGTGGAGCGGTTTGGGGTTTTTGGCGGCCACAGAACAGGCGTTGGCCGACAAACGGGCCGTGCTGCAAGACTTCAAAAACCGGGTCGAGCGGGCGCAGGCTTGGTCTTACCAGCACAGCAAGGAATTCGGCACCACCTTGGCTCGCATCATTGGCATTCCGGCCAACGCTGCGCAATTGCAGTTTGAGCGCCGGGCCACCCGGTGGCAAGCCATCGATGCCCCCCTCATCGCCGAGCAGCAGCGCACAGCCGATTTTTATCTGGCCGCTGGGCTGCTCAAACAACGGCTAGATGTGCAAGCCACCTTTGACACCCGCTTCCACACCGGGTGACGCCAAAGTTGTGGCAGCCCAAAAAAGATGTTTAAGTTATTTCAACTCTGTTTTTTATTCTTTTGTGAAATGAATGTTTTCTCCTAAATTGGCTGCCATAGCCCTTTGAGAACCCCAAGGAAACATTCCCCATGACTGCCGAAATCGCAGAAACCCCCCTTCCCGCCACGCTAGAACAAGCCCGCGCCAACGCTCTAGCACAGGGCTTGTCGTACGCTGGTGGTGTCTCGCCCACCACAGCATGGGAACTGGTACACAACGGACAAGCCCTGTTGGTAGACGTGCGCACCACCGAAGAGCGCAAGTTTGTGGGCCATGTGCCCCAGAGCCTGCATGTCGCTTGGGCGACGGGCACCTCTCTGACCCGCAACCCGCGCTTTGTGCGCGAGCTGGAAGCCAAATTGGCCCCATACGGTGGCAAAGAGGCCATCGTGCTGCTGCTGTGCCGCAGCGGCAAACGCTCGGTGCTGGCCGCCGAAGCGGCGGCAGCCGTGGGTTTTAACCATGTCTTTAATGTCTTAGAAGGTTTTGAAGGCGAGCTCGATGCCACACAACAACGGGGCAAAGATGACGGCTGGCGCCACCACGGACTGCCCTGGGTGCAAGACTGAGAAGGCGCAGCACCATGTCCACTTTTGATATTGCCGGTATCGCCCAAGCATTGCATGCGGCACGCCGTGAATGGCGCGAAGCGCAAAACCGCTCCCAAGAGCCAGGCGGGCGCGAGCTGCCATCGCGCCATGCACTGGTCAAAATCGTTGATCAGCTCAAAGAGTCTCTGTTTCCAATGCGTCTGGGGCCATTGGACTTGCGCCAAGAAAGCGAAGACTTTTTTGTTGCCCATCGGCTCGATGCCGCATTGCACGCCCTGCTGGGGCAAGTGGTGCTAGAGCTGCGCTATAGCCGCCGCCACAGCCCGCACACCAGCAGCGACTTGCAAACCGATGCCTTGGCAGCCACGCGCAGTTTTGCCCAATCCTTGCCCGGCATCCGCCACCTGCTCGACAGCGATGTATTGGCCGCCTACTATGGCGACCCTGCTGCGCGCGGAGTTGACGAGGTGCTCCTGTGCTACCCCGGCATTCTGGCCATGATCCACCACCGACTGGCGCATCGGCTATACCAATTGGGGCTGCCACTACTGGCACGCATCGTCTCAGAATTGGCGCACAGCCAAACCGGCATTGACATCCACCCCGGCGCCCAAATTGGCGCAGGCTTCTTTATCGACCACGGCACTGGCGTAGTGATTGGCGAAACCGCTGTCATTGGTCAGAACGTGCGCATCTACCAGGCCGTGACGCTGGGTGCCAAGAGCTTCCCGAAAGATGGTCAGGGCCATCCGCAAAAAGGCTTACCTCGCCACCCCATCGTAGAAGACGATGTGGTGATTTATGCCGGTGCCACCATCCTAGGGCGGGTCACCTTGGGGCAAGGTGCAGTGATTGGCGGCAACGTCTGGATCACGCACGACGTGCCCGCTGGCTGCCATATCACCCAAGCCATCTCCCGCGAGGGGCAACCATGAGTGGCGGCAGCAATCTCATCCAAAGCTTTGGCGTGGCCGTGCGCCAATCGCGCGAGGCACAGGGCTGGTCACAAGAACAACTGGCCGAGCAGGCCGACCTCAACCGCTCCTATGTAGGCGAAATCGAACGGGGCCGGGCCATTGCCTCTTTACAAACCGTCGAAAAGTTGGCGTTGTCGCTGGGCATGGCGCCCTCTGCCTTGGTGCTGCGCGGCGAAGCCCTGCGCCAAGCCAATCTGGTGCGGGGCTTGCAGTTGGCGGCTATAGCCTGTTGAAGCATCCCCACAGAAATTTGACACTGCACCTTGCATTTTTTCACTGTTGTTTTTTGAGGGAGTTTCTTTATGTCGGCAACCGTAGGCGGTACTACCGCACTGGGCGATAACGCAGCGCGGCAATTAGCCAATGCCACCAAAACAGCGCCACAACTGGCAACCATCACCCCCCGTTGGCTAACCCATTTGCTGCAATGGACACCCGTAGAGGCCGGCATCTTTCGCCTCAACCGCGTCAAGAACCCCGAAGACATCAAGGTGGTTTGCACCGCCAAAGAAAAAGACAACAAGCAACTGCCCCGCACCTTTGTTGAATACGAAGAGCACCCGCGCGAGTTTTTCTTGAACGGCGTGAGCACCGTGTTGGATGTGCATACCCGCATTTCTGATCTCTACAGCAGCCCGCACGATCAAGTCAAAGAGCAGTTACGCCTGACCATCGAGACCATCAAAGAAAACCAAGAAAGCGAACTGATTAACAACCCCGACTATGGCCTCTTGGCCCAAGTCACGGAGGAACAACGCATTTTCCCGTTGACTGGCGCACCCACCCCCGATGACTTGGACGAGCTGCTGACCAAGGTCTGGAAAGAACCGGCCTTCTTTTTGGCCCACCCACTCACCATTGCTGCTTTTGGCCGCGAAGCCACCCGCCGGGGCACGCCACCGCCTACGGTCAGCCTGTTTGGCTCACAGTTCATCACCTGGCGCGGTGTGCCGCTGATTCCATCCGACAAAGTGCCGGTGGCCGATGGCAAGAGCAAAATTTTGCTGCTGCGCGTGGGCGATAAGCGCCAAGGCGTAGTGGGCCTGTACCAGCCCGGCCTGCCCGGCGAGCAAAGCCCCGGCCTGTCGGTGCGCTTCATGGGCATCAACAACCATGCCATTGCCTCCTATTTGATTTCGCTCTATTGCTCGCTGGCCGTGCTGACGCCAGATGCACTGGCCGTACTAGACGATGTGGAAATCAACAAATACCACGACTACCCCGACACCTACAAATAAAGTGGCCGCGTGGTGACTATCCTTTCATCCCCCCCTACTGGCGTGCCGGTAGCTCCTGAAGCCCCCATCGGCCCAGACCTGCTGGCGCGCATGGCTACGGCATTCTTCACGGCGCTGCCCGGACAAACGCCCGATTTTGTGGGTGATGTTGCCGCCACGCCCCCGGCCTCCGTGCCGGGCGTGGGGCAGGCATCACCCCTGCCGCCCGGCGTGCAAGCGCCGGTCAACGTAGCACCGCCCGGCTCTCCACTGGCCAGCCCTGCCGGGTTAGGCCCGAGTGTGCCGGGCACGCCGTTCCCGCAAGGCATCGTGCCCGGTGCTAATTTGCTGCCAGCCTCGCCCACGCCGCTGGCCTCGTTGGCGCACCGTGCTCCGGCGCTGTGGCCCCATGCACCCGCAGGCAATGGGGTGCCCGATACGGTGGCCAGCGCCCTGCCCGCTTACGAACCACGCTTGGGCAGTGGCATCTTGGGTGTGCCCGAAGCCACCACGGCGGCCCGCCCGGCAGCAGCGAGCGCCTCGCCGTTCTACTTTCTGGCCGACCGGCAAGGCCATCCTGCGGCCACCGACCCACTGGACACTTTGGCACAGGCGCCCTTTGCCGTGCCCCAAGTGCCACGCGCCAGCACACCCACGGCTGGCCCGGGTGTGCCCAGCACCACACCCTCGGCAGAACCCCAGTTTTACTTTGTCGATGCCGTGGTGCTGCCGGGTGGTTACACCACACCGGCCCACCCAGCGCAAACAGGTGCGGTGCCACAGGCAGGCCACAGTACCCATCCGGCGTTCGATGTCCATGCCGTGCGGCGCGATTTCCCGGTGCTGCAAGAGCGCGTTAATGGTCGGCCTTTGGCTTGGCTAGACAACGCCGCCACCACGCACAAGCCGCAATCGGTCATCGACCGTATTGCTTACTTTTACCAGCACGAGAACTCCAACATCCACCGCGCTGCCCATGAACTGGCCGCCCGCGCCACCGATGCCTACGAAGGCGCACGGGAACGGGTGCGCCGCTTTATCAACGCACCGGACGTGAATGAGGTTATCTTCGTACGCGGCACCACCGAGGCCATCAATTTGGTGGCTAAAAGTTGGGGCTGGCAGCACATTGGCGAGGGCGACGAAATCATCGTTTCCAACTTGGAACACCATGCCAACATCGTGCCTTGGCAACAACTGGCAGCCGCCAAAGGGGCCAAACTGCGCGTGATTCCGGTGGATGATTCCGGTCAAGTGTTGCTGGATGAGTACCAAAAACTGCTCAACAGCCGCACCAAGCTGGTCTCGGTGACGCAGGTATCCAACGCCTTGGGCACGGTAGTGCCGGTTAAGCAAATCGTAGAGTTGGCGCACCGCGCTGGGGCCAGGGCGCTGGTGGATGGGGCGCAGTCCATCTCCCACATGCGGGTGGATGTGCAAGACATTGGCGCGGACTTTTTTGTTTTTTCTGGGCACAAGGTGTTTGGCCCGACCGGCATCGGCGTGGTCTGGGGTAAGCGCGAAGTGTTGGAGGATATGCCGCCGTGGCAAGGCGGTGGCAACATGATTGCCGACGTCACCTTCGAGAAGACCGTGTTCCAGCCAATTCCGAATAAGTTTGAGGCGGGCACCGGCAACATTGCCGATGCTGTGGGCTTGGGTGCAGCCATCGACTATGTGAACCGCCTGGGCATCGAGAACATTGCCCGCTACGAGCATGATTTGCTGGTGTACGGAATGCGCGCCTTGGGCGATGTGCGCGGCCTGCGCCTGATTGGCACGGCAGCAGACAAAGCCAGCGTGATGTCGTTCACCTTGGCGGACTACACCACCGCCGAGGTCGGCCAAGCCCTGAACGAAGAAGGGATTGCCGTGCGTACCGGCCACCACTGCGCCCAACCCATTTTGCGGCGCATGGGGGTCGAAGCCACGGTGCGCCCCTCCTTGGCGTTTTACAACACCTTTGAAGAAATTGACCGACTGGTGGCCGTGGTGCAGCGCCTGTCTGACCAGCGGCGCAGCAGGTAAATAGCTGCCACTTACGCCCGCTAGCACAGCGCCAGAGGCTTAGGCCTACTGGCGCTTTTTGGTCTATTTTGATCCTTCTAGAATGCCCAAAGCTACCACCTCTAAAACACCTTGGCCCACTGTGAAAGCCCCAAAATGGGGTGTTTGGGTTTCAAACTGCAAACCCGGCAGCGCGACCAGATGTCCTGTTTAATCACTGATCGTGGCCTTTGCTGAGTCGGCAAACTCTTGAACTATTGCTGTGAATTTACAGTTTCAACCAGCCGCCACGGCAAAGCCTCCCCTGCGCGCAGCGGCTTGAGTTCAGCCTCGCCAAAGGCAAAGCTCTCGGGGGGTGTCCAGCTTTCACGTTGCAAAGTGATGGTGCCTTGATTGTGTGGCAAGCCGTAAAAGGCTGGGCCATGAAAGCTGGCAAAGCCTTCGAGCTTGTCTAGCGCACCGGCATTGTCAAAAGCCTCTGCATACAGCTCCATCGCTGCATGGGCTGTGTAGCAACCGGCGCAACCACTGGCGTGCTCTTTCAAGTGCGCTGGGTGTGGCGCACTGTCGGTGCCGAGGAAGAACTGAGGCGCACCACTGGTGGCCGCTTGCACCAGCGCCACACGGTGGGTTTCGCGCTTGAGTACCGGCAGGCAGTAATAGTGTGGACGAATACCGCCGGTAAAAATGGCATTGCGGTTGTAAAGCAGGTGGTGTGCCGTGATGGTGGCTGCGGTATGGGGGCCAGCCTCTGACACATACTGCGCAGCCTCTTTGGTGGTGATGTGCTCCATCACGATTTTGAGTTCTGGGAAATCGCGGCGCAATGGCATCAATTGTGTGTCGATAAACACCGCTTCGCGGTCAAACAGGTCAATATCGGCACTGGTCACCTCACCATGCACCAGCAAGGGCATACCTGCACGCTGCATGGCTTCCAGTGTTGGGTAAATGTGGCGCAACTCGGTCACACCCGCATCGCTGTTGGTGGTGGCACCGGCGGGGTAGAGCTTGCAGGCAACAACGCCTGCCTGCTGGGCCAAGGCAATTTCTTCGGGGGGCAGGTTGTCGGTGAGGTACAACGTCATCAGCGGCTCAAAAGCCACCCCTGCAGGCACGGCGGCCAAAATACGCTCTTTGTAAGCCACAGCCTGTGCAGCCGTGGTCACTGGCGGCTTCAGGTTGGGCATGATGACGGCCCGCCCAAATTGGGCTGCGGTATGTGGCACTACGGTGTGCAAGGCGGCGCCATCGCGCACATGCAGATGCCAGTCGTCAGGGCGGGTCAGGGTGATACGGTTGGGGGCAGTGGTAGAGATGGTCATAGCGCCATTTTCCCATTGCACAGCCCCCTTTGCTTTAGCGGTAGGTGTAGGTTGCGCTGTAAGGCATGGTGAAAAACGGTGTGGTCAGCGTCATACCGATATTGCCCACTGTGCCATTAAAGCTGCACGAGGTCATGCTCCATGAGCCAGTCATGCCGCTGGTTGCTTGGGTGATGGTCTCGCGCAAAAGCGGATCATTACAAAACTCGTCTTGCGTGTTGGGCTTAGGCACGTTCTCAATCACGACAGGGGGCACTGTAAAACCTTGGGCCGTGACTTGGACTTCCAGCCGGTATTGGCCTTGCACGCCAGAGTCCACCACCAAAGAGCCGTAGCTCTCCAACGAGAAACCAGGGTTGGTCAGGCTCACGCGCGGATAGGTAACCCCTGCCACAGTGACTTGGGGCAGACGCAACACATTGCCGTTGGACAGGAACTCAATCTGGCTGCCAACTGCCGGATCGTCCACTTGGAGTTGTCCCAGGGTGATCAAGCGCAGGCGAACATCTCTGAACTGGGCGTTGCCATCAATCTTGACCAATGGCAGATTCAAGGTGCCAGCACCGAGATCAAAACTGGCCGTCTCTACGGCACCAGCCCAACCAACGACCAGTGCCCCCAGCAGACCAAGACCACTACGAACCATTACGGAAGAACGCATTACATCTCCTTTCTTACAAAAGCATGGAAAAACTCAATGTTGCAGGATTTTGTTCAGGAACTCTTTCGTCCGGGGCTGGCGAGCCTCGGGGTGGTTGAAGAAGTCATCCTTGGAGCAATCTTCCAAGATCTTGCCGCCCACGTCCATAAAAATCACACGGCTGGCTACTTTGCGGGCAAAGCCCATTTCGTGGGTGACGCACATCATGGTCATGCCTTCTTGGGCCAAGCCCACCATCACATCCAGCACTTCGCCCACCATTTCGGGGTCGAGCGCCGAAGTGGGTTCGTCAAACAGCATCACGATAGGATCCATGCTCAGGGCACGGGCAATGGCTACGCGCTGCTGCTGGCCGCCCGAGAGTTGGCCTGGAAACTTGTCTTTGTGTGCCATCAGCCCCACCCGGTCTAGCATTTTGAGGCCGCGCTGTTTGGCCTCATCGGGGGCGCGCCCCAGCACCTTGATTTGTGCAATGGTCAGGTTCTCCGTCACCGACAGGTGCGGAAACAGCTCAAAGTGTTGAAACACCATTCCCACATGGGCGCGCAATTTGGGCAAGTTGGTGTGGGGGTCGTGCAAGGGCACACGGTCGACCCAGATTTCACCCGACTGGATCGGCTCCAGCGCATTGATGGTTTTGATCAGGGTGGACTTGCCAGAGCCTGACGGCCCGCACACCACCACCACTTCGCCCCGGCCAATGCGGGCCGAGCAATCGGTCAATACTTGGTAGTTGCCGTACCACTTGGAGACGTTTTTGAGTTCAATCATGGTCATGTCCTCGGGTAAGCCGCGTTAGCGGATGATGGCAATCTTGCGGTGCAGGCGCTTGACCGCCCACGACAGTGCGTAACAGATGATGAAGTAACAGACGGCAGCCGCCAAGTAGGCCTCAATCGGGCGACCAAAATTTTTGCCTGCCACTTCAAAGCCCTTGAGCATGTCGTAGGCACCAATGGCATACACCAGCGAGGTGTCTTGGAACAAGATGATGGTCTGGGTCAGCAGCACCGGCAGCATGTTGCGAAATGCTTGGGGTAGCACCACCAGCCGCATGTTCTGACCATAGGTCATGCCCAAGGCTTGTCCGGCAAAAATTTGACCGCGTGGAATGGCTTGGATGCCCGCGCGCATGATTTCGCTGAAATAAGCGGCCTCAAAAGCCACAAAGGTCACAATGGCCGACAGCTCGGCACCAATTGGGCGACCAATCAGCATCGGAGCCAACAGAAAGACCCACAAGATCACCATGACCAGAGGAATGCTGCGCATTCCGTTGACATAAATGGTGGCAGGCACGTCCAACCATTTGCGTCCCGACAGGCGCATCAATGCCAGCACCGTGCCCAGCAAGACACCGCCCACAGTCGCAACCACGGTGAGCATCAGGCTAAACCCCAAACCCTTGAGCACAAAATCGCTGATCAGGTTCCAGTTGTAGAAGGAGAGATCAATCTGCATGTCAGTGCCCTCCTGCGCCCGAGGCTTGCAAGCCAGGGATGCGTACCCGTTTTTCGATGAAAGCCATGATGCGGTTGATGGCAAAGGCCGACAGCACATACAAAGCCGTGACCGCCAGATAAACCTCAATGCCGCGTGCGGTCTCTTCTTGGGCTTGCATGGCAAACATCGTCAGTTCGGCCACCGAGACCGCAAAGGCCACCGAGGAGTTCTTGAAGATGTTCATCGTCTCACTGGTCAGCGGAGGAATGATGATGCGAAAAGCAGCAGGCAGCAACACATAGCGGTAACTCTGGAAGGTGGTAAACCCCATTGCCATAGCCGCATAACGCTGACCGCGTGGCAGCGTCTCAATTCCGGAGCGCACCTGCTCTGCAATCCGTGCAGAGGTAAAGAAACCCAGCGCCAGCACCACCAGCACAAACCCCGGCACAGCTTGCAAGGCTGGAATGAGGGTGGGCAGCACGTGGTACCAAAGAAAAATTTGTACCAGCAGTGGTATGTTGCGAAACAGCTCGACCCAAGCATTGCCCAGTTTGACGATGTAGGGGCGGTCGGGCAGAGTACGCAAAGTACCTATCAGGGTGCCCAACAACAGGGCCAACAGCAGGGCCAGCAACGATACCGACATCGTCCAGCCCCAAGCGGACAGCATCCAATCCAAGTAGGTGATGTCCCCACCCTTGCCAAAACAGCCCTGCACGGGCGCGCGTTCAATGGTGTCTTCGCAAAACACCTGCCAATCCCAAGCCATAGTGTGCTCCCTTCCTGTACGGACAAAAAAACCCCTTCAAACGCCACGGCTTGAAGGGGCGCAAGGCTGGGCAGGCTTACTTCTTGGCGTAGTCTTCCAGAGGTTTGTCGTTGGGGTTGGCCCAAGCTGCCTTGGTGGCCTCAGACAGAGGCAGGCCAATCTTGGTATTGGTGGGTGGCACGGGCTGCATGAACCATTTGTCGTAGAGCTTGGCCAGCGAGCCATCGGCAATCTGGCGCTTGATGCTGTCGTCCACCGCCTTCTTGAAGGCGGGATCGTCTTTGCGCAACATGCAGGCAATCGGCTCGACAGAGATCACTTCGCCCACAATCTTGAAGTCGGCTGGGTTCTTGGCCTTGGAGATGTTGGCCGCCAAAATGGAGCCATCCATCACAAAAGCGTCGGCACGGCCTGTTTCGAGCAGCAAGAAACTGTCCGCATGGTCTTTACCCATGACTTCCTTGAAGTCAATGCCGCCCGCGCGTTCATGTTTGCGCAAGTGCTGCACTGAAGTGGTGCCGGTGGTGACGGCCACGTTTTTGCCATTGAGGTCTTTGATGGCTTGGATGCCCGAATTGGCCTTCACAGCAATGCGCACCTCCTCCACATAGGTGGTCACGGCAAAAGAAACATCCTTTTGGCGGGCCGCGTTATTGGTGGTGGAGCCGCACTCTAGGTCTACGGTGCCATTGCTGACCAGAGGAATGCGGTTTTGCGAAGTCACAGGCTGGTATTTGACTTCCATTTTGGACAGGCCCAACTGCTTTTGGATGTCGGCCAGCACCCGCTCACCCATTTCAGTATGAAACCCGACATATTTGCCATTGCCCAAGGTATAGCCCAAGCCAGAGGACTCACGCACCCCCAGCGTGGCACTGCCCGAGGATTTGATCTTTGCCAAAGTGTCGCCAGTTTGTGCCACGGCAGCCGTGGCGGCCAGGGTAGTGATGGCCAGGGCCAGCAGGTGTTGTTTCATGGTGCTCTCCTTGTGGGTGAATGAAAGATGCAAAAACGGTGGTATCGCACAGATTGTTACCTTAGCAAGATACTTGCCCGGATTGCGCCATTGTGGCGAATGACACCTGAGTTTTTATGGGATCAGGTGCTGTTTGTCTCCATTTGCACGGTATGGTGGGACTGCAAAAATGTCCATAGGGCTTGTGCGGTACTTTTGGTGGTTTCTTTGCCTGAGGGCTTGTCGCGGCAGGCGCGTATGTCCATTGTCAGCTCCAACAGGGGCAGCCCCGCAGCTTCGGCACGCACCAGTCGGCCTTGTGCCAGATCTTGCGCCACGGCGCTGTAGGGTAAAAAGGCAACGCCATGCCCTTCCAGCGCCATGGCCTTGAGCCCCTCGGCCATGTCGGTTTCGTACACACGATCCAAATGAATGGGCGAAGGTGATTGTTTGAGGATCATTTCAGTCACCCCCCCCAGATAGGCACCCGGTGCGTAGCCCAAGTAGGGCAGCGGCTGGGCCACCCGTCCCGGCAGCGCATGCAATGGCTGACCCCGTGCATCGGGCTTGGTGTAGGGTGCCAGCACTTCCTGCCCCAACACCACCATATCGTGGCGTTGGGCATCAATCTGCAAGGGTTGTGATGCATGGTGGTAGGTGATGAGCAAATCGCAACTGCCTTCCACCAACCGCATCACGGCATCATGGACATTGAGGGCAATCAGCCTGCTCTTAAACGGCCCAAATTGGGCTCGCAAGCTTGATACCCAAGCCGGGAAAAAAGTGAATGCCAGTGTGTGTGGCACGGCAAACTCGATCATGTCTTGGCTGGAGGAGCCATGCGCGCGCAGGGTGGTGCGTGTGTTTTGCAGCGCCTGCAACATCTCCAATGCTTGGTTGTAGAGGGTTTTGCCTGCAGGTGTGAGCCGGGTAGGGTAGGAGCTACGATCGACCAGATCGGCTCCTGCCCAAGCTTCTAATGCTTGGATACGCCGCGAAAATGCTGGCTGTGTGACATGGCGCAATTGCGCCGATCTACTGAAGCTGCGGGTTTCTGCCAGACTGACAAAGTCTTCAAGCCACTTGGTTTCCATAGGGGCATTATCGGCGCAGGTGGTGGTGCCATCGGGGTAGCCACAGAGGGCCGCATAATAGGAGAACTGCGTCTACAGCGCATTCTGGTCGGGCTGATGGCACACAACGCCAATACGCAGCGGCCCCTCTGTCGTTTTTGCTCTCCCCCGATTTCCCCTGTCATGTCTTCCCCTCCCCATTCTGGCCCAGACACTGCTGCTGGCCCCGCTGCTTCTGTGTCCCCTGCCACTGAACCGCATTCCTTGTATATCGAAGACGGGTTGACCGTGCTGATCATGGCAGCTTTGGCCTTGATCACTTTGGCCAATGTGCTGGCCCGTTACTTCACCGACAGTTCGATTGCATGGACAGAAGAGATTTCCGTCTTTCTGATGATTGCTCTGGCACTGGTAGCAGGTTCGGCTGCCGTAGCCCGTGATCGGCATATCCGCATCGAATACTTTGCGGAGAGTGGCTCGGGTGCCCGGCGGCGCTTTCTGGCCCGTTTTGGTGCCTTGATGGTGGCATTGCTGTTTGCTGCCATTGCGGTGTTGAGTGTGCGTGTGGTCTGGGACGACTATCGTTTTGAAGAGACCTCGCCCGGCATTGGTGTGCCGCAGTGGTGGTATTCCATCTGGCTGCCCATCTTGTCAGCTTTGATCACGGTGCGGGCCATAGGTTTGTTTATCCGGCGCGGCAAGCAGCCAGATGTGGAGTTCTTGGAGGATGCCCAATGATTGCCACGCTGCTGTTTGCTATTTTTCTGTTGATGATGCTGATAGGCGTGCCTATTGGCGCTGCCTTGGGTTTGGCCGGTGCCGCCGCTATTGCGCTAGCCAACCAAGACGCACAATGGTTGGGGCTGTTGGCAGTGCCACAGAACTTTTATGCCGGGCTGGGCAAATACCCCCTGCTGGCAATCCCTATGTTTGTGTTGGTGGGCTCTATTTTTGACCGTTCGGGCGTGGCCCTGCGACTGGTCAATTTTGCGGTAGCCATTGTGGGGCGTGGCCCCGGTATGTTGCCACTGGTCGCCATTGCAGTAGCCATGTTCTTGGGTGGCATTTCCGGCTCTGGCCCGGCCAATGCTGCGGCTGTGGGCGGGGTGATGATTGCGGCCATGTCACGCGCTGGTTATCCCGCGTCGTTTTCGGCCAGCGTGGTGGGCGCTGCAGCGGCTACCGACATTCTGATTCCCCCTTCAGTGGCTTTCATCATTTATTCGGTCTTGGTGCCAGGCGCTTCGGTGCCTGCCCTGTTTGCTGCCGGTATGGTGCCAGGTGTGCTGGCTGGGTTGGCCTTGATCGTGCCTGCAGTGTGGATGGCGCGCAAACACCAGATGGGCGCTCTGGAGGCCGATATGCCCCGCCCACCGTTTTGGCAAAGCCTGCGCGAGGCGGCCTGGGGCTTGGCCGCGCCCGTTCTCATTTTGGGTGGGATGCGTGCAGGTTGGTTTACACCCACCGAGGCTGCCGTGGTGGCTGTGTTTTACGGCTTGTTTGTGGGCATGGTGATTCACCGCACGATCAGTGTGCGCGACCTGTTTCCCATTTTGCGGGAGTCGGGCGAGTTGTCCGCAGTGATTTTGCTGGTGGTGTCGCTGGCGGGGATTTTTGCCTATTCACTCTCTACCCTGGGAGTGATTGACCCCATAGCAAAAGCCATTGTCAACTCCGGCTTGGGTGAGTATGGCGTGCTGGCGCTGTTGATTTTGCTGCTGGTGACGGTGGGCATGTTTTTGGATGGCATTTCCATCTTTTTGATTTTCGTGCCCTTGTTGTTGCCCATCATGCAGCACTATGGCTGGGATCCAGTATGGTTTGGTGTGATCTTGACGCTCAAGGTGGCACTGGGCCAATTTACGCCGCCGTTGGCTGTCAATCTAATGGTGTCGTGCCGCATTGCCGGTGTGCGCATGGAGTCCACCGTGCGTTGGGTCGGCTGGATGTTGTTTGCCATGTTCTTGGTCATGGTGCTGGTGATTGCGTTTCCGCCACTGGCATTGTGGCTCCCCGCCCGCTTGGGCTATTGATCTCCAAGGAGAAAATGAATGAAACTGCGTACCTTTCTGATGAGCACCGTCGCTGCAGCTGCCACGCTGGCTTTCACAGCCCCCGCAGTGATGGCACAGCAGGCCGCTTACAAGAGTGAATACCGCATGTCGTTGGTGTTGGGCACGGCCTTTCCTTGGGGCAAGGGCGGCGAGCTTTGGGCCAACAAAGTGCGTGAGCGTACCCAGGGCCGTATCAATATCAAGCTCTATCCCGGCGTCTCGTTGATCCAGGGCGACCAGACCCGTGAATTTTCGGCGTTGCGCCAAGGTGTGATTGACATGGCGATTGGCTCGACCATCAACTGGTCGCCCCAAGTCAAGCAGCTCAACCTGTTCTCGCTACCTTTTTTGATGCCCGACTATGCTGCCACCGATGCGCTAACCCAAGGCACGGTGGGCAAGAGCTTGTTCCAGACGCTGGACAAAGCAGGTGTAGTGCCACTGGCTTGGGGGGAGAACGGTTATCGTGAGATCACCAACTCCAAAAAGCCCATCAAGTCTCCGGCAGACCTCAAGGGCATGAAAATTCGCGTGGTCGGCTCTCCGCTGTTCTTAGACACCTTCACGGCGCTGGGGGCCAACCCAACGCAAATGAGTTGGGCCGATGCCCAGCCCGCCATGGCCAGCGGTGCGGTGGATGGTCAAGAGAACCCCCTGTCGGTCTATCAGGCAGCCAAGCTGCACACTGTGGCACAAAAGTATGTGACCTTGTGGGGCTACATGAATGATCCGTTGGTGTTTGTGGTCAACAAAGACATCTGGAATTCTTGGACACCCGAAGACCGCGAGATCGTCAAGCAGGCCGCGATTGACGCTGGTAAAGAGCAGATCGTCATTGCCCGTAAGGGGCTGGTAGAGGCGGACAAACCATTGGTCAAGCAATTGGTAGCCAACGGTGCCACTGTGACCGAGTTGACGGCTGCCGAGCGTGACGCCTTTGTCAAAGCCACCCGTCCGGTAGTAGATAAGTGGAAGGGCCAGATCGGTGCCGATCTGGTAGCCCAAGCCGAGAAAGACATTGCAGCCCGCAAGAAGTGAGCACGACAAGGGCCAGCGCGTCTGCGGGTGCTGCTGGCCCTATCGCCAAAGAAGAGAGACTCCGGCGGTTTTCACATCCCCAGTGACTTGAGCAGCTCGTCGGTTTCGCTCAGGGCTTGGGGCGCGGGGGTGGGGGCCGCAGCGGTTTCGCGGGTCTGGGCCATGAGGGCGTCAGGATCGGGCGCAGCCTGGGGTTCAAACTCGTAGAGTTTGATAAATTCAGTGCGGTCAATCGCCATCTCCAAATAGAAAATGTTGTTGGCGCTGGTGTAAAAAGTGACTCGGCGGGCTTCGGGCTGGTCTAGGTTGGCATCCACATTGAGCACCACCTCTTTGTTGAGCACCAACATTTTGGGCTGGTTTTGCGTGATGTGTGTTTGCAGCTCACGGCGCACTTTGCCCGTAAAGTCTCCAACCACTTGGTTCATGAGCTCGCCCATGACGTTGCTGACTTCATCCGAAGTGAAAGAGTTGGCCAGCTCACTTTTGGACATGCCCATGCTGAGCATGTAGCTCTCGTAGATTTCCATGGCGGCTGCGCCAGAGAAATTGATGATCACCAGCCCAGAAAAGCCCCCATCAAACAACACAAAGCAACCAATGTCGGGTTTGAGGCAGGTTTTGCTGATGCGCTGCACCATGCCGGAGTAGTTGATCTGGGTCTGGGTAGCTACGTTCAGCACCCTAGTAACAGAGTTGCACAGGCTGACCAGCACATCTTCTGTGCCATAGACCACGGAATCTTGGAGTGCGCTCATGGATTTGTCTCAAAAAATAGGGCTGTCGGTGAAAGGCGGTGTATAGCACAAGCTTAGGCGGCCTCGCCGCTTTGCTGCAAGGCCCACATGTTGGCGTAGCGGCCGTTGGCGGCCAGCAGTTGGGTATGGGTGCCCCGCTCAATGATCTGGCCTGCCTCCATGACCAAAATCTCGTGCGCATCTACGACGGTGGACAGCCGGTGTGCAATCACCAACGTGGTTTTGTTTTGTGCCACATTGCTCAACTCGGTCTGGATGGCACGCTCGTTGGCCGAGTCCAACGCTGATGTCGCCTCGTCAAAAATCAAAATGGGGGGGTTCTTGAGCAAGGTGCGGGCAATAGCCACACGCTGTTTTTCACCGCCTGAGAGTTTGAGGCCGCGTTCACCCACCATCGTGTCATACCCCTTGGGAGTGGCGGCAATGAAATCGTGGATTCGGGCCGCACGGGCCGCTTCTTCTACCTCGGCACGGCTGGCACCAGGGCGGCCATAGGCAATGTTGTATTCCACCGTGTCGTTGAACAGCACGGTGTCTTGTGGCACGATGCCAATAGACTGGCGCACGCTGGCTTGTGTGACTCGGCGCAATTCTTGCCCGGCAATGGTGATGTGGCCCTGTTGGATGTCATAGAAGCGAAACAGCAGCCGTGCCAGTGTTGATTTGCCCGAACCCGACGGCCCCACCACTGCCACCGTCTTGCCCGCAGGCACCTCAAAGCTGATGCCCTTGAGGATGGGACGTGCCGGGTCGTAGGCAAAATGCACGGCCTCAAAACGCAGGGCAGCCCCTTCGCGTGGCACCACCAACGCCGATGCACCAGAGGCATCGGCCACTTCGCGTTCGCGATCCATCAGCGTGAACATTTTGTCCAGATCAGTCAGGCTTTGCTTGATTTCACGGTACATCACGCCCAAAAAGTTGAGCGGAATGTAGAGCTGGATCATGAAGGCATTCACCATCACCAAATCGCCCAGCGTCATGCGGCCCTCGGCCACGCCTTGGGTGGCTCGCCAGAGCATGGCAACTAAACCGACCGCAATGATGATTTGCTGCCCCGCATTGAGCATGGACAGGGTGGTTTGCGCCTTGAGGCGGGCTGTGCGCAGGCGTTGCAGGCTTTGGTCGTAGCGTTGTGCTTCAAAACGCTCGTTATTGAAGTATTTGACGGTTTCGTAGTTGAGTAGCGAATCAATGGCCTTGCTGTGCGCGGCAGAATCAAACTCATTGGCTTGGCGCCGAAATTGTGTACGCCACTCCGTCACCCAGACGGTAAAGGCGATGTAGCAAACCAACGCTGTCAAGGTAATGCCCGCAAACCAGAGATCAAACTTGACCCCCAACACTGACAACACCAGCAGCACTTCGATCAGCGTGGCACCAATGTTGAACAATGAGAACGAGATCAGTGATTCAATGCCGCGCACACCGCGCTCGATGTCGCGCGTCATGCCCCCCGTTTGGCGCTCCAAATGAAAGCGCAGGCTCAAAGCATGGAGGTGCTCAAAGGTTTGCAGCGCAATGGCACGCGCAGCACCTTGCGTGGCTTTAGAAAACACCAGTTCGCGCAATTCTGTAAAAAACGAGGTAGACAGCCGCAGGCCACCATAAGCCAATAGCAGCCCCACAGGCACTACCAGCAAAGCGGTGGGCTGGCCGGGTTGGATGGACATGGCATCCACCAAGTTTTTTAGCAGTACGGGCACCCCCACATTGGCCACTTTGGCCGCCAGCATGAAGACGATGGCAGCGAGCACCCGCCATTTGTATTGCCAGAGGTAAGGCAACAGGCGCGAGAGGGTGGCCCAATCAGAGCGCGTTGGGGGGGGCGCATCGGGTGCAGCAGGGGGGGCGATGTGGCCGTGGTGGCGCATGGAGGACAATGCTTCAAGTTATTCTTACCGAGATTGTGCCCATGACTTCCACCTGTACTGTTGCACCCACCCGTTCACCGAATGTGCAGCTCCCCACCGATATGGAGCTGGTACTCAAAGTGGTGCCCATGCCTGCCGACTGCAATGTCAACGGTGACATCTTTGGTGGTTGGGTCATGGCTCAGGTGGATATTGCTGGCTCCATTTTGCCCAACCGCTATGCGCGGGGCCGTATGGCTACGGTGGCGGTGAATGAGTTCATCTTCAAACAGCCGGTGCGGGTGGGCGATTTGCTGTCGTTTTATTCCAAGGTGATTCGCATTGGCACAACCTCCATCACCGTGCAGGTAGATGTGTTTGCCGAGTGCTTTACCGAACAGGGGCGCTACGTCAAAGTCACAGAGGCCCGCCTCACCTATGTGGCTATTGACCACGAAGGCCGCCCGCGCCCCCTACCACAGCCATTGCCTTGCCAAACGCCAGCGGCTTGAGCGTTGTGGGCGGTTGTCAGGAGACGATGTAGGCTGCCGAACCTGCCGACATCAACTGTCCTTCTGGCCCCAAAAACTCCATTCGGGTGCTGGCCACCCGCGAGCCCAGACGCAACACCTGGGCGTGCAGCTCAAAATGCGTGCCAATACCGGGGCGCAGGTAGTCTACGCGCAGGTCAATCGTGCCGAGTTTGCCAAAGCGTTGCAGGCGCTGCGCTGGCGGCTCGTCCATGTGTTTGGCACCCGTGGCTGCCATGACGGCCAATGCGCCCGTAGCGTCTAGTCCGGCACTGATGACACCACCATGCACCCGGTGGTAGGCAAAGTGGCCTACCAACTCGGGCTTCATGTCGATGCGCGTCACAACACGCTCGGGCTGTACGCTCACGATCTTGAGCCCCAAGAGCTGGTTAAAGACGATGCGCTGCTCAAAGATGTCTTTCAGGCCCGCGATAAATTCGGGTTCAAATGCGATGGATAGAGGAGTGTTTTTGCTCATGCTAACCATTGTGCGGCAGCCACCTACAATTCCGGGCCGTCTTTTTGGGTCTGTCTGTCCTTGAAAACTTCCCCGCCTTCTGTGTCGGCTGCTGTGGCAGCTCCTTCCTGGTCTAGCGCCTCGGGCGTGGTGGCTGCGGGTGTCTCTTGCCTGCTGTGGGCGTTGGCACAGTGGCTGGCCAGAGGCAACCTGGACGGCTACCACGATATGTTGGAGAACTACGCTTGGGCACAAGCTTGGGAGTGGGGCACGCACAAGCATCCCCCCTTCTTTGCCTGGGTGGTGGGGGTGTGGTTCGCCATTTTTCCGCAAACCGACCTGTTCTACCACTTGTTGTCTTATGCCAATGTAGCCGTGGGTTTGTGGGGGGTATGGCACTTGGGGGTGCGTTTGGGCTTGCGCAATATAGCGCCCGTGGCGGTCTTGTTGCTGATGTGGTGCCTGCCCTACACCACGCTGGCGGCCAAATTCAATGCCAACAGCCAATTGTTATCGCTGTGGCCTTGGACAGCGGCCTTATTGTTAGCCAGCTGGCAAGAGCGTGGTTGGCGCGGTCTGGCCTACAGTGTTGCACTGGGTGTGCTGGCGGGGGCCAGCATGTTGAGCAAGTATTACAGTGGTGTGTTTCTGGCTGGGTTTCTGCTACCCATCTTGTTAACTGCCAGTGGGCGCCAGTGGCTGTTGACACCGCGCCCCTATGTGGCGCTGGCCGTGTTTGGCTTGGTGTTGGCACCCCATATTGCTTGGGTGGCTGGGCATGGCTGGATCACATTGGGCTATGCAATGGATCAGGGCAGTGGAGACACCCAATGGGGCTATGTGCTGCGCTTTGCTTTGGCGCCGCTCCTATACTGGTTGCCTGGCTGGCTCGCTTGTGTGGCGGTGTGCAGTTACCAACAGGCGCAGGTGCAGCCCCAAGCGTTTTGGCCGCTATGGTGGCGTTTGGCGGTGCGCAGTTGGATGCCCACAGGGTGGTCTGATGCCTTGTTCTGGTTGGCTGTGGCACCCTGGGCCTTGACCTTGGCCTTTGGCATCGCTGGTGTAGCAGAATTGTCCACACCGTGGGCCATCCCGATTGGATTTGCCTTTTCATTGTTGTGGTTGCGCAATCTACAGATGGCTGTGCCCCATGCCACTGCGGCGGCCTTGCGGGTGTTGCACCGGGCTGTGTGGCCGGTATTGGCTACCATTGTCTTGGCAGCACTGGTATTGGCTACAGGCAGTGCGCGCACGGGGCAGGTGGGTTATTACCGCCCCAGTGCCGAGGCTGCACAGGCCATTGCCCAAGATTGGGCGCAGCGCCACCCAGGAGTCGCCTTGACATGGGTGGGTGGAGCTTGGGCAGAAAACGCTCTGCTCTCGTTCTATGCGTTGCCCACCGCCCGAACCTTGCCAGGTTTGCCCGACACCTATCCAGCACATTTCAACCCCTATCCCAACTGGAGCCAACAGGCCGGTATGCTGCTGTGTCCGCGTGGCCCTGTGCGGCCCGATGGCAGCCAGCCCCTGCCTACGCTGTGCGACCAGCAAGCGCAACAGTGGCTGTTGCAGCGTGGGCAAAATGCACAGCCCATATTGTTGGCCGTGCAGCGTCAAGGATGGCGCTTTCCGCATCCCCAGACCTTTGTTTATGCCGTGTTTGATGTTTTGCCACAGCCTGCACCGGCACACCGCCTGCCATGAGTCCCTTTGCACCACTCATGACACCCCTGCATCCGCGTCCGCCACTGCGCTTGAGCTGTGTGGTGCCTGCCTACAACGAAGCCGGTCATCTGGCTGAATTTTTACAAGCTTTGCACACCTGTGCTGCGGCGCTGACCAACGATTTTGAGATTCTGGTCATCAACGATGGTAGCCGCGATGCCACGCGCGAGGTGGCACTGGCCCAAGCGCAGGCGCTGGGGGTGCGGTACTTGGAGTTTTCGCGCAATTTTGGCAAAGAGGCTGCGTTGTCGGCAGGGGTTGACCACGCACGGGGCAATGTTGTGCTGTTGATCGATGCCGATTTTCAGCACCCGCTGGAACTGGTGCCACGCATGGTCGATCTTTGGCGCAATGGCTACGATATGGTCTATGGCGTCATTGCCGACCGGGCCGCCGAGAGTGGCCTCAAGCGCCTAGGCACCAATGTGTTTTATCGCTTGATGAACTGGGGCTCTAGCGTCCAGATGCCTCGCAATGCAGGGGATTTTCGGTTGATGGATCGCAAGGTGGTGGATGCCCTCAAAGCCTTGCCAGAGCGCAACCGCTTCATGAAGGGGCTGTATGCCTGGGTGGGCTTCACGACCGTGGCATTGCCCTTTGTGCCCGCCGAGCGGTTTAGCGGCCAATCCAGCTTTAGCCTGCGGCGTTTGGGGGCGCTGGCACTGTTGGGGCTGACCTCTTTTACTACACTGCCCCTGCGCTTTTGGAGCGTGGCTGGGGGGTGTATTTCGCTATTGGCTATAGCTTACGGTTTGTGGATCACAGTGAGCACCCTGTTGTTTGGCAACCCAGTGGGGGGGTGGCCCACGCTGGCTGCCAGCGTGATGCTGTTTTCTGGGGTGCAATTGCTGTCGATTGGTATTTTGGGTGAATACATTGGCCGCATTTACGAAGAAGTGAAGCAGCGCCCGGTGTATTTGTTGGCGCAGGACGAAGACCACAGCCCGCTGGCGCCCCCTCGCCCATGAAAGCCTTGTTGATGTGGCTGCGCAGCTGGCCCCAGCCTTTGCGTTTTGTTTTGGTGGGTGGCGCAGCCGCCAGCACACATTTGCTGGTGGTAGCGTTGTTGGTGCAGGGGCTGCAATGGCTGCCGTTGACGGCCAATGTGTTGGCCTTTTTGCTGGCATTTTGGGTCAGTTACGGTGGGCATGCTCTTTTGACGTTTGTCCAGGCAGGTGTGGCACATCGGCAGGCGTTACCGCGCTTTTTTGTGGTGGCCTGTGCGGCTTTTGTAGTCAATGAGGTGCTCTACTTTGCCGCTTTGCGCTGGCTGCCGTGGCATTACCTGATTAGCTTGTTTCTGGTGTTGCTGGCGGTAGCGGTAGGCACCTTTGTCAGTAGCAAACTTTGGGCATTTGCCCAACCACCACCATGAAGCAAATTACCCTGTGTGCCGACGATTTTGCCTTGCACCCGGCGGTAGATTCGGCTGTGGTGGCACTGGCCCAAGCGGGCCGCCTGAGTGCCACCAGTTGTATGACAACAGCGCCGCGCTGGCCCGAAGCCGCCCAGCTTTTGCCGCCACTGCGCCCGGCTTTGCAGGTTGGACTGCACTTTAATTTGACCGAGGGGCATGGTCACACCGCCGCCCCCAGTCTGGTGCAAGTGCTGGCACGGGCTTATGCCGGGCAGTTGCGCCCGGCACAGATGGCGCCGATTTTGCACCGCCAGTTGGATGCGTTTGAGCAGCAACTAGGGACGCCCCCCGATTTTGTAGATGGTCATCAGCACGTCCACCAACTGCCGGGGGTGCGCACCGCGTTATTGCAGGTGCTGCACGCCCGCTATGGCCGCAACGTACCGTGGGTTCGTTCTACCCTACCGGCTCGGCCAGAGCTCAACAAGGCCACCCTGTTGGCCGTGCTGGGGGGCTGGAGTCTGCGCCGCTCTCTGGTGCAATGGGGCGTACGCCACCACACGGCGTTTGCTGGGGTTTATGGCTTTGATGCGGCCACACCTGCCGCCTATGGCACACGCATGGCGCAGTGGCTGGCACAAGCCACCGATGGCACTTTGCTGATGTGCCACCCGGCCAGCACTCCCGTGTTGGGCGATGCCATTGGTGCCCAACGTGCTGTGGAATATGCCTATCTGGCCTCGCCCGAGTTTGGTGCTTTGTTAGAGCGCCTTGGGGTGGTGCTGGTGCAAGGCGAAGCGTTGGTCACAGCCCCCAGAGCTTAGAGCCTTCGCTAACACCACTATCGACACGGCCTGCTGCACCTTGCCGCACCAGGCGCGCTGCCCACTCACTGACTTACGCCTCAGCTCGACCACAAACCTGATTGTTATGGGTTGTGTTAGCCGCTCTTAACGTACGATTTTCCCAAAATACCCCCGTTGACACCGTTTGGTGGTTGAGAGTCAGAAGACACGGTAGGGATGCCCGCGCACTGGGTGATGCTCACGGCCGCTTCTTCATGACCAGCGCATACAGCGCCTGCGCCGCCACCGACAGACTTTCGTCCCGCCGCCGCACCAGATAGATTTGCCGTGTGAGGCTTGGCAACGACAGCGGCCGCGTGACCAGGCCCGGTTGCTCAAAATGAAACTGTGTGAGTGCAGGCACCACGCTGATACCCAGTCCTGCGCGCACCATGCCCATCACGGTGGCCAACTGTTCGACTTCCATCAGCGTGTGCATGGCCTGCGGGTGCAGCGCAGCATCCAAGTACTGGCGCACGCTGCTGGTGCGTGCAAGGTGGATGAACGGCCAGGCTGCTAGGTCCTGTGTAGTGATGGCTTGAGACAAGCGGGACAGTGGGTGCTCGGCGGGGCACACTAGGTAAAAGTTGTCCGTACAAAAGGGTTCGGCCTGTAGCGCCGGAGTGTCGGCACGGATGGCGGCGAGCGCGAAGTCGGCATGGCCGCTGGCCACGCGGTCGATGCAGGGCTCTGAAAGCACATCAGCGATGTCGATCTCGATGCCAGGGTGCGCAGCGCTGTACTGCGCCAGAACGTCCGGCAGCCAGCCAGCAGCCAACGAAGGCAGCAGCGCCACTGCCACGCGGCCGCGCTGCAGCGTGGCTGCATCGCGCACGGCAGACAGTGCGTTGGTTATCTCGATACGGATGCGGCGGGCCGACTCCAAAAATTTCCGACCCTCAGGCGTCAGGTCCACATGGCGCGTGCTGCGATCGAACAGGCGCAGGCCCAGGTCATCTTCCAGCGCCCGGATGAGGGCGCTGAATGCGGGCTGCGACAGGTGGCACAGCGCCGCTGCGCGCGTGAAGCTGCGCTGCTCGGCCAGCGCGATGAAGGCGTCGAGTTGGCGGCTGGAGAGATGGGTGGTGCTCATGTCTTGTGCTGTGGATCGGAAATCGGCTGCCAAGCAATTCATCTGAAATACAGATGGATTCATCATAACAATCGATTTCACAGAATACTGCAATCTCTCTACAGTGGTTCTAGGAGACAAAGAACCCATGGCAAACAACACCAATCTACTGGTCGGCTGCGCCGCTGGCTTTTCGGGCGACCGCACTGATGCCGCTTTACCGATGGTGCAGGCACTCATTGCCAGTGGCAAGCCCTCGGTGCTGATTTTCGAAACCCTGGCCGAGCGCACACTGGCCTTGGCCCAGCTTGCCCGCCGTACCGACCCCGATGCGGGCTACGAACCCTTGCTGGTCGATTTGCTGCACCCCGTGCTTGCGCAGTGCTTGACCCACGGTGTGCGTATCGTCAGCAACTTTGGCGCCGCCAACCCACACGGCGCTGCCCGCCGCATCCACGCGTTGGCAGCCGAGTTGGGCTTGCAGCGCCCGCGCATTGCCGTGCTGCAGGGCGACGACCTGAGCGGTCCTGAACACCGCGCACTGCTGGAAAGCGCACTGGGTGATGCCATGCCCACCGCCCCCATAGTGAGTGCAAACGCCTACATCGGTGCGCAGGCCATTGCCGATGCCTTGCGCAACGGGGCAGACATCGTCGTCTGCGGTCGCGTGGCCGACCCCTCGCTGGTGCTGGGCCCAGCCCTAGCGCACTACGGTTGGGCGTCAGACGACTGGGACCGGCTAGCCCGCGCCACCATGGCAGGGCATCTTCTCGAATGCGGCGCACAGGTCACAGGCGGCTACTTTGCCGATCCGGGCTACAAGGACGTTCCCGGTCTGGCCACGCTCGGTTATCCCATTGCCGAGATCGACTCCGACGGCCACTGCACCATCACGAAACCGCCCAGCACAGGCGGGCGCATCGATGAGCGCACCGTCAAAGAGCAGCTGCTGTATGAGCTGCACGACCCTGCTGCCTACATCACGCCCGATGTGGTGGCCGACATCACCCAGGCCCGTGTGCAGGCCGTGGGCACCGACGCCGTGCGGCTGGACGGCGTGCGGGGCCACGCCCAGCCTGCCACGCTCAAAGTCAACGTGTGCTTTGAATCCGGCTGGTTTGCCGAGGGAGAAATCTCCTATGCAGGCCCACGCGCCGAGGGCCGCGCGCGTCTGGCGGGCGAGGTGCTGCGTGAGCGTTTACATGGTCTGGGCCCACTGCGCATCGACCTCATCGGCGTGACCAGCGTATTGGGTGACGACACCAGCCGCTGGCTCAATGTACCCGCAAACGATAGCAACGATGCCCGCGACGTGCGCCT
This sequence comes from Giesbergeria sinuosa, assembly GCF_042652905.1. NCBI lineage: Bacteria > Pseudomonadati > Pseudomonadota > Betaproteobacteria > Burkholderiales > Comamonadaceae > Giesbergeria > Giesbergeria sinuosa. The sequence continues at coordinate 120,992 of NZ_JBHSHJ010000007.1, read as the reverse complement.
GCGTGTAGCCCTGCAGCACCGTGAACACGCCAGCGCCCAGCGCCTGCTGCGCGAGGTGACCACGCTCTACACCTGCGGACCGGCAGGCGGCGGTGGCGTGCGCACCGCCATGCGCCCGCGCCTGGGCACGGTGTCGTGCCTCGTTCCGCGCGAGGCCGTCGCCGTGCGCTTTGAGATGGTTGATTGAGGAAATACCCACCATGACTTGCGCAACTGCTCCCACGATCACGGTTCCACTCTACCGTCTGGCCCACAGCCGCACGGGCGACAAGGGCAACCGCTCCAACATCAGCATCATCGCCTGGCACCCCGCGTTGTGGGATACGCTGGTCGATCAGGTCACCGAATCCGCCGTGGCCCGGCAGTTCGCTCTGCGCCAACCGCGCCAGGTTACGCGCTATCTGTTGCCCCAGTTGCAGGCCATGAACATCGTGCTCGATGACGTGCTCGACAGTGGCGTCAACGATGCGCTCAATCTCGACAGCCACGGCAAGGCACTGAGCTATCTGCTGCTAGACCTGCCCGTGCAGGTGCCCGCCGCGCTGGTACAGCACTTCGGCGGCCCACGGTCGTAGCCAGTCTTTCTTTTCTCAGTTCCCCATTCCTTTTCCGCCTTTCATACCTATACACAAGGAGACAACATGAGCCAAAAAAAATCGCTGATCAACTTGGGCCGCCGTCATGCCACGGCCTCTGCCCTGCTGGCGTTGGGCGCATTGCACGGCACTGTTGCACTGGCGCAAGCTCCTGTTTACCCGGCCAAGGCCATCACGTTTGTGGTTCCTTTTGCTGCAGGCAGCGCCACAGATCAGCTGGCACGCGCGCTGGGCCAATCCATCACCACCGAGACCAAGCAGCCCGTGGTCATCGACAACAAAGCTGGTGCCAGCGGCATGATCGCTGCGTCCGCCGTAGCCAAGGCTGCGGCTAATGGCTACAGTGTACTCATCACCACCAACACTACGCATGCGGCCAACGAGCACCTGTACAAAAAACTCTCATACGACCCAGTGAAAGACTTCGCCCCTGTCACCGGCCTAGGCAAGGGCGGACAGGTGCTGGTGGTCAACGCCAGCGCACCGTACAAGAACGTGGGCGAGCTGCTGGCCTTTGCCAAGAAGAACCCCAGCAAGCTGAGCTTTGGCAGCGGTAGCTCATCGAGCCGCATGGCGGGTGAAATGCTCAAGCAGCTGGCTGGTGTGGACATCCTGCACGTGCCCTACAAGAGCAACCCGCTGGCTATCACCGATCTGCTGGGCGGGCAGATCGACCTGATGATCACCGACACCTCCACCGGCGTGCCACAGGTCAAGGCGGGCAAGCTGCGGGCCTTGGGCTACTCCACCCAAAAACGCAGTGCGCAATTGCCCGACGTACCCACACTGGACGAAGCTGGCGTGAAAGGCTACGACATGGGCTACTGGTTTGCAGCCTACGTTCCCGTTGGCACACCCGCTCCGGTAGTAGCACGCCTCAATGAACTGCTGGCCGCCGCAACCCAAAGCGCTGCGGCCAAGAGCTTCTTTGACAACGCCGGCTCTGAGGCTTGGACGACCTCACCTGATGAACTCGCCAAGTTCCAAGCCGCCGAAACCCGAAAGTGGGGCAAGGTGATCAAGGCGGCAGGTATCGAGGCCGAGTAATACTCAAACCGATTGAGCCATCGCTAGAGGTAAAAACAAGGTCAGCGGTCTGTCTGGCAGTGCAATTAAAGCCACTAACACAACTATCGATACGGCCTGCTGCACCTTGCCGCACCAGGCGCGCTGCCTACTCACTGACTTACGCCTCAGCTCGACCGCAAACCTGATTTTTATGGGTTGTGTTGGCCGCTCTTAACCCGGCCAAGTCACGGTGACGGTGCAGCCCTCGCCGGGCAAGGCGCTGGCTTGGGCATCACCACTGTGGCGCTGGGCAATGGTGCGCACCGCTGCCAAACCAGTGCCCACACCCTCAAACTCATTTTCTCTGTGCAAGCGTTGAAACAAGCCAAACAGTCCTGTGGCTTGCGCTGGGTTAAAACCCACGCCATTGTCTTGCACGCGCAAAGTCACTTGCCCCTCGGTGCTGCGCCAACAAGCAATGGCAATGCGCGCCGGGACACGCGACTGCGTAAACTTGAGCGCATTGTCTAGCAGTTGTCGTAGCAATTGGCGCAACAAGGCAGCATCGGCCTCGACATGGGTGATTTGCAACTGGGCTTGCCACTCAATGCTGCGCTGTGCAGTGCGCCCCGCCAGTTCGGTTTGCACCTCGGCCAGCAAGGCCGCCAAAGCCACTGATTGGCGTTGTAGCGGCGCACGCACAATACGCGACAAGGCCAACAAGCCATCGAGCATCTGCCCCATGCGCCGGGCCGATTGGTTCATGGTGCCCAAAAACTCCTCGGCCTCCTCCCAGGCTGGGCCTTGCAGACCCGCCTCTGGCAGCACCTCTGCCAGCAAGGTGCCATAAGAGGTGACGTGGCGCAGTGGGGCGCGCAAATCGTGCGACACAGCGCGCAGAAAATCCTCATAGGCTTGGCCCATCTCGGCCAGTTGGTGTTCGCGTTGCGCCAGCAGCGCACGCAGTTGTGCCACTTCTTGTTCAATGCTGGGCGTGGGCAGCGTCATCTGGATTCAGCCTTTGGGTTGTTTGGTGGGGCGCTGCCATTGGGCAACGCTGATTGGCTTGCCACGGGCCACACTCAAACTGCCGGGCGGAGCATCTTTGGTCAGGGTGGTGCCCGCGCCCACCGTGCCACCAGCCCCCACAGTGACAGGGGCCACCAGTACGCAATTGCTGCCAATATGCACATCGGCCTCAATCACTGTGCGGTGCTTGTTGGCCCCATCGTAATTGGCGGTGATGCTGCCTGCACCATAGTTGACGCGTTCGCCCACGGTGGCATCGCCCAAGTAGGCCAGATGGTTGGCTTTGGCACCAGCGGCCAGCGTGCTGTTTTTGACCTCGACAAAGTTGCCAATATGCACCTCTTGGCCCAGTTCGGCACCTGGGCGCAAGCGGGCAAATGGGCCAATCAGGGCGCCCTCGCCCACGCTGGCCCCCAATGTCTCGCCATCAATGTGGGTATAGGGGTGGATAACGGCCCCAGCCGCAATGCGTGCATTGGCAATGCAACAGTGGGCACCCACCTGCACACCCTCGCCCAACTCTACTTGGCCGGTAAAAATGCAGCCGACATCAATCTCTACATCTGGGCCGCACACCAGTGCGGCCTTGGCACCAGAACGCACATCGTCGCGCAAATCAAAGCGGGCAGGGTCGGCCAGCCGCACCCCTTGCTCCATGAGTGCACGAGCCTGACGCCATTGGTGGGCCCGCTCCAGTTCAGCCAATTGCAGTGGGCTGTTGATGCCCGCCACTTGGAAGGCATCTTCAATGCAGTGGCCTACCACTGGCACACCCTCTTGCACGGCCATCGCCACAATGTCGGTCAAGTAATACTCACCTTGGGCATTGTGGTTGTTCAATCGGGCCAACCAGCCCGCCAGCCGCTGTGCGGGCACGGCCATGATGCCGCTATACACCTCTCGGATGGTGCGCTGTACCTCGCTGGCATCCTTGTGCTCCACAATGCCTTGCACCGCCCCATCGGCTGTTCGCACAATACGGCCATAGCCGCTAGGGTCGGGCAGGGTCACGGTGAGCAAAGCCAAGGCACCGCCTGCCACGGCCTCTGAGGCCGCAATCAGCCCGTGCAGTGTTTGGAATTGGGTCAGTGGCACATCCCCCGATAGCACCAGCACCGTGCCATCGCCGGCCAGCAAGGGCAAGGCCTGCTGCACAGCATGACCGGTGCCCAATTGTGGTTCTTGGCGGGCAAATTTCAGGGCAAAGGCTGGTGCGGGGTCTTGGGCCACAGGGGCCAGCGCCAGTTCTACGGCATCGGCACCATGTCCGGTAATCACGATGGCGCTGCGGGGTTGCAACAGTGCTGCTGTGTCTAGCACATGCTGCAAAAGGGCACGGCCTGCCAAGCGGTGCAGCACCTTGGGGCGGCGGCTTTTCATACGGGTGCCCTTGCCTGCCGCCATGATGAGAATGTCCAGTGGTGTCATGAAAGTGTCGTGGTTGGATCGATAGGATGCAAAAGACTTTGCACATAAGCCTGCTGCGGCGTATTTTCAACGACCAAGCCCACTCCGCAAAAACCCGTACTGTGCCCTACGCCTCCTTGAGTTTCTGATCTGAGTCAAGCAAGAACCGGAAAACATCCTCTACAAGGTTTTAACGATAAGGCAGGCAAGGTTTTTGCTGGATGGGCCTGCCAAGCACCTACAGGAGAAACACCGATGAGCTTCATGCCGTGGACCCCCGAACTGGAATTGGGTTTTGAGGAGATCGATGGCCAGCACCAATGGCTGGTACACCTGACCAACCGATTGCACAATGAGCTGTCGCAGCCCCTGCCTCGGCGTGAAGCCGTAGGCGAGGTACTGGAAGGACTGGTGGACTACACCCACAACCACTTTATTGTGGAAGAGGTGATGTTTCAGCACCACGACTATCCAGAAACCCCTGCGCACAAGGCCGAGCATGACGGTTTTACCGGCAAGGCGATGGATTTGCTGATGCGCTTTGAAGAGGGTGAAGAAGTGACCTTTGAAGCCTTGGGCTTTTTGAAAGAATGGCTGATCCACCATATTTGCCATGTGGACCGTTCTTACCTGCCCTTCTTTCGTGCCCATCAAGCCCAGACCCGGCACCTGACGATGGCCTGAGCCACTCCAGCCGCTTGCACCGGGTCGGGGCTACGGGCCTCAGACCAGTGCAATCCGGGCAAACTTGCGTTTGCCTACCTGCACTACATAGGTGCCAGCGGCCAGCTTCAAGCCCCGATCACTGACCACGCTGCCATCGACACGCACGCCCCCGCCATCGATCAGGCGGTTGGCCTCGCTGGTGGATGGGGCCAGATTGGCCTGCTTGAGCAGTGCGCCTATCCCCAGAGGCGCTCCAGAGAGGCTGATCTCCGGGATGTCATCGGGCACCCCGCCCTTGCTGCGGTTGATAAAGTCTTGCTCCGCCGCATCAGCGGCCGCCACGCTGTGAAAGCGTGCCGTAATCTCTTTGGCCAGCATGACCTTGGCCTCTTTGGGGTTGCGGCCCCCGGCCACTTCTGCCTTGAGTGCCGCAATCTCGGCCAAACTCTTGAACGACAGCAGGGTGTACCAGTCCCACATCAGGGTGTCTGAGATAGACAGCACCTTGGCAAACATGCTGTTGGCATCTTCAGTGATACCAATATAGTTGTTCTTGGACTTGGACATTTTGTCCACGCCATCCAAGCCCACCAACAGTGGCATGGTCAGCACGCACTGCGGCTCTTGTCCATATTCCACTTGCAAATGGCGCCCCATCAGCAGATTGAACTTTTGGTCGGTGCCACCCAGTTCCAAATCAGACTGGAGGGCCACCGAATCGTAACCTTGCATCAGTGGATACAAAAATTCATGCACGCTGATGGATTGGCCGCTATGGAACCGCTTATGAAAATCATCACGCTCCATCATGCGGGCCACGGTGTATTTGGCTGCGAGCTGGATCATGCCGCTGGCCCCCAGGGGTTCGCACCATTCGCTGTTGTAGCGGATTTCAGTGCGGGCCGGGTCTAGCACCAGACTGGCTTGCTGGTAGTAAGTTTCGGCATTGGCCTTGATCTGCTCGGGCGTGAGTGGTGGGCGGGTGCTGTTGCGGCCCGAAGGGTCGCCAATCAGGCTGGTGAAGTCGCCAATCAGAAAAATCACCTGGTGGCCCAAATCCTGCAATTGGCGCATCTTGTTGAGCACCACAGTATGGCCAATGTGGATGTCGGGGGCTGTAGGGTCTAGCCCCAACTTGATGCGCAAGGGCTGGCCGGTGGTCTCGGCACGCACCAGTTTTTTTACCCACTCGTCTTGGGGCAGGAGTTCTTGCACTCCACGCAGCGAGATTTCCAAAGCCTGGCGTACCCCGTCCGACAAGGAGGTTGGCGTCACAAAAGAGTCATCCATATGATATTTCTTACATTTCTAAACGGTGGGCTTGGCTATACTTCGCCCACTTTGCAGTGGCGGATTCTAGTAGCCCGCTTTTTCAGACCCAACTGAGACGCTGCAAGTCCGTCAGTCTGTGCGCTCCGCCGCACCCAGTCTTTCAGCTGGGATTTTGCCCCGGACACACGCTCACCCTGGGAAGAAAATTTTGAAAAACGGCTTCACCACCGCCAGCACGGCCTTGCTTTCGCGACTCTCCCACAGTCTTCAGCAACACCCTAAGCGCATCACCGCTGCATTGGCTACCGTGCTTCTTACCGGCGGTGGAGGTGCCTTTGCTGTGGCCTCTTTGGGGCCAGATCCTGCCGATTTGCCCGTGCGTTTGGTGGAGCAACCCGTACAGTCCTTGGCCAGCGGTTCTACCTTGGCCGATCTGACCGATGGTGTCGGTTTCTCCTTGTACCGCGCCGACAATGTGCGCAATACCGATACGGCCGAATCTCTGTTGCGCCGCATGGGTGTTGCCGATCCGGCGGCTGCCGCTTTCTTGCGCCGTGACAGCAGCACCCAACAAAATCTGTTGGGCCGCAATGGCCGTGTGGTACGTGCAGAAACCACCGATGACCACCGCCTGCTGCGTTTGGTCGCACGCTGGGCCCATGAGGACAACGGCCTGTTCAACCGGCTGGTGGTGGAGAAGGATGAGCAAGGCAAGTTCACGTCTCGCCTTGAGACCGCACCATTGACCATTTCTACACGCTTGGCCGGTGGCATTATCCAGAGCTCACTTTTTGCTGCCACCGACGATGCCAGCATCCCCGACAGCGTGGCCACGCAAGTGGCCGAAATCTTCTCCAGCGAGATTGATTTTCGCCGCTCCCTGCGCAAGGGAGACCGATTCTCCATCGTGTATGAAACCCTAGAAGCCGATGGTGAGCCATTGCGCAGTGGTCGGGTGCTCAGTGCCGAATTTCGTAACAATGGCAAAACCCACCAGGCAGTTTGGTTCCAGTCCCCCGGTGCAGACAAAGGAGCCTACTTCAACTTGGAGGGGCAAAGCCTGCGCCGCGCTTACCTGAGTTCACCGCTAGAGTTCTCGCGTGTGACCAGTGGTTTTGCCATGCGTTTTCACCCCATCCACCAAACTTGGCGCGCCCACCTTGGCACTGATTTTGGTGCCCCCACTGGCACCCCCGTGCGTACGGTGGGGGATGGTGTGGTGGAGTTTGCTGGTACCCAAAACGGCTATGGCAATATCGTCATCATCAAGCACCGCAACCAGCATGTCACAGCCTATGCCCACCTGAGCCGCATGGATGTGCGCAAAGGGCAAAGCGTTGCGCAAGGCGAGAACATTGGGGCGGTCGGTGCTACGGGCTGGGCCACTGGGCCGCACTTGCACTTTGAGTTCCGTGTCAATGGTGTCCACCAAGATCCCATGATCATCGCCAAGCAAAGTGAAGCGGCTGCGCCAGTGGCTGCCGCCCAACGTCCGGCTTTTGACCGTGTAGCTACGGCCATGCGTCTCCAGTTGGCATCGGCAGAGTTGGTGCATCAGGCCAACGCCCAATAACCAGGCATTGGCCGTGCCGCCAGAGCTTGGAGGCCCCATGGAACGCTATATTGGCCTGATGTCGGGCACCTCACTGGATGGGGTAGATGGGGTGCTGGTGGAGTTTGCTGGCAACCGTTGTATGGTGCAATGCCACCAGTCTGTACCATTTCAGCCCACATTGCGGGCCGAGCTGTTGGCCTTGAACAGCAGCGGCCCCGATGAGCTGCACCGGGCTGCGCTGGCCGCCAATGCTTTGGCGCGTACCTATGCCCAAGTGGTTCGGGCCTTGTTGGCCGATAGTGATTTGCCCGCCTACGCTATTGCAGCCGTGGGCGCCCACGGCCAAACGGTGCGCCACCGCCCCGGACTCTACGATGGCACCGGCTATACCCTGCAACTCAACAGCCCGGCCTTACTGGCCGAATTGACGGGTATCACCGTGGTGGCCGATTTGCGCAGCCGCGATGTAGCCGCAGGCGGCCAAGGTGCGCCATTGGTGCCTGCCTTTCACCAACAGGTGTTTGGCCGACCGGGGCAAGACACATTGGTGCTCAATATCGGTGGCATCTCCAATTTGAGTGTTTTGGCTGCCGATGGTCGTGTGCTGGGTTTTGACTGTGGCCCCGGCAATGCCTTGATGGACGCTTGGTGCCAACGCCACACAGGTCAGCCCTTTGATGCTGCGGGTGCTTGGGCCGCCAGCGGTCAGGTGGTTGCTGCCTTGTTGCAACGTTTGCAGGCCGAACCCTTTTTGCACCAGCCTCCCCCCAAGAGCACGGGCCGCGATTTATTCAATGCAGATTGGCTGGCGGCCCAACTCGAAGGTGGTTCCCATTGGGCCCCCCAAGATGTGCAAGCCACCTTGACTGAGTTCACGGCCTTGGTCTGTGCGGACTGCGTGCAAAGCCACGGCCCGCACAGCGATGTCTTGATAGTGTGCGGTGGTGGGGCGTTCAATCAGCACCTGATGGCACGTTTGCAGGCCTTATTGCCCCACTTGAAAGTGCAACCCAGCGATTGCCACGGGTTGCCCGCCCAACAGGTGGAGGCCGCAGCTTTTGCCTGGTTGGCCCGCCAAGCCTTGCTCGGGGCGCCGGGCAATCTGCCCAGCGTGACTGGCGCGCGGGGCGCACGAGTGCTTGGGGCTATTTACCCCGCCTGAAGGGCCGCAAGATCAAACGGCTGGCCGCGCTCTTGGGCCAGCCATTCCAGCACCGGATAAGCACCGGGCAATACAGGCCGCACTTGCAACGGCAGCTGTTGCCAAGCCATTTGCTGACCTTCGCGCATCTCAAACTCGCCTGTCCAGTCCCATACTTTGCACCAGTGCAAGCGCACCAAAGCATGGGGATAGTCGTGTTCCGTGATTTTCCAGACGGTGGCTGGGCCTATGGTGATGCCTAGTTCTTCGATGAGCTCGCGGCGCAACGCTTGCTCTACCGTTTCATCGGCTTCGATTTTGCCCCCTGGAAACTCCCAATAACCGGCATAGGCTTTGCCCGGTGGCCGGGTGGAGAGCAGCAGTGCGCCGTCAGGGCGCAAGAGCACGCCCACAGCCACTTCGGTGTGTTGGCGTGCAGGGGAGGCAGCACTGGGGGTGACATCGCTCACGGCAAGGCTTTCGGCAATCAATTCAAAGGGTGCTGGACTCTGCCAGCCCGGTCACATCGGCAATGCGTTCGGGGTGGGTAGGTTGCGCCTGTGTGCGCCCAGCATAATCGCGAGCAAACTGGTACGCCACGCGGCCACTGCGTGAGCCACGCTCCAAGGCCCACACCAGTGCTTCGGGGCGGGCCGTGGCAATGGCCGCAGCATCCAGCCCCAAAGCCGAAAGCCACTGCGCCACAATCGTCAGATATTCTTCTTGGCTGAAGGGGTAAAAGCTCACCCACAGACCAAAGCGTTCAGACAGGGAGATTTTTTCTTCGACGCCCTCGCCCGGATGCACTTCGCCATCGGGGGTGTGCCGATAGCTCAGGTTCTCCGACATATATTCGGGCAGCAAATGACGGCGGTTGCTGGTGGCATAGATCAGCACATTGGGCGTGGCTGCAGCCACCGAACCATCCAAAATAGACTTGAGCGCCTTGTAGCCCGGCTCGCCATCCTCAAAGCTCAAATCGTCACAGAAAATGATGAACTTTTCGGGGCGGCTGGAGACAACATCCACAATATCAGGCAAATCCACCAAATCGGCCTTGTCTACCTCGATCAGGCGCAGCCCTTGCGATGCAAAGGCATTAAGGCAGGCTTTAATCAGCGAAGATTTGCCCGTGCCGCGCGCACCCGTCAACAGCACGTTGTTGGCGGTGCGTCCAGCCACAAACTGCCGGGTGTTGCGCTCAATCTTCTCCTTTTGCACCTCGATTTCTTTCAACTCGTGCAGCGCCATACCACTGACATGGCGCACTGGCTCCAGCGTGGCATGACCACTGCTGCGCTTGCGATAACGCCAAGCCACAGCCACCGACCAGTCGGACGGGGCCGACAACGGCTGCGGCAGCACAGTTTCAATGCGTGCCAACAATTGCTCGGCACGGGCCATCAGGGTTTCTAACGGAGAAGTCATGGCAGCAGGCATCCGGCAATGCCGGAGCGATCAGGAGCGGTAGTCGGCGTTGATGGTGACGTATTCGTGGCTGAAGTCGCAAGTCCACACCGTGTCTTGCGCTGTACCTCGGCCCAGCAACACACGTACGGTGATTTCTTGCTGCTTCATCACACGCTGGCCGTCTTCTTCTTGGTAGGCAGGGTTGCGGCCACCGTTGATGGCAACATGCACGTCATCCAAATACAGGTCGATGCCGGTTTGGTCGAGGTCGTCGATACCGGCATAACCCACTGCTGCCAAAATGCGGCCCAAATTGGGATCGCTGGCGTAGAAAGCGGTTTTGACCAATGGCGATTGGGCAATGGCGTAAGCCACTTGGCGGCATTCTTCGCCAGTTTTGCCACCCTCCACACGCACAGTGATGAATTTAGTGGCCCCTTCGCCATCGCGCACAATGGCTTGGGCCAGCTTTTGCGCCACATCCAGCAATGCAGCTTGCAGTGCTTGGCCTTCGGCGCTGTCTAAGCTGGTGATGGTGGGATTGCCCGCTTGGTGTGTGGCTACCAGCACAAATGAGTCGTTGGTAGAAGTGTCGCCATCAATCGTCACGCGGTTGAAGGAGCCATCGGCCAAAGCTTTAACCAAGGGTTGCACCAGTGCTGGATCTATAGCGGCATCGGTAGCCAAAAAGCCCAGCATGGTAGCCATGTTGGGGCGAATCATGCCTGCGCCCTTGCTGATGCCGGTAATGGTGATGGTTTGGCCTGCGATATTGACCTGGCGGCTGTAGGCTTTGGGCAGGGGGTATCAGTGGTCATGATGCCCTCGGCAGCGCGGCCCCAGTGGGCGGCTTGGGCATCGGCCAAGGCAGCAGGTAGGGCAGCCGTGATGCGCTCCACGGGCAACTGCTCCATGATGACGCCTGTCGAAAACGGCAAAATTTGTGCGGCTGTCACGCCCAACTGAGCCGCCAGTGCCGCGCAGGTGGCGCGGGCGCTCTCTAACCCTTGTGCGCCAGTGCCTGCATTGGCGTTGCCGGTGTTGATCACCATCGCGCGGATGCCTTGGCCTGCGGCCAAATGCTCGCGACTGACTTGTACGGGTGCAGCACAGAAGCGGTTTTGGGTAAACACACCAGCGACGCTGGCACCTTCATCGAGCAAAAAGACGGTCAGATCTTTGCGGTTGACTTTGCGTACACCAGCTTCGGTCACGCCAATACGCACACCAGCCACCGGGAGCAGATCGGAGGCCACAGGAGCAGACAGATTCACGGGCATAGGAAGCTTCCTGAATGAAATCGAAACGAGCCAAAGGATGGGGTTACATGCAAGCACGGGCCCAAGCCCGTGCCATTGTGCAGTGGTTTGATGACGCTATTGCTCAGGCCAGTTTGCCGTGGCACTGCTTGTATTTTTTGCCGCTGCCACAGGGGCAGGGATCGTTGCGGCCGATGTGGGCACCAGCCACGGCGGCCACGGTAGCGGCAGCGTGGGGCACGGTGCTTTCGTCCAAAGTGGTTTGGGCTTCGCCGGTTTCGGTGGGGGCGGTGTAGGTGACGTTGGCAATGTGCTCTGCGCGTTGCTCCATGTCTTCGGCCACCTGCTCGATCTGTGTCGGCGACTGTACCTGCACGGTCATCAAAGTGCGGGTAACATCGTTTTTCACAGTATCAATCAACTGGCGAAACAGCTCGAAAGCCTCGCGCTTGTATTCTTGCTTGGGTTGCTTTTGGGCATAACCGCGCAGGTGGATGCCTTGGCGCAAATAGTCCAGCGCGCTCAGGTGGTCACGCCAGTTGGAATCGAGGTTTTGCAGCAACACCATGCGTTCAAAGTGAGTGAAATTGTCTTCACCCACCAAATCCACCTTGGCCTGAAAGGCGGCATGGGCGGCAGTCAGCACCTTCTCCAAAATATCTTCGTCAGTGATGGATTCTGCACCTTCAACCAGTGCGCGCAACTGGAGCGGCAATTGCCATTCTTGGGCCAAGGCGGCTTCGAGGGCGGGCAGGTTCCATTGCTCTTCTACCGATTCGGCGGGCACATGTTGGCGCACCAAATCCGTGAAGCAATCTTCACGCATGGCGTGAATCACATCTTGCAGAGCTTGGGCATCGAGAATGTCGTTGCGCTGCTGGTAGATGACTTTGCGCTGGTCGTTGGCAACATCATCGTATTCCAGCAATTGCTTGCGAACATCAAAATTGCGGGCTTCTACCTTGCGCTGAGCCGATTCGATACTGCGGGTGACGATACCGGCCTCAATGGCTTCGCCTTCGGGCATCTTCAGGCGATCCATGATGGAGCGCACCCGGTCGCCCGCAAAGATACGCATCAGCGAATCATCCAGACTCAGATAAAAGCGTGAAGAGCCGGGATCGCCTTGGCGACCAGAGCGACCACGCAGTTGGTTGTCGATGCGGCGCGATTCGTGGCGTTCGGTAGCGATGATGCGCAAGCCGCCCAAGGCCTTGACCTTTTCGTTGTCTTGCTTCCAGGCCGCACGCAGTGCTTCGATCTGGCTGGCCTTGGTGGCGGCATCCAGTGCCTCGTTGGTCTCGATGGCGGCCACTTCTTTTTCGATGTTGCCACCGAGGACGATGTCGGTGCCCCGACCAGCCATGTTAGTGGCAATGGTGATCATGCCTGCCTGGCCCGCTTGGGCAATGATGTCGGCCTCGCGGGCGTGCTGCTTGGCATTGAGCACCTGATGCGGCAGACCGGCCTGGGTTAGCAGGTGGTCGATGATCTCGGAGTTTTCAATCGAGGTGGTGCCCACCAGCACCGGCTGACCACGTTCGTGGCACTCGCGAATGTCTTTGATGGCTGCGTCGTATTTTTCTTTGGTGGTTTTGTAAACGCGGTCGAGCTGGTCGTCGCGCTTGCTGGGCTGGTTGGGCGGAATGACCACCGTTTCGAGGCCATAGATCTCTTGGAACTCATAGGCTTCGGTATCGGCGGTGCCGGTCATGCCCGAGAGTTTGCTGTAGAGGCGGAAATAGTTCTGGAATGTGATGGAGGCCAGGGTTTGGTTCTCAGCCTGAATGGCTACGCCCTCTTTGGCTTCTACAGCCTGGTGCAAGCCCTCGCTCCAACGGCGTCCGGCCATCAGGCGGCCCGTGAATTCATCAACGATGACGATCTCGCCCTTTTGCACCACATAGTGCTGGTCGCGGTTGTACAGGTTGTGGGCGCGCAGTGCTGCATACAGGTGGTGCATCAGCGAGATGTTGGCCGGATCGTACAACGATGAGCCTTCGGGCAGCAAGCCTTGGGCTGCCAGCACGCGCTCAGCAGTTTCGTGGCCTTGTTCGGTCAAGAACACTTGGTGCGATTTTTCGTCCAGCGTAAAGTCGCCGGGCTTGGTCACGCCCTCGCCCGTGCGGGGGTCGGCTTCACCTTCTTGGCGCGTGAGCAGCGGCACCACCTGGTTCATGGCCAGATACAGGGCGGTGTGGTCTTCGGCTTGACCACTGATGATGAGGGGCGTGCGCGCTTCATCGATCAGAATCGAGTCCACCTCGTCGACGATGGCGTAATTGAGCTGGCGCTGCACCCGGTCGGCCGACTCGTACACCATGTTGTCGCGCAGGTAGTCAAAACCGTATTCGTTGTTGGTGCCGTAGGTGATGTCGGCGCCATAAGCGGCCTGTTTTTCCTCGCGGGGCATGTTGGGCAGGTTGATGCCTACCGTCAAACCCAGGAAGTTGTAGAGGCGTGACATCCATTGGGCGTCACGGTTGGCCAGGTAGTCGTTGACAGTGACGACATGCACGCCTTGGCCTGACAACGCATTGAGGTATACCGGCAGCGTGGCGGTGAGGGTTTTGCCCTCGCCGGTGCGCATTTCGGCAATTTTGCCGTAGTGCAGGGCCATGCCCCCCAACAACTGGACGTCGAAGTGGCGCATCCGCATGACGCGCTTGGAGCCTTCGCGTACCACGGCAAAGGCTTCGGGCAGCAGGGCGTCGAGCGATTCGCCTTGGGCCACCCGCTGTTTAAATGCCTCGGTCTTGGCCCGCAGCGCCGCGTCATCGAGCTTCTCCAACTCTGGTTCCATGGCGTTGATGCGTGCCACGGTCTTGCGGTACTGCTTGAGCAACCTGTCGTTGCGGCTGCCGAAAAGTTTGGTAAGGAAGTTGGTGACCATGCGAGCGGGAACACACCAGCAGGCCAAGCCCGCAGGGTGTCCGAATCCCTGTGAAGATATGAAGATGTCGGGTGGTGCCAGGCAGCACTGTGGCTGTTGACAGCACTAGAGAGTCTACCGGCACCGGAAACTTGTTTCCAGATTTTAGCCGCCATGTGGGATACGGGTGCTGATGGGCGGCTGCCAGATAATTGGTCTTTTATTGCATCTGCACAGCCATACGCCAACCCCATGACCTCTGCTCGCCGTCACCACGCCATTACGTTGATGCAGGCTTCGGAAGAAGCGCCTGTGCTGGCGCCCTTGCTGGCCTTGATGCGTGAGTCCAGTGAGCGATTGCGGGTGGTGGAGCCGTTGATTCCCGTGTTGTTGCGTCCTAGTGTGCAAGCGGGGCCAATTGAGGGGGACACTTGGTGTTTGGTCGTCAAGAACAATGCCGTAGCGGCCAAACTGCGGCAGTTGTTGCCCCTGCTGCAAGCGCGTTTGCGCGCCCAGGGTTGGGAGGTCAGTGCCATTCGGCTCAAAATCCAAGGGCAGGGTGGCTGAGAGTCAGAGGCAAGAACCCTCAGGCAAGGTGATGGGCCTCCTGCATGGCCTGATCCACCACCGCGCGGGTCAGGGTGGGCACAAAGCTTTCAATGAACTGGTAGGCATAGCCACGCAGCCAAGTGCCCCGGCGCAGGCCCAGGCGGGTCAGGTTGACTTCAAACAGGTGGCGTGCATCGATCAGGCGCAAGTGGCGGTCGCGCTCGGCATCGACTGCAATAGAGGCGACGATGCCCACACCCATGTCCAGTTCTACATAGGTTTTGATGACATCGGCATCCATCGCGCTGAGCACAATGTCGGGTGCCAAGCCTTCGCGGGCAAAGGCTTCGTCAATGTGGGCGCGGCCGGTGTAGCCTAGTTCATAAGTGATGATGGGGTAGCGGGCCAGTTGCTCTAAGGTGATGGGGTGGGGATACGCCAGCAGCGGGTGATCCGGTGGCACGACGATGCTGTGCGTCCAACGGTAGCAAGGCAGCGTGACCAAGGTGTCGTAGCCTGCCAGTGCTTCGGTGGCAACGCCAATATCGGCTTCGCCCGAGAGCAGCATTTCGGCCACTTGGCGTGGTGAGCCTTGGTGCAGGTGCAGGCTGACCTGTGGAAACAGCGCCCGAAAATCATGCACGACCTGCGGCAAGGCATAACGGGCCTGTGAGTGTGTGGCCGCAATAGACAGGCGCCCTTGTTCGCTGGCGTTGAAGTCTTGTCCGGCCCGGCGCAGGTTTTCAGACTCCAGCAACAGGCGCTCCACGATGGGCAGCAAGGTCTGGCCCGGTGGGGTCAGGCCCGTCAGGCGTTTGCCTGCCCGGGCAAAGATTTCTACGCCCAGTTCTTCTTCCAACTCGCGAATCTGGCGGCTGACGCCCGGTTGCGATGTGTGCAGCATCGCGGCCACCTCGGTCAGGTTAAATCCCCGCCGCACGGCTTCACGGACAGAGCGCAATTGCTGAAAATTCATGGGCGTGTTGACTGCTGTGCGGGGTGGGTGGGCCGGGGCAAGCCCAAGTGCTCACGCAGGGTGTGGCCGCTATAGGCCGTGCGAAATAAACCGCGCCGCTGTAACTCTGGAATCACCAGATCGACAAAATCTTGCAAGTCAAAGGGGAGCGTGGGGGCCATGATGTTGAAGCCATCGGCGGCACCAGTGGTAAACCAGTGCTCTAACTGATCGGCCACCGACTCAGGTGTACCCACCACCGTCCAGTGGCCACGTGCGGTAGCCACGCGCTGGTAAAGCTGGCGCAGGGTGAGGTTTTCTTCGCGGGCCAATTTGAGAAACAGGTCTTGGCGGCTTTGCCAGCCTTCGGTGGGCGGCAGGTTGGGCACCGGGCCATCGAGGGGGTAGGGAGAAAAATCAAAGCCACCCACAAAATGCGACAGCAACCCCAAGCCCACCGCTGGCTCGATCAACGCTTGCAGCTGTTCGTATTTTTCTTGCGCTTCGGCCTCGGTGCGGCCTACCACGGGCGAGACACCGGGCAAAATTTTGAGGGCATCGGGGCTACGGCCATAGGCGGCCAAACGGCCCTTGAGGCTGGCGTAGAACGCCCGCGCACTCTCTACCGATTGGTGTGCGGTAAACACCAACTCGGCGGTGGCGGCAGCCAGTTCTTGCCCATCTTCGGAGGAGCCCGCTTGCACCAGCACCGGGTAGCCCTGCACCGGGCGCTGGCTTTGCAAAGCGCCGTGTACCTTGAAGTATTTGCCATCGTGGGCCAGACGGTGCAGTTTGGCCGGGTCAAAGTAACGGCCAGCGGCCTTATCCAACAGATAGGGCTGGTCTTCAAAAGTGTCCCACAGCCCTTTGACCACATCGACATATTCACGGGCGCGTTCATAGCGATCGGCGTGCGAAATTTGTTGGTCTAGACCAAACAGTTGGGCCTCTTGGTCAGAGCCAGAGGTGACAAGGTTCCAGCCGGCACGGCCTGCGCTCAGGTGGTCTAGTGTGGCAACCTTGCGCGCCAGATGGTAGGGCGGCAGGTAGGTGGTGGAGACCGTGCCCACCAGCCCAATGCGCTCAGTGACACCGGCCAAGGCGGTGAGCAACTCTAGCGGTTCAAACTGGTGCGGCGGCACGTTGCGGGCCAATGCCTCGGCGGGCGTGCCGGGCAGGCCCATGGTGTCGGCGCTAAAAATGGCATCAAACAGGCCCGATTCTGCAATGCGGGCCAGTTGCTGGTAGTGGGCTGGGCGCAAAGCGGCAGCCGGGTCTACCTTGGGATGGCGCCAAGCAGCAATGTGGTGGCCCACACCAAACAAAAAAGCGCCCAAATGCAGTTGGCGCGGTGCAGCAGCAGTGGTCATGGCGCGTATCCCTATTCCTATGGGTTTAGAGCTTGGCGATCGACACTTCGGTCGATTTGACCAGTGCGACCACTTCGGAGCCAAGGGTCAGGCCCAAATCGTCTACCGAGCGGGTGGTGATGACGGAGGTGACGATGCCCCAAGGGGTTTCGACATCAATCTCCGAGACCACATCGCCCCGGATGATTTCTTTGACTTTGCCCTTGAATTGGTTGCGTACGTTGATGGCTTGAATCGACATGGGATAACTCCTGAACGATGGTGAAGTTGGCACCGGACGGGAGCAGCCCCATCCGTTTTTAATAACCAAAACGAATGTAAAACATTTTCTTAAAACTTATAAATAATAAAAAGCGATGTGCAAAGACAAAGATGTTGCCGTCATAAGTTGCGATACAGCCGCTATAACGGCAACCCCCACGGCCCGCTTCAGGTGGGCAGGCTGCCACTTTTGCGCCCAATCAGTTTGTCCAAAAATTGCTGCGCTCGCTCGGTAGCAGGACGGGCAAAAAAGTCCTCTGGGGCTGCTTGTTCCACGATTTGGCCTTGGTCCATAAACACCACACGGTCGGCCACCGAGCGGGCAAAGTCCATCTCGTGCGTGACGCAGACCATCGTGATGCCTTGGCGGGCCAATGTGGTCATCACATCCAGTACCTCGTGCACCATTTCAGGGTCGAGGGCGGAGGTGGGTTCATCAAACAGCAAAATATCGGGCGACAGACACAGCGCCCGAGCAATCGCCACCCGTTGCTGCTGGCCCCCAGAGAGTTGCAACGGAAACTTGTGTGCCTGATCGGCAATGTGTACGCGCTCCAATTGGGCCAGTGCATGGGCTTGGGCCTGTGCGCGTGGCACCTTGGCGGCATGGATCGGCCCCAGCGTCAGGTTGTCTAAGACACTCAGGTGCGGAAACAAATTGAACTGCTGAAACACCATGCCGACATGGCGGCGCACTTGGGCAATAGTGCGCTCGTCTTCTTGGCCTTCGGGGTGCAACGGCACTCCAGCCACCCACAGGTGGCCCTGCTGGAAAGGTTCTAGTGCATTGATGCAGCGGATAAAGGTTGATTTGCCTGAACCGGATGGCCCACACACCACGAGCCGCTCACCACGGGCTATGTCCAGGTCTATGTCGCGCAGCACATGAAAGTCTGTGCCAAACCATTTGTTCAGTTGCTGAAAACGGATCAGCGGGGCCGTATCGGCAGGGGCAGTCATGGCTTCTAGCATTCAAAAAATCAGCGGGCGTGGCTGCCTGCCTGTTGTTGCTCCACCCATAGGCTGTAGCGCGACATGGCGGCACAAACAACAAAATAAATCAGTGTGATGAACAGATAGCCCTCAAGCATGAACGGACGCCACATGGGGTCGCCACTCAGGGCCAGCCCCAACGAGCCGGTCAGCTCATACAAGCTGACAATGGTGATGAGTGAACTGTCTTTGAAGATGGAGATAAAGCTGTTCATCAGCCCCGGCACCACCGCGCCCAAAGCTTGCGGCAACACCACCAGCCGTTGGGTTTGCCACCAGCCCAACCCGATGCTGGCGGCGGCCTCGATCTGGCCGCGTGGCACTGATTGCAACCCAGCACGCACGGTTTCTGCCAAGTAGGCGGCAGCAAACAAGGCAATGCCCAGCAGCACACGCAGCAGCACATCGGGCGTGGCCCCCGCTGGCAGAAACAGCGGAAACAAAAAACTGGCCATAAACAGCACTGAGATCAACGGCACACCGCGCACCAGTTCGATATACAAGCTACACAAGGCCCGCACGGCGGGCATCTGGGAACGCCTCCCCAGTGCCAACAGCACCGCCAGCGGACAGGCCAGCACGATGGACAAGGTACTGAGCATCAACGTGAGGGGCAAGCCGCCCCAGCGGTCGGTGGGCACAGAGGCCCAACCCAACACACCGCCCCCCATCAGGGCCACAAATACACCCCACACCAGCCCCCAAGCCAGCAGCAACCCACGGTTCCAGCAGCGGCGCATCCCGCTGGCTACTACCAGCGCCAGCAGCAGCCCGGAAGCTAACCAAGGGCGCCAGCCCTCTTCCTGCGGATAGCGGCCCAGAATGATGAACTGGTATTTCTCTGCCAACATTCCCCAGCAGGCACCGTTGCCCCGTGCTGCTTGGCAAGCGGCCACATCGGGTTGCCAAATGGCTTGCCACAAAGCCCAGTCGGCCAACGGTGGCAGCAGCCAGAGAGCGCAGCCGAGCAGGGCCAACGTGGTCAGGCTGTGCGCCCAGCCACCCAACCATTCACGGCGCAGCCAGCCCAGTAGCCCCCCGGTACGGGGGGGCGCAGGGCGGGCAGCTATCGAGCGTGCAGGGGGAGCGGACATGGGTTAACGCTCCTGCAATGCGGCCCGGCGGTTGATATGGCCCATGACCAAGGCGGTAGACAACGACAAGCCCAAATACACCACCATGATGACGGCAATGCACTCCAATGCCCGCCCCGTTTGGTTCAGGCTGGTATTGGCAATCGACACCACATCCGGGTAGCCTACGGCCACCGCCAGCGACGAATTTTTCGTCAGGTTCAAGTATTGGTTGGTCAGCGGTGGCACGATGATGCGCAGCGCCTGCGGCCCTGTGACATGGCGCAGCGTTTGGCCCCGGCCCAAACCAATGCTCAGGGCGGCTTCGATCTGGCCGCGTGGCACGGCCGTGATGCCCGCGCGCACCACTTCGGCCACAAAGGCGGCGGTATACAACGTCAAGCCTAACAGCAGGGCCAAAAACTCGGGTGAGAGCGCCGCACCGCCTTCAATGGCAAAGCCTTGCAGCGTGGGCAAGCTCCAGTGCCAACCTTGTGGGCCTTGCACCGGAAACGGCAAGCTCAGGCCAGCTTTGCTCCAGAACACAAAGTCGCCCCAATGCCAAGCCTCCGTGGGGTCGGGCAGGTATTCCACCAGCAGCAAATACCACAGCAACAGCTGCACCAGCAATGGCACGTTGCGAAACAGCTCGACATAGCCCCGGCACAGCATGCGCACCGGCAAATTGCGCGACAAGCGCCCAATGCCCACCAACATCCCCAGCAGGGTACACAAGACTATCGCGGCCACCGACACGCGCAAAGTGTTGAGCACACCCACAGCAAAGGCACGGGCGTAGCTATCGGTGGAAGCAAAGGCAATGGCTTGCTCACCGATGTCAAAGCCCGCCGTCTGGCTGAGAAAATCCCAACCACTTTGAATACCCCGCGCCGCCATATTGGCTTGGGTGTTGTGTACCAACCAACCCAAGCCCAGCACCACGGCCAGCAAGGCCAACAACTGCCACACTAACGCCCGTGTGCCGGGGTGGTGCCAAGACCAGCGCCGCCGCGCGCGTGGTGGCGCTGGACGGGGGGCAATCAGTGGGTGCTCACGCCCCCTCACCGCACCGGCAAAGCATAGAGCAGGCCACCTTGGTTCCACAGGCGGTTGAGGCCACGCGGCAAACCGACCGGGGTTTTCTCGCCCACGTTACGCTCGTAGATTTCGCCATAGTTGCCCACCGCTTGGACGGCGCGCACCAGCCAGTCACGGTCTAGGCCCAGCAGCTTGCCGGTGTCTTCGGTCTTGCCCAACAGGCGGCCTACCACTGGGTCGGTGCTTTCGGCTTTGAGTTGGCCTACATTGGCTTGGGTAATGCCATTTTCTTCGGCCTCGATCAGACCATACACCACCCAGCGCACAATGGCTTGCCACTCATCGTCACCCCGGCGCACCAGCGGCCCCAGTGGTTCTTTAGAGATCAACTCTGGCAAGATAACATGCTCTTGTGGGTTCTTGGCCTCTTTGGCCCGCACCGAGGCCAGCCCCGAGGTGTCGGTGGTATAGGCTTGGCAGCGGCCCGCAAAGTAGGCCGCATTGGCAGCATCAAACTTGTCAAACACCACCGGTTTGAGGTTGAGGTTATGCAAGCGTGAGAAATCGGTCAGGTTTTTCTCAGACGTGGTGCCCGACTGCACGCACACCGTGGCGCCCTTCAGCTGCTTGGCACTCTTGACCTTGAGTTTGGCGGGCACCATAAAGCCTTGGCCGTCATAAAACACCACAGCGGTAGCAGCCAGCCCCATTGAGGCATCGCGCGTCAATGTCACGGTGGTGTTGCGCGAGAGCACATCCACTTCACCCGATTGCAAGGCCGTAAATCGCTGTTGCGAGGCCAACGGCACCCACTTCACCTTGTTGGCATCGTTGAGCACAGCAGCAGCCACGGCCTTGGCAACATCTACATCCAGCCCCACCCATTGGCCTTGGCTGTTGGCGGCAGAGAAGCCGGGCACACCGGTACTCACACCTACGGTGATCTGGCCGCGCTGTTGGATGGTGTCGAGCGTTTTGCCTGCGTGGGCTACAGGCAGCAAGGCCGCCAGCCCCAAGGCCAGGGCAGTCAGGGAAGTGCGAAAAAGAGGCATGTTGCAATAGCGGTGTTGGAATGGCAAACAACCCCCCCGCCTTGCCAGCCACGGCACAGCACGGATGGACGGGGGGACACATGGGCTAAAGGTTAAACGATTTGCGCTACGTCTTCGAAGGCCAAGCGCGGGCCACGCGGATGGGTGCCACTGTGGTCAGCCACGCCCAAATTGACGATGAAGTTGACCTGATAGCGCCCATCGGGGAAAAACGCGTCATTGACGGCTTGGGGGTTGAAGCCCGATTGTGCTCCGGCATCGAGCCCCAGCGCCCGTGCTGCCAGAATCAGGTAAGCACCTTGCAGGCTGCTGTTGCGAAATGCCGTAGAGGCAGCCAAATCGGCATTGGCTTCAAACAACGGCTTGGCGTTATAGGCCGGGAATTGTTCGGGCAGGTGTTCGTAAAAGCGTGTGTCTTGGGCCACGATCACAGTGACAGCGGCGGCATCGGTCTGGGCCACATTGCCCGCCGACAGGGTGGGGCGCAGCTTGGCCTTGGCCTCGGGGCTGCGCACAAACACATAACGCGCAGGCTGTGCGTTGAAGGCCGTTGGCCCCCACTTGAGCAAGTCGTACAAGCGGGCGATGGTCTCGTCTGACACAGGTTCGGGCTTGAAGGCATGAACCGTGCGGGCTTCGCGGAACAACTGGTCTAGCGCAGCATCGCTCAAAGGGGGATGGAAAGACTGAGTCATGCAAACTCCAAAAAATTGGCAAAGATGGCACCCAATGTACGTGTAAGGGGTGGTTTTACCAAAGCATCAAACCACTTGTCCTCATAACCCAAGCGCCTAATTTATAGGCCTAAGTAGAACAAAAAAAAGCCCGCACCAGGCGGGCTGTGAAAGTTCCCCTTACCAGCTCCTATCAATGAATGGGATGTGCCAGATCACCACAGAAACCCAGTGTCGTGCTTAGACGCTGCATGGTCAAACCACCGATCCGCACATCGATATGCAGAAAAAACCCTTCTGTTCAGGCCGCCAATGGTTGTGGCTGGGCAGGTTGCGCAGGAAATGCCGGTCGGGGCAGCCCCAGATGTTCGCGCAGGGTGTGGCCGGTGTAGGCGGTACGAAATAAGCCGCGCCGTTGTAATTCGGGCACCACCAATTCAACAAAATCATCCAACCCGCCCGGCGTGCTGCTGAACATGACATTAAAGCCATCGCAGGCTCCCGTGTGGAACCAGTGCGCAAAATCATCGGCAATGCTCTGGGGCGTACCCACCAGCATCCGGTGGCCGCCCGCACTCCACCGGGTGAGCAATTGCTGCACGGTGGGGCGTTCATGGCGTATCCAATCCACCAGCAGTTTTTGTCGGCTTTTGTGTGCGTTGGTCTCGGGGATATGCTCGGGCAGTGGCACACGGTCGCTGGGCGATAGCCCGGTCAAATCCACGCCCAAGCTGGCATAGCTGGACAAGGCGCGCAACTGCACATCGGTATCACGATAGGCCAGCAGTTCGGCAAATTTGGCATTGGCTTCGGCGTGGGTGCGGCCTATCACTGGCATCACCCCAGGCAGGATGTGGATCTGTTCAGGAGACCGGCCATAGCGTACGGCACGGGCCTTGACGTCGCGGTAAAAGTCGCGCGCCTCGTCAATGTCTTGGGCAGCGGTATAGAGCAGTTCTCCCACGCGGGCAGCCAGATTTTTGCCTGCCTCAGAGGAGCCCGCTTGGCACAGCACCGGCCAACCCTGCACAGGGCGTGGCGCATTGAGCGGCCCCTTGACCCGGAAATGCTGGCCCACATGGTGCAGCAAGTGCAGTTTGGCCGGGTCGGCCCATTGGCCGCTGGCCTTGTTTTCCAAAAAGGCATCGTCAGCCCAACTGTCCCATAGCCCCGTGACCACATCCACAAACTCGTGGGCGCGTGCGTAGCGTTCAGCGTGGTCGCGGTGGGCGGGCAGGTTGAAGTTTTCGCCCCCAGCAGTGGAGGTGACAATATTCCAGCCCACCCGTCCTTGGCTCAGGTGGTCTAATGAGGCAAAGTGGCGGGCCACGTTGTAGGGTTCGCTGTAGCTGGTACTGACGGTAGCGACCAGCCCAATGCGTTGGGTCACCAAGGCCAGTGCCGCCACCAGCACCAGTGGATCCCAACGCGGCGACAGTGGGGCAGTGGAGACGGTGGTGGCATCGCTGGCGGCAAACACGTTGTCGTAAAAAAACAGGGCATCAAAGCAGGCGGCTTCGAGCTTTTGTGCGTACTCCTTGTAGCGGTCAAAGTTGCGATAGGCGTCGGTGTGGGCCGCAGGATGGCGCCAGCTATCGCCCTGAACGCCCGCGCCAGTAAAGTAGGCGCCCAGCCGTAGTTGTCTTGGTGTGGTGGTCATGCGCAAGTGCTCTCTGAGTGGGGGTCAGGCGCTGCGCAGCACCGGGTCAAATGTACGGCTCCATAAAGGGGCTACCTGTGCTGGGCCATCGAGCACGCCCAGTTGCAAAAAAGTGTCGGCCACAGCTTGGTGGCCTTGCACTACGGCGTTGTCCACCGCGCGTAGCGCATAGTTGGTGCTGCGGTTGTTCCACAACTCAATCAAATCGCCCACCGGAATGCGGGTCTCCTGTGATTGCGCCTTGGCATAGGCCAAATAATTCTGGTTGGCCCAGTGGTAGGCCGTGCGCAGGCGTTGCAAGTAGTCGGCAATGGCCGCTTGTTTGAGTGTGTCTTCCACCGATTGCGGATTGGCATAGACCGGAAAGTTGCCCGATAGGTAGCCCAAGCCCGTCTTGAGCACCTGCGCGCCATATTTGATGCGTGCGGTCTGGCCGTTGTAGCCATAAATGGCCCAAGCATCGATGTCGCCCCGATCAAATGCAGACAGCCCATCGGCAGGGGTGAGATTGATGGGGGTGATATCGTTAAAGCTCAACCCAGCCTCGGCCAGTTGGCGGCTCAGAAAATAATGGGCCGTAGTGGCGCGCACATAGCCTACCCGCTTGCCTTTGAGGTCAGCAATGCGCTGAATGCCGCTGTCTTTACGCGCCAGTGTGACTTGGCTGTTCAGGTCTTCACGCACTACGGCAATAAAGCGCACCTGGGTTTTTTGCCGTGCCGCAAACAGGGCCGGGATCTCACTGCCCGAACCCAAATCCAGCGCATTGCCATGAATAGCCTCGATGTGCAGCACACCATTGTTGAGCTCGCGCCATTCGATTTTGTAGGGGGTCTGGGTCAGTTGTGCCGCCGTTAACAGCGCCCGCCAGTTGCCCTTATAGGTGCCAATGCGCAGTGTGACGCCTGATAGGTCGGCCTTGGGGGCCGCCCGCGCCCCCAGTGGCAGCAACAGACCCGCGCCACTGGCCGCAGCGCCAGCCAGCCATTGACGCCGCGTACTCTTTCCCCAATTGCTTTGCATGGTGCACCTCCAAAAAATCTGAAGGAGGCAGCATAGAAATCTGGGGCAAGGCTGCCAACGAAGGGCTGGTAGCAACGATATGCGTAAGTTTTAAGGCTATTTGCTGTGGGCGCTACGCCCCACCTTGGGGGCACTGCTGGTGCCAGTGCATGCAGCCAGGGGCAGGCCATGACTGTCCACTGCCAACAGATCCCTTATATCCCGCCGGGTTGAGCATGGATCAAAGAAATGCGGTGCAGCCCCTGAGCATCCAAGCGCAGCACTTGCGCACGGGCAGGTTGGGCGGCCAAATCCCAATCGCTCAATACCATGCGCGATAAATGGGGGGCCAAAACATGCTCTGCCGGGCGATGGGTATGACCATGAATCAAGGTGTTGGCTGTTGCGGCCTCTAACCACGCGATAGCGGTGGCACTGTCCACATCGGCATAGAAGGCACCCGATTGTTTGCGCGCCTCACTTTCTTGCCGAATGTGGCGGCCTTGTACCCGACGCTGCGCCAAAGGCTGGGCTAAAAACTGCTGTTGCCACGGTGCGCTGCGGGCCACAACCCGAAAACGCTGGTACTCCACATCGTCAAGACACAGGGCATCGCCGTGGCTGAGCAACAGGCGTTGCACACCCCATTGCAGCACGGTAGGGTCTGTCAGGATGTGGATGCCACACTGTTGGGCGAACGCAGCCCCGAGCAAAAAATCCCGGTTGCCCGCCATAAAGAAAACCGCTCGGCGCTGTGCCGCTGCCTGTAACACCGTTGCACAATGGGCCTCAAAGCTGTCTGGCTCTGCCAAGGCATCATCGCCCACCCAGACCTCAAACAAGTCTCCCAAGATGAAAACAGCATCGGCGGGTGTGGTGTGCAAATAGCATTGCCATGCCGCACTGGTGGCTGCATCGCCCGAATGCAAATGCAAATCAGCAATGAAATCAACCGTGCGCCAGTGCGATGGAGCTACAAGCTCCTCGAACCGGGGCACGGTCGTAGTCACGGGGACAGAGAGAAACGGTAGGCTTAGAGTGCCACAGCCTTTTCGATCACTACGTCTTCTTTGGGTACATCGTCATGGAAGCCGCTGCGGCCTGTTTTCACGGCCTTGATTTTGTCTACCACCTCGGTGCCCGAGACCACCTTGCCAAACACTGCATAGCCCCAGCCTTGGGCGCTAGGGGCAGTATGGTTCAGGAAGCCATTGTCGGCCACGTTGATAAAAAACTGTGCCGTGGCCGAGTGCGGATCGCTGGTGCGGGCCATTGCGATGGTGTAGTTGGCGTTTTTCAGGCCGTTGTTGGCTTCGTTCTCGATCGGGGCATCGGTGCCCTTTTGCTTGAGGCCCGGCTCAAAACCGCCGCCCTGGATCATGAAGCCCGGAATGACGCGGTGAAAAATGGTGTTGTCGTAATGGCCCTTACCCACATAGGCCAAAAAGTTGGCTACCGACTTGGGGGCCTTGTCTGCGTCGAGTTCCAGGGTAATGACGCCATAGTTGGCAATGTGCAGTTCGACTTGGGGGTTGCTCATGGCAAAAGGCTTTCTATCAAAAAGGGTTAGGGCAGCACAGTGGCTGAGGTAATGGTGATGGGCGTGGTGGGCACATTTTGGTGGAACCCCTTGTTGCCAGTGGGCACCGCCTTGATTTTGTCTACCACGGCAGTGCCATCAATCACTTTGCCAAAGACTGCATAGCCATCATTGCCGGGCTGACGGGCATTGAGCATGTCGTTGTCTTTGACATTAATGAAGAACTGCGATGTGGCCGAATGTGGATTGCCAGTGCGTGCCATCGCAATGGTATAGGTCTGGTTCTTCAGGCCATTGCCCGACTCCAGCATGATGGGCGTCTTGGTGGGTTTTTGCGTCATGTCGGCGGTAAAGCCACCGCCTTGGATCATGAAGCCGTCAATGACGCGGTGGAAAATAGTGCCGTCGTAGTGCTTGTCTTTGACATAAGCCAAGAAGTTTTCTACCGACTTGGGTGCCTTGGCCGGGTCAAGCTGCACCACGATATCGCCCATCGAGGTACTGAGCTTGACTTTAGGAGCGTCTTGGGCCGCCACAGGTTGCACCATTGCCAGCCCTAAGACCAAACTGCTGGCGGTCAGTGCCAGCACAGACTTTCTTCTGGAAATCATCAACTGATCACTCCTTCATAGAATATTTGCCATTGGTCGCCTTGGCGTTTCCAATATTGGCGCCGGGTCGTGCCGCTGCGCTCACCCTTGGCAACTTCACCAAAGGTGACAACCATTGTTTCGCTGGAATCTCGCCAATGGAGATAGGACTTGTCTTTGAGTTCTATTTCCTTGCTTCGCTGCGCATTGGCCAGCCGGTTCAGCCACTCTTGCCGGGGTTGTTGCGAGGCGCTTTTAAAGTCTCGGGCGTAGAAACGTTGTAGCCCTTGCACATCCCCTTGCACCTTGGCGCTGCTCCAAGCCTGGAGCACAGCGTCAAATTGTTGGCGGGCTGTCTCTACACTGTCTGGCGCTACCCAACGCAGCTCAGGGGCAATGACTACCGGTGTGGCACGTTCTACTGTGCGCAGCAGACGCTCCAAATCGGGGTTAGCCAATGCTACGCAGCCATCGGTAGCTTGGGGCGCACGGGCAAACTGTTCTGGTGGCGTGCCATGCAACCAAATGCCGCTGCCGGTTTTGCCCCGGCTGAGATCCAACGGATTGGGGTAGTTCAGTGGCAACGCCCCTGCACCATAGAAATCACGCAAAGTAGAGGGGTCTAGGCGGCTGGTGATGAAGTACACACCGATGGGTGTACGCTGGTCGCCTTCCACGTATTTATCAATCCCCAGTTTACCCACCGAAGCGTAGTAGTCGGCCACCAAGCGCAGGCCATCGCGCGTGTTTTCAAACAAATACAAGCGAGAGCGAGACGCATCTACTGCCACCGCATGGCGCTGGCGTGGAGACAGGGTCAGGAACTGGGCCGGAATAGTGTTGGCCGGCGGGCGCGCATGCAGTGCTTGCAGCCGTCTGCGGGACTCCTCACGCAGCACATTCAGATTGTGGTTTTCGGTGGTGGTGGCCGGCAAATGGGCCCCTGGAACGGCACTGATTTGCTGCGCTGGGCGCGCCCGTGCAGCCAGCAGATCACCCAGCACCAATTGGGCCAGTTGGAAGTTGGGGTAATCACGCACCAAACTTTCGGCACCGGCCAAGGCCTCTCGGTGTTGGCCCTGCCCCACCGATTGGTAAATCTCTAGTAGACGCGTCTCGGCCTGACCATCAACCAGAGCCGCTGGTGGCGCTTTGCTGCTGGCTTTGGCACTGGCACGGGCCGATGTCTTAGGGTCTTGGGCTATGGCAGATGGTGTCTGCGTTACCAAGAGACAGGTCAGAGCAGCCGCCAGTACCGGCCAGCGACTTGTGGTGTTGGAGCGGGAGAAATACCGAGAGATCACATCGATTTCCATATCCATGACGCAGGCGGCAACCAAGGCCGCTCAGTTACCGACGGTTTCGCGCACGATCACCCAACGCCCCTGAATCTTGTTCATTTCTAGGGTTTTGCGGCTGCTGGTTTGTAGTGATCCGGCGCTGTAGTCCTGGCGGAAGCGAGCGATGGCTGTATCGCCTTCTGTAGTGACTTTCAGGTCACGCACATTGACGCTGATGCGAGATTTGCCCTCAATGCGCGAACGCCGCTCTGCTTCCCATTCTTTGCGGCTTTGCTTGCCCGAAGGAACGGTATTTTTGGCATAGGCCGCAAAATAGCCGTTCAGGTCTTTGCTGCCCCAAGCACTGGCCCATGCTTCTACGGCAGTCGTCACTGCCTGCACAGCCGCTGCGTCTGCAACAGGCACCGCAGGCGGGGGTGGCACAGGCGCTGGTGGTGGCGGCGGCGCTACCGGGCTAGGCGCCGGTGCCGGCTTGACGGCCACTGGTGCTGGTGCTGGTGCTGGTGCTGGTGCTGGTGCTGGTGCTGGTGCTGGTGCTGGTGCTGGTGCTGCTGTGCTCACACCGGGCTTGGCCGTACCGGTTGGGAAGGCCAAGCCTTCAATCAGTTCCAGCTTGGGTTGCACGCTGGCTGTCTGGGTGCCATCGAGTTGCAGCGCCTTGTTGTAAGCCGTGCTGGCCAAGCGGGCATAGACATCGCCCAGATTCTCATGGGCCGTAGCGTAGCTGGGGTTGGTACGAATCGCCATTTCCAGCGCAGAGCGGGCCTTGTCAAACTGGTTCTGCCCGGCATAGAGCACCGCCAGATTGTTGTAGGGCTCGGGCAACTCGGGGTAGTCTTGGGTCAGCTTGGTAAAGACGGCAATGGCCTGCTCACGTTTGCCCGCTTGCGTCAGGGCCACACCGCGCAGAAAACGCAGTTGCGGATCACGGGGCTTGGCTGTCAGCAGTTGGTCTGTTTTGGCTAACGCATCCGCAGGCTTGCCTGCGCGCAGCAGCTTCTGGATGTCGCCATATTCATCGGCCTGGGCTATGCCAGAGCCTAGCAATGCAGTCAAGGTCAGCAGGCGCAGAACATGGGAGAAGGTGCGGCGAACGTGCATCATGAAGAGGGGAAAATGGAGGGGCCGTAGCAGGCCCGCAGGCGCTTATACTGGCGCGGATTGTAGCGGAGGGGGGCCGAACCAAGACCTATTCCCTCCACCAGTGCTGTCATTGCCTGCCAGACTACCGATGGGTCTGCGTGTTTGCTTCCCAACCCTCTCTTTCCCTGATCTCACTATTCCATGAGTCTGCGTATCTACAACACGCTATCGCGTGCCTTGGAGGCGTTTTCGCCGCTGGAGCCGGGCCATGTCCGCATGTATGTCTGCGGCATGACGGTGTATGACCTGTGCCATCTGGGCCATGCACGTTCTATGGTTGCCTTTGATGTGGTGCAACGTTGGCTCAAGGCCAGCGGCTACCGTGTCAGCTATGTACGCAACATCACCGACATTGACGACAAAATCATCCAGCGTGCCGTGCAAAATGGCGAGAGCATCCGCCACCTGACAGATCGGATGATCGACGCCTTGCACCAAGATGCCGATGCCTTGGGCATTGAACGCCCCAGCCACGAACCGCGCGCCACCGACTATGTGCCGCAGATGCTGTCGCTGATTGGTCAGCTTCAAGACAAGGGCTTGGCCTACCCAGCGGGCAATGGCGATATGAACTATGCTGTGCGCAAGTTTGTAGGCTATGGCAAGCTCTCGGGCAAGTCGCTCGACGAGTTAAATGCTGGCGAGCGGGTGGCGGTACAAGATGGCAAGCACGACCCACTGGATTTTGTCCTCTGGAAGTCCGCCAAACCCACCGAGCCTGCCGAAGTGCAGTGGGAGAGTCCGTTTGGTAAAGGCCGCCCCGGCTGGCATATTGAGTGCTCGGCGATGGGTTGTGCGCTGCTAGGCCAGACCTTTGATATCCACGGTGGCGGCGCTGATTTGCAGTTTCCGCACCACGAAAACGAAATCGCCCAAAGCGAAGGGGCGCACGGCCAACCCTTGGCCCGCTTCTGGATGCACAACGGCTTTATCAACATCGACAACGAAAAGATGTCCAAAAGCCTGGGCAACTTTTTCACCATCCGTGATGTGCTGCAAAAATACGATGCCGAGACGGTGCGTTTCTTTGTCGTGCGCAGCCACTACCGCAGCCCACTCAACTACAGCGATGTGCATCTCAACGATGCCCGTGCCGCACTCAAGCGCCTCTATACCGCCTTGGCCGAGGTGCCCGCCGCAGACATCGCCATCGACTGGGCCGATCCTTATGCCGCCCGCTTCAAAGCAGCGATGGACGAGGATTTTGGCACCCCTGAAGCCGTAGCCGTGCTGTTTGATTTAGCCAGTGAAGCCAACCGCAGCAAATCGCCCCAAGTGGCCGGACTGCTCAAGGCACTGGGGGGCGTGCTGGGCTTGCTGCAAACTCCTGCGCAAGATTTCCTGCAGGCGGGCAGCAGTCTAGACGTCAGCGCCATCGACACACAGATTGCCGCCCGTGCTACAGCCAAAGCCGCCAAAAACTGGGCCGAGGCCGACCGTATCCGCAAAGAGCTGCTAGAACAAGGCATTGTGCTCAAAGACAGCCCCACCGGCACCACTTGGGAAGCTGTGCAATAGCCGTTCTACCCCCTGCACCGCCTGTGAAAACCGCCAGAAAAACCAGCCGCTACACCAGCCACCCCGACCTGCCGCCCTATTGGGCGCAGGCTTGCGCGCAGCTGATGCAAAAAGATCGGGTGTTACGTCGCCTGATTCCGCAGTTGGGTGAACATGTGCTGCGCCCAAGTCGGGATGCTTTCACCACACTGGCTCGCAGCATGGTGGGGCAACAAATTTCGGTCTCAGCCGCCAGAACGCTGTGGCAGCGTCTGTTGGCGCTGTTGCCTGCACCGCTGGTTGCAGAGCCAATGCCCCCCACCACGGTGGTGCAACTGGCCTTGGATTTGGCCCCGCCACCCGTTGCTGATGAACCGCGCCGGGTCTTGCCAGCAGATGTATTGCAGCTGAAGGTCGACGACATGCGTGCCGCAGGGCTATCGCCGCGCAAGGTAGATTACCTGCTGGATCTGGCACAGCACTTCGTCCACGGCAAACTGCGTCCCCAAAGCTGGGCCACCATGGACGATGAGGCCATCATCCAACAGTTGATGCAGTTGCGAGGGGTGGGCCGCTGGACAGCAGAGAT
This sequence comes from Giesbergeria sinuosa, assembly GCF_042652905.1. Taxonomy (NCBI): domain Bacteria; kingdom Pseudomonadati; phylum Pseudomonadota; class Betaproteobacteria; order Burkholderiales; family Comamonadaceae; genus Giesbergeria; species Giesbergeria sinuosa. Next base: position 89,490 of record NZ_JBHSHJ010000007.1, on the reverse strand, counting down.
GTTTCTGATGTTTCATCTGCTGCGCCCCAACGTGTTGCCATTGGATGATGCTGGGCTGATCCGTGGCATCAGCCACAATTATTTTTCTGGTGATCTGGTGAGCCGCAGTGAAGCACGCGAGGTAGCACAAGCCTGGCAGCCGTGGTGCAGCGTAGCCACTTGGTATATTTGGCGCTCGCTGGAACCCCAGCCGCTAGCGCCCTGAACGCCGTTGCTCCCGCCAGATTCGGCGCTGAGAACGCACAAGGAGAACCCATTTTGGCCAAAAAAACTTTTCTCGATTTCGAGCAACCCATTGCTGAACTCGAAAGCAAAATTGAAGAACTGCGCTATGTGCAAAACGAAAGCGCCGTCGATATCTCCGAAGAAATCGACCAACTCAGCAAAAAAAGCCTACAACTCACCAAGGGCATCTACAGCGAGCTGTCACCTTGGCAGGTCACCAAGATTGCCCGCCACCCCGAGCGCCCCTACACACTGGACTATGTGCAAGGCTTGTTCACCGATTTTGTTGAACTGCATGGTGATCGCCACTTTGCCGATGACAAATCCATCGTAGGCGGTTTGGCACGCTTCAATGGCAACGCCTGTATGGTGCTGGGCCACCAAAAAGGCCGCGATACGAAAGAGCGCGCCCTGCGCAACTTTGGCATGACCCGCCCCGAGGGCTATCGCAAGGCACTGCGGCTGATGAAAACCGCCGAGAAGTTCAAGCTGCCAGTCTTCACCTTTGTCGATACGCCTGGTGCTTTTCCGGGCATTGACGCTGAAGAGCGCGGCCAATCTGAGGCCATTGGCCGCAACATCTACGAGATGGCACAACTGGAAGTGCCCATCATCACCACCATCATCGGCGAGGGCGGCTCTGGCGGTGCGCTGGCCCTGAGTGTCTGCGACCAATTGCTGATGTTGCAGTATTCGATCTACTCGGTCATCAGCCCTGAAGGTTGTGCCTCTATCCTTTGGAAAACCAGCGACAAAGCACAAGATGCAGCCGAAGCCCTGGGCATTACCGCACACCGCCTGAAGGCTCTGGGGCTGGTGGACAAAATCGTCAATGAACCGGTGGGTGGTGCACACCGCGACAGCAAACACATGGCGGCCCTGCTCAAGCGGGCGCTGGGCGACGCCTTCCGGCAGGTAGCAGACCTCAAGGTAGATGAGCTGATAGAGCGCCGTTACGCCCGTCTGCAAAGCTATGGCCGTTTTAGCGACACCAAAGCCAACCACCGCTGAACCAAAGCCACTTCGGCAGCCATGACGCAGTGTTTTGAGGCGGCCATCGCGGCCTTTCACCCTGTGCTGCCTCTCACCATCGCCTTGAGTGGCGGTGCGGACTCCACCGCACTGTTGCTGGCCTGCGCCCAGCGTTGGCCAGGCCAAGTGTCGGCTATCCATGTCCACCACGGCTTACAAGCGGCAGCCGATCACTTTGAACAGCATTGCATCGATTTATGTGCACGGCTTCAAGTGCACTTAACGGTGCAACGCGTCGATGCCCGCCATGCCCGTGGACAAAGCCCAGAAGAAGCGGCCCGCACAGCACGCTACCAAGCCCTGCAAACCGCTGCAACAACCCATGCCATAGCACCAGCGTCTATCGCACTGGCACAACACGCCGACGATCAAGTAGAGACGCTTCTGTTGGCACTCTCGCGCGGGGCTGGAGTGGCCGGGCTGGCAGCCATGCCCGCACAGTGGCAACGCGGCGGGTTGGTTTGGCACCGGCCCTTGCTATTGGTCGCTGGTGCAGACATCCGCCGTTGGTTACAAACCCAACACCACAACTGGGTCGAAGACCCCAGCAACACCGACGAACGCTACACACGCAACCGCATCCGCGCCCGCCTGTTGCCCGTGTTAGAAGCTGTCTTCCCGGCGTTTCGTGCAACTTTTGCCCGCAGTGCTTCCCATGCAGCACAAGCCAAGGAGTTGTTGTCAGAGCTGGCCGAGCAAGACTTGGCCCAAGTGGGCAACCCACCCCACATCCATGCGTTACAAGCCCTCAGCCCGGCACGCCAAGCCAATGTGCTGCGCCACTGGTTGCTCATCGCCCACCAAACAACTCCAGCCAACAACCAGTTAACCCAGTTGCAACAGCAAATACACGCCTGCACCACGCGAGGCCATCGCATCCACCTCAAGGTAGGGCGTGGGTTCGTCATCCGCACTGGTGCGGTGCTGCATTGGTACAATTGACAAGTTTTGGCCTACTTTTGCACGAAACGCGGCGGCGCCCCAAAACATTGTTCAACCTGCGCCGCGCCCTCTGGGTTTCGTCACCACACATCTCCAATGGCATTGATCGTTCATAAATATGGCGGCACGTCGATGGGTTCGCCCGAGCGCATCCGCAACGTTGCCAAACGCGTGGCCAAATGGGCGCGCGCTGGCCACCAGATGGTGGTTGTACCCAGCGCCATGAGCGGCGAGACCAATCGCCTGCTGGGTCTGGCGGGCGAACTGGCTCCTGCCAAATCTACGGCTGAGTACCAACGCGAGCTGGACATGCTGGCTGCTACAGGTGAGCAGGCATCATCGGCCCTGTTGGCCATTGCCTTGCAGGCCGAAGGGCTGGACGCCATCAGCTATACCGGCTGGCAAGTGCCTGTGCGCACAGACAGTAGCTACACCAAAGCCCGCATCGAGTCGATTGACGATCAGCGCGTACGTGCCGATTTGGCCGGTGGCAAGGTAGTGGTTATCACGGGCTTTCAGGGCATTGACGAGGACGGCCACATCACCACCTTGGGTCGTGGTGGTTCTGACACCTCCGCCGTGGCGATTGCGGCTGCCATGAAGGCTGACGAGTGCCTGATCTACACCGATGTGGATGGGGTGTATACCACCGACCCACGCGTGGTGCCTGCTGCTCGCCGTTTGCACACTGTCAGTTTCGAAGAAATGCTCGAAATGGCCAGTTTGGGTAGCAAGGTGTTGCAGATTCGTTCGGTCGAGTTTGCTGGCAAGTACAAGGTGCCCATGCGGGTGCTGTCAAGCTTCACCCCTTGGGACATTGACCTGGCCGAAGAAGCCCAATCGGGCACGCTCATCACTTTTGAGGAAGACGAAAAAATGGAAAAAGCCGTTGTATCCGGCATCGCGTTCAACCGTGGCGAAGCCAAGATCTCGGTTCTGGGTGTGCCCGACACCCCCGGCATTGCCTACCGTATCCTCGGCCCGGTGGCAGAGGCCAACATCGAAGTGGATGTCATCATCCAAAACATTAGCAAAGATGGCAAGGCTGATTTCAGCTTCACCGTCAATCACAGCGATTACAACCGTGCCTTGGATCTGCTGCGCACCAAGGTGGTGCCCGAATTGGGCGCCCAAGAAGTGGTCGGCGATCCCCATATCTGTAAAGTCAGTATTGTCGGCATTGGCATGCGCAGCCATGTGGGCGTAGCCAGCACCATGTTCCGCGTGCTTAGCCAAGAAAACATCAACATCCAGATGATTTCTACTTCCGAAATCAAGACCTCGGTCGTCATCGACGAGAAATACTTGGAACTGGCCGTGCGCGCTTTGCACACCGCCTTCGATCTGGACAAACCTGCCGAGTGATTCTTGCAACCACCCTGAAAATCAGGGTACAATGGCAGGATTGGAAACGTGACCGAGTGGCCGAAGGTGCTCCCCTGCTAAGGGAGTATGGGGTGTAGAGCCTCATCGAGGGTTCGAATCCCTCCGTTTCCGCCAAAACCAGCCCCCTGAAGCAATTCAGGGGGCTTTTTGTTTTCCAAGTCTGGTATCCGCTTTTTAAAAGCATGTTGTGAACTACCCAGCAGCAGTCCATACTTCACCCGGTGCGCGGGAGGGAAGCCCCGGAGTTCAGTCCGGGGTTAAGCGCAATCCATAATCTACGTCATGGACTGCACCAAAACCCTGCGTCTGCGCATCAAAGACAAGCACGCCAAAGTGCTGGCGTTGATGGCGCGTGAGGTTAATCAGGTCTGGAATTTTTGCAACGAAACCAGCCACCGCGCCATCCGCGAGCGCCACCAATGGCTCTCGGGCTACGACCTGCAAAAGCTCACCAACGGTTTCAGCCAGTGCGATCGCATACACATCGGTTCGCCCACTGTGCAACAGGTGTGCGAGGACTACGCCAAAGTACGCAAGCAATTCAAAAAAGCCAAACTGCGCTGGCGTATCTCCAACCCCCAGTCCAGCAAATACAGCTTGGGCTGGATTCCGTTCAAAGCGCGGGCCTTGCAATACAAAGCGGGGCAAATCGCCTTTGCGGGTCATCGCTTTTGTTTGTGGGACAGCTACGGCCTAGCGGACTACGAGTTGCGTGCGGGCCGTTTTAGCCAAGACAGCCGGGGTCGTTGGTATTTGAATGTGGTGGTCAAGGTGCAGGCCCAGGCCAGTGCGGGCGCAGCCAGTGTCGGTATCGACTTGGGTTTGAAAGAGGCGGCGGTCACTTCTACTGGCGAACGCATTGAAGGGCGTTTTTACCGCAAGCTCGAATGCAAACTCGGTATTGCACAGCGGGCGCACCAAAAGCACCGGATCAAAGCCATCCACGCAAAAATTGCCAACCAGCGCAAAGATGTGCTGCATAAGTTCAGCACGGAACTGGTGAAACAAAACGCCGCTATTTTTGTCGGTGATGTGAGCAGCGCCAAGCTGGTCACAACCAAGATGGCCAAGTCCACACTGGATGCGGGCTGGGCCATGCTCAAGACGATGTTGGAATACAAGAGCCATCAGGCCGGTGTCGTCTTTGAAGTAGTGAATGAAAGCTACACCACCCAGACTTGCTCGTGCTGCGGGGCCATCCCTGCCAGCAGTCCGAAAGGTAGAGCGGGTTTGCGAATAAGAGAGTGGAAGTGCAGCGAGTGCGCAGCGGAACACGACCGCGATGTGAATGCGGCACGCAACATTCTCGCGGCGGGGCATCGCCGTCTAGCAGTAGGAATCCCCGTCCTTTAGGGCGGGGAGGATGTCAACGTCTCTGTCTCTGTTACAGCCCTCTGTCCCGTATTGCACAACCCCTCTACTGGGGCACGCTCTGGCTGATTGGCAGACGTCACATGCAAAGCCCGCAAGTGCTCGAATGTATCGGTCCCGCTGCCTACACCTTGCTGCCTTGTCTGCGCGTGTACCCATCTCGTTAATGCTCTGGGCTGCTACAGTCAAAACCAAGGTGGCAGCGGCATTGGTTCAAAAAGAAGGCTGTAAAGTCGCCAACCCCTCCACCCACGAGACGGTGGCAGCCACCTCGCCCACCCGCAACTCATGGCCCACAGCAAACTCACGGAAGGTGGTACGAATGGGTGTATTTTCTAACTGGCGACGGATAGATTGGGCATGGACGGCAGGCACCACGGCATCGTGCGTGCCGTGGCTTACCCACAACTGGTGGCCTTGAAAGGCGCTGCGTTCGGCCTGCAAATCCAGCATGTCTGGCAATACATCTGGCAACAAACGCCCATGCCAAACAATGGCAGCACGCATAAGCTCAGGGCGCCCCAACAGCAGCGACAAAGCCATGATGCCGCCCTGACCAAAACCAGCCACCACTACATGCTCTGGTGTAATGCCCAAGCGCAGCCCTGCCGCCACGATGCTTTGCACCACCAGTGCACGACTCTGGGCTTCTTGCTCCAAATCGATCACCGGACTGCCACCAGGCGGTATTGCAAAATCAAACCAAGCATGGGAGCCCGGCCCCATACGGTGTGGTGCACGCAGACTCAACAAGTAAAAACGCTCAGGAAATGCCGTAACTTGCTGTAGCAAATCGTGCTCGTTGCTGGCTACATCATGTAGCAGCACCAGCAGCCAAGGCCGAGGCGTGCCCGGCGCTGCAGGGCGTTGTAAAAAAGTCAGTGGCAAATCCAGCATGTCAGGCTCCCACCATGGTCAAGCAAAACAGGTTGCACTTTACTCTGAGCCACGCCAACATGCTCTAGGGTACGGATGGATACCTTGCCTGTTCCACCCCCTGCCTACAAGGCCAGTGCATCAATAGCCAACCCATAGCCCTGTACCCCCAAGCCACACATCACGGCCTTGGCTACCGCCGACAGATAAGAATGGTGGCGAAAGCTCTCGCGCGCATGAACGTTGCTGATGTGCAACTCGATCAGCGTTACCCCTGTGCCCTTGATGGCATCGGACAGAGCGATGCTGGTATGGGTATAGGCTCCCGCATTGAGCACGACACCAGCCAATTGCCCGGCCGCGTGTAAACGACCTGCCTCATGAATCCAGTCTAACAGTACACCTTCGTGGTTGCTTTGGTGAAAACGCAATGCAAAACCATGCCGAACGCAAGCGGCAATGCAGATTTGCTCTACATCAGCCAAAGTCTGAGCACCATAGACAGTGGGCTCGCGGGTACCCAATAGGTTCAAGTTGGGCCCATTGAGGACAAAAACAGTTTTCAACAGCAAACTCCTGACATGCCAGTCCCATCCGCCCCCTGTGCCGACAGGGCCAAATCGTGCATTATCAACGCCCGCGCACCAGCTCAGCGACGATCCCAATCACCACGGCGATCATGCCCATACCGATGGCCCCGGTCATGGTGGTGGTGCCGATGGTGCCGACGACCATCACGATAGTAATACCCCGCTGGCGGAGCCACATAAACGGGAGGGGCATAGTAAACGGGACGCGGGGGCGGAGCGTAATACACCGGCTGAGGGGGCGCTGGGTAGTAGACCGGGCGGGGGGGTGGGGGGGTCAGATACACCGGAGCTGGAACCACACGCACCGCACGGCCATTGTCCACATCCACCACCACGCCGGGGGTGCTGATCCCTATCGACCAATTCACATCGCGGGCTTGCGCAGCGCCAGTACCCAGCAGTGCCGCCAAGGTCAGGCTGGCACCTGCCAGCAGTGCGCTAAAAAAACGGTTGCTTGCCATACCGAAATCTCCTGAAAAGAAAACCACAAACCCGAATGTCTGCGGTTGAATGCAGACTTAACGCCGCACAGCGGCTACAGGATGGCAAGAAAAGCCAGCAAACTTGTTTCTGGACGTATATCTAACGGCCATAGCACCACCACCGTCACCATACCCGCCACCTAAAATGCCCGCTATGAGTATTCCCACATCTGCCCCCGCCGCTACTGCGGCCCCTGAAGTCACCAAAACCAGCAACTTCTTGCGCCAGATCATCGAACACGACCTGGACAAAGGCACTTATGCCAGCCGCCGCTGGGCGGGTAGCCCTGGCGATGCCGCTCACCACGCTGCGGGCGCGCCCGACCCGGCCAAAATCCGCACCCGCTTTCCGCCCGAACCCAATGGTTATCTGCATGTGGGCCATGCCAAATCCATCTGCATCAATTTTGGCTTGGCGCGCGACTATGGTGGCGTATGCCATCTGCGCTTTGACGACACCAACCCAGAAAAAGAAGACCAAGAATACGTCGACAGCATCATGGATGCCGTGCGTTGGCTGGGCTTTGACTGGAGCCAACCGGGCAACGACCAGCCCTACCAGGCCAGCGACTATTTTGACTTCATGTACCGGGCTGCCGAGGCTTTGATTGAGACCGGCTACGCCTATGTGGACGAGCAAACTGCCGAAGAAATGCGCACCAACCGGGGCGACTTTGGCAAACCCGGCATAGACAGCCCGTACCGCAGCCGCACTCCCGCAGAAAATCTGGCCCGCTTTCGCCAAATGCGCGATGGTGCTTTGCCCGATGGTGCAGCCGTGCTGCGCGCCAAAATCGACATGGCAAGCCCGAACATCAACCTGCGCGATCCAGCCATTTACCGCATCAAGCACGCGAGCCACCACCACACTGGCGACCAATGGTGCATCTACCCGATGTACACCTTTGCCCACCCGATTGAAGACGCACTGGAACAAATCACCCACAGCATTTGCACATTGGAGTTTGAAGACCAGCGCCCGTTCTACGACTGGCTGTTGCAACGCCTGATTGAGGCCGGTTTGCTGGCAGCACCTGCACCGCACCAATACGAGTTTGCACGCCTGAACCTGACTTATGTCGTCACCAGCAAACGCAAGCTGGCACAGCTGGTGAATGAAGGCAAAGTCAGTGGCTGGGATGACCCACGTATGCCCACCATCGTGGGCCTGCGCCGTCGGGGCTACACCCCCGAGAGCTTGCAACTGTTTGCTGAGCGCATTGGCGTGACCAAGAGTGACAGCTGGATCGACTACAGCACGCTGGAGGGTTGCCTGCGTGAGACCCTTGAAGCCACGGCACACCGGGGCATGGTGGTGCTAGACCCAGTGAAATTGGTGCTCACCAACTGGGACGAAGTGATGGGAGCTGGACATCTGGAGCCTTGCGTCTTGCCCGCATTGCCCCATCCCCCAGCAGGCACCGAACCACCGTTACGCCACTTTCAGATAGGTAAAGAGGTTTGGATTGAACGCGAAGACTTTGCCGAAGTCCCGCCCAAGGGTTATAAGCGCCTGTTCCCCGGCAACAAGGTGCGCCTCAAGGGTGGCTATGTGATTGAATGCACCGGCTGCACCAAGGATGCCCATGGGCAGATCACCGAGGTGCTGGCCACCGTAGTGCCCGATACCAAGAGCGGCACGCCCGGTGCCGATAGCGTCAAAGTCAAGGCTGCCATCACCTGGGTCGGCGTGAGTGACGGCATACAGGCCGAAGTGCGCATGTACGACCGCCTGTTTGCTGACGCCCAGCCCGATGCCGGAGGCAAGGACTTCTTGCAGGCGCTCAACCCCAACAGCCTGAAAGTGGTCACAGCCATCATTGAACCTTCGTTGGCCCATGCCCAACCCGATGCCAAGTTTCAATTTGAACGCCACGGCTACTTTGTGGCCGACCGCGTAGACCATGCACCGGGCAAACCAGTGTTCAACCGGGCTGTGGGGCTAAAAGACAGTTGGGCCTGACAGGCTCAAAAGCCGCGCATCACAGCCCATTCATCAAAGGGTGCGCGGCCTGCCTCAAGGGCATTGATGGGAGCCGCAGTGTCTTCATAGCCCAATGCCACGCCACAGGCAATGGTGTAGGGCTGGGGCAAGGCCAACGGCTCGCGCAGCACCTCGGTATATTTGCGCCAAAATCCCTGTGCACAGGTAGCCAATCCGCTTTCAGTGGCTTGGAGCATCAACGATTGCAGGTAAATCCCCACATCCATCCACTGCGGCAGGCCCATACGCTCATCAATGCAGATGAAGATGCCCACAGGAGCGCCAAAGAATTGCGCATTCTTGGCCAGTTGTTGCAACCGTGCAGCTTTGTCTTCGCGGGGGATGCCCAAGGTGCGATAAAGGTCTTCCCCGTTGGCAAAACGGCGCGTGCGGTAGGGCTCCCACAGGTTGGGTGGATACGACAAACTGTTGGCATATTCTTGGGGGTTTGATTGAGCAGCGGCCTGGAGCACCTGCGCCAACGCCTCGCCCGTCAGGGCCACCACACGCCAAGGTTGCAGGTTGCCCCCCGAAGCAGCGCAGGCAGCGCGCTCGAGCACAGTACGCACCAGCAGGGCACTCGGGGTTTGTGGCAAAAACGCCCGCACCGAACGGCGCTGCTGCAAGGCTTGGGATACATCCATCGGTCTGATCTCCTGATACAAAAAAGAAAGTGGCTCCAGCCCTTACTTGCCCACCAAGGCATTGAGCTTGTCTGCCTCGAACTGCTCCTGTCGGGCGGCATCAGCAGGCACGCAATTGCCGTTCTGGGGGGCGGCAGCCAACTTTTCTATTGCTTGCCACAGCAGGGCAATCTGGTGTTCTTGGGCACTGGCGTTATCGATCAGGCCACGCATGGCCTGAGAGAGAGGATCATCGCTTTGCGTGACACCATAGGCAGAAAACCCCATTTTGGAGGCGGCTTCCTCGCGACGCACATCGGCCTGTGCCTCAATGATGCGGGCCGGATTGCCCACTGCCGTGGCACCTGCCGGTACGGGCTTGGTCACCACGGCATTGCTGCCGATTTTGGCCCCATCGCCCACCGTGAAGCCGCCCAACACCTTGGCACCCGCTCCCACCACCACATTGGCCCCCAGGGTGGGATGGCGCTTGGTGCCTTTGTAAAGAGAAGTGCCACCAAGCGTGACACCGTGGTAGATGGTGCAGCCGGGGCCGATTTCGGCGGTTTCGCCAATGACTACGCCCATGCCATGATCAATAAAGACACAGGGTGCAATCTGGGCACCGGGGTGGATTTCGATACCCGTGAGCCAGCGCGCACTGTGAGAAATGAAGCGCCCGAGCCACTTGAGGCCATGCGTCCAGCACCAATGGGCACGGCGGTGCAGCACCAGTGCGTGCAGGCCGGGATAGCAAGTCAATACCTCCCAAGTGCTGCGCGCAGCCGGGTCGCGCTCAAGAATGCACTGGATATCGGAGCGCAGGCGGGTGAACATGGAAAGAAAGTACCGTGCAAGCCAAAGAGCTGGCAAGTTTAGTGCTTTGCTTGTGCTGCTTCGATCATGGCTTTGGCAACACCACGCAGGATGTGGATTTCCTCGGTCTGCAATTGCGCCCGATTAAAAAGCTGGTTGAGCCGGGGCATGAGCTTTTTGGGTGACGCAGGGTCCAAAAAACCCACAGCCAGCAACGCCTGCTCCCAATGTGCCAGCATCCCTGCCACTTGGGCTGCATCGGCCCGGTTTGTGGTGGTAGTGGCCGGTGCTGTGGCAAGCGCAGCAAACCCGCCCAAAGCTTGGCGCCACTCGTAGGCAATTACCTGAATGGCAGCGGCCAAATTGAGCGAGCCAAATTGCGGGTGCGTTGGGATCTGCAAGGCAACATCACAACGGTACACATCTTCATTGGCCATGCCAAAACGCTCACAACCAAACAAAAAGCCCACCCCCGTCTCTGCACTGGTTGGAGCCGTGGCAGCCGCTGTGGCCTCTGCATGGGCCACAGCATGGGTAGACAGGGCGCCTTGCAACAGCAACTCAAAATGCTGGCGCGGGGCGCGCGTGGGCGGGCCAAAATCACGCGGTGTCATGGCAGTGGCGCACAGATGACTCAGGCCATCTAGGGCTTCATCGAGAGTCTCAACGATGCGGGCATTTTTGAGCACATCCAAGGCACCACTGGCCCGCTGGATGGTTTCTTCACGGCGCAACACGTTGGGCCAACGCGGCGCTACCAGCACCAAATCATCAAAGCCCATAGTTTTCATGGCGCGGGCAGCAGCACCTACATTGCCAGCATGGCTGGTCTGGATCAGGATAAAGCGGGTTTTCATGGCAGGCAGAGCAGACCTGGGGCGTCACCCATGCTGCAAACGTTGCAAAGGCACGATGCACGTTGGGGACGGCACAGGTAAAATCAGGGGCCTTATTGTCGCAGCGCGCATCGCCGGGCTGCGTTTTCTTTGTTCTTGGCCTGTGCGCCGCTGTTTTGTCAGTGAGCGCACCAACTCCCACAATTTATGTCGTCTAATCTGCACCCCATGCTCAACGTGGCCATTAAGGCTGCCCGCGCCGCCGGCGCCCTCATCAACCGCGCGGCCTTGGACGTGGAGGCGGTGCGCATTTCGCAAAAGCAGATCAACGACTTTGTGACAGAAGTAGACCACGCCAGCGAACAAGCCATTATTGAGACCCTGCTCACCGCCTATCCTGGTCACGGCATTTTGGCCGAAGAATCGGGCAGCCAATATGGTGCCAAAGACTCCGAGTTTGTCTGGATCATTGATCCACTGGACGGCACCACCAATTTCATCCACGGTTTTCCGGTCTATGCGGTCAGCATTGCCCTGTCGGTGCGCGGCAAAATTGAGCAGGCCGTGGTTTACGACCCCTCGCGCAATGACCTATTCACCGCCACCAAAGGTCGGGGTGCCTACCTGAACGAGCGCCGTATCCGCGTCAGCAAACGCACCCAGCTCAAAGACAGCCTGATCTCTACAGGCTTTCCGTTTCGTCCTGGGGACAACTTTCAAAACTACATGCGCATGATGGCCGATGTCATGCCACGCACGGCAGGGCTGCGCCGCCCCGGTGCTGCAGCTCTGGACTTGGCTTATATCGCCGCTGGTTATTGCGATGGCTTCTTTGAATCTGGCTTGAGCAGTTGGGATGTGGCAGCAGGCTCGTTGTTGGTAACGGAGGCCGGTGGCCTGATCGGCAACTTTACGGGAGAAGCCGACTTCTTGGAGCAGGGCGAATGCCTGGCAGGCAACCCACGCATCTATGGCCAGCTGGTCAGCATTCTGGGTAAGTACAGCAAGTTTGCCAGCGCAGGCGAAAAAGCAGGTTTGCGCCAAACCGATGCGGTGAGCACTGCCACCGCCTCCGACACAGAAACCAGCGCAACGGCCACCCCTCACGAAACGCCAGACGCGCCTTTCTAAACAGGTGTGTTTGCACCAGAGAGCGGATCTGAATGCCTGTGGCTTGCTTGTCGGGGCTGGTTGTTGCGCCCAGTGCGGGCTGCTGGGGTACTGCTCTCGTCGGGGTAATTGCGGGCAATGCGCTGAAAGTCTTGGGCTATGTCAATAAAGGCATCCACCACTTCAGGATCGAATTGCGTTCCTCGGCCCCGAAGCAACATGGTGCAAGCCTGCTCGTGGGTGAACGGTTCTGGTCTATAGATGCGTGGATGCACCAAGGCATCGTAGACATCGGCCAGCGCCATCAGACGCCCCGCTAAAGGGATGTCTTCTCCCACCAACCCTTCCGGATAACCACCACCATCCCAATGCTCGTGGTGGCTATAGGCCATGTCTTTGGCGATGCGCAAAAAGGGTACCCGCATCCCCAAACGCCGCTCAGCCCCTTCGATGGCCCTGCGCCCCAAAGAAGCATGGCGCTGCATGGTACCAAACTCCTCTGCGGTGAGTTTGCCCGGCTTGAGTAAGATGGCATCGGGAACACCAATCTTGCCAATGTCGTGCAGAGGGGCCGACTTGTAAAACAGCTCAATCATGCGCTCATTGAGTTGGGCCTCAAAACGCGGTTGGGTGCGCAGGCGCTCGGCCAAGGCCTTGACATAGAGTTGGGTGCGCCGAATATGGTTGCCGGTTTCATCATCGCGGGTTTCGGCCAGTGAGGTCATCGCCATGATGGTGACGTCCTGAATGGCCTGCACTTCTAATGTGCGCAAGGCTACTTCACGCTCCAAATACGCACTCTTATCACGCAAAAAATCAGCAGTGGCCTTGAGGGCCAGATGGGTCTGCACCCGTGCCAACAAAATGGGAGGGCTGACTGGCTTGGTAATGTAGTCCACCGCTCCCAGGGCAAAGCCCTTGCGTTCGTCTTCTGTATCAGCACGGGCTGTCAGAAAAATGACCGGAATGTCGCATGTGGTTTCTTGGGCCTTGAGTTGGCGGCACACCTCGTAGCCATCCATGCCAGGCATCATGATGTCCAACAACACCAAATCGGGGGCTGGTCGGGCTTGGGCAATTTTTAAGGCCCGCTCTCCATTGGCAGCCACTTTGACGCTGTAACGCTCCTTGAGCAACTCAGCCATGAGTGCCAAGTTGTCTGGCGTATCGTCCACCACCAATACCACGGGCAAGGGCCGCTCGGGCCGTTGCGGTGGCAAAGGGGTGACAGAGGCTGCTTCCATGATCTCTCCTGGTGTGCTGGCGGCTGGTGTGATGGTGACGTCAGGGGGTGGAGCCAATGCCCGATGCAGCACCGGGTTGTACCCCTTGTTCTGGGATTTGCTCCAAAGACAGATAGCTTTGCAGCAAGGTCTGTGCCGTTGAAAAATCAAATTGACGCACCGCACTGAGCAGTTGCGGCCAATTGGTGCCCACACGCTGCGACAAAGCAGCGGCATGGCGGTCTAGATAAGCCAGAGCTGCGGGGTCATCTTGATCCAACAAGGTATAAAGCCGTTGCAGTGCTGCTGCCTCGCTGCCTTGGGCCATGTCGTCTGTGGGCGCAGACTGGCAACGGCTGTGCTGGGCCTGCCAAAGGCTCAATGGCTCGAGAACGGCCCGCAACTGGGTCTGCAAAGAGGCCAACAGCTCGGTCACGCAAGCCTGTGAGGGTGCCACGTCCACATCCAAGGTTTGCTCCAGCTCTGCAGCCGTTTGGCTCAGGGCAGTGGCTCCCAAGGTGGCGGCCAGCCCACGCAAGCTGTGGGCCAGCCGCCGGGCCGTATCATGGTCTCCTTGGGCCAGACTGGTCGCCAAAATTGTCGCTGTATTGGCTTGATGGCTGACAAAGCGGTGTAACAAGTCTGCATACAACGCCCGCCGCCCCAAAGCGTGGCGCAGGCCCAAGGCCATGTCCAGCCCGGCAATCGGTGGGGGCAGCTCTATGTGCTCAGTCGCCCCGATGTGGGGCTGCACCAAGGCTGCGCCACCTGTGGCCCCACGGGGGGCAATCCAATGCTGCAACACCTGCCACAGCCGTTCTGGCTCCATCGGCTTGGACAGGTGCTCGTTCATGCCTGCTTGCAAGCAACGCTGGCGATCTACCTCGAGGGCATTGGCCGTCATGGCAATGATGGGCAAGGTGGCAAAGCGCGGATCTGCCCGCAGCCACCGCGTTGTGTGCAGACCGTCCATGACGGGCATTTGCATATCCATCAGCACCAAATCGTAATGTTGGTGCTGCAAGCAGTCGATGGCCGCTTGCCCATCTCCAGCCACATCCACCTGCGCTCCCGTTTCTTCTAGCAGAGCGCAGGCCACTTCTTGGTTGAGCAGGTTGTCTTCTACCAATAGCACCCTGGCCCCATGCAGTGCCGGAGGTACCAATGCGGCTTCTGAGCGCCAACCCCCACCTGTGCTGCTGGCAAACTTGGCTTGTGGGCTGGCCAGCACTTCGACAATGGTGTCCAACAACATGGAGGCGTTGACGGGCTTGATCAGCACCTGTGCAATGCCACAACTGCTGGCTGAGCGCAGCACATCTTCGCGGCCAAAGGCTGTGACCATAGCAATGCGCGGGGGTTGTGGCAACTCCATGTCTCCCATGCGCCGTGCCAACTCCAACCCATCCATGCCTGGCATTTGCCAATCCAGCAAGACCAAGGAAAAGGCCCGGCCTTGGGCGCTGGCCTGCCACAGCACCACCAATGCTTGGGCACCAGAATGGGTTTGCTCCACAACAAAACCCATCGCCTGCAACATTTCGGCCAACACCGCAGCAGCAGAAGGGTTGTCATCCACCACCAACACCCGGCTGCCACGCAGATCGGGGGGTGGCAGCAGCACCCTGGCGGGGCCACTGCGTTGCACGGGTACGGTGAACCAGAAAGTCGATCCTTCTCCCCACTGGCTTTGTACCCCTACTTGCCCGCCCATCAGTTCTGCCAAGCTCTTGCAAATAGCCAAACCCAGACCCGTCCCCCCATACTTGCGGGTGGTGGAAGCATCGGCCTGCTGAAAACTCTGAAACAGTTGTGGCAACTGTTCGGGGGCCAATCCAATGCCCGTGTCTCGCACCTCAAAGCGCAGCAGCACACGGGCATCACATTCTTCCTGCACCCGCACCGCCACCCCAATCTCGCCACGCTCGGTAAACTTGACGGCATTGTTGGCATAGTTGATCAGTATCTGACCAATGCGCAGCGCATCGCCTACCAGATGGGTGGGCACATCGGGGGCCACATCACAAATCAGTTCCAACCCCTGGGCCGCAGCCTTCTGACCAATCACATCAATGACGCCAGCCAACACCTGATCGAGCACAAAGGGACGGGGGTCAATGCGCAGCTTGCCAGCCTCCACCCGCGAGAAGTCCAGAATGTCGTTCAGGATGCCCATCAAGTGGCGACTGGCCTGCTCAATTTTGCCAATATAGTCGCGTTGACGCTCATTTAGACCCGACTGCAAAGCCAAATGTGACATGCCAATGATGGCATTCATGGGCGTGCGAATTTCGTGGCTCATATTGGCCAAAAAACTAGACTTGAGGGCCACCGACTGTTCGGCCCGCTCCTTGGCCTGTTGCAACTCTTGGGCAGCCCGTTGGCGTTCGGTGATATCAACAAAGACACCGATGACTCCGCCCGGCTGACCATCGGGCTGGGCAAAGCCTTGCAGCCAATACAGCATGTGGTGCAGCTGTCCATCGGCATGGGGAATATCGATCTCGCGGTGTACAGGCGCTTGCATGCAGCCCAAGGCTATCTGGGTGGCCTGCTGGAACTCCTCACGCAGTGCAGACCCAAGGTAATCTAGCTCTAATACCGTGCGCCCCAACAAGTCTTCACGGCGTTGACCAAACGCTTGGGTGTAGGCACGGTTGAGGCCCAAATAACGCCCCTGAGCATCTTTGTAAAACACCGGCATCGGAATGGTGTCAATCAGCACCTGCTGAAACTGCATGGCCGCCTGCATCGCCAACTCAATGCGCCGGGCCTCGCTCACATCCTCAATCACCCACAAAGAGGCCTCTTGGCAGCCTTCCAGCTCCACCCGATGCCCAGACAAGCGGGCCTCAAAATGACTGCCATTGCTGCGGTACAAACGCCAATCGATCCGCACGGGTTGCCCATCCGCCAACAACGGGGCCACCTTGGCCGAAAAAGCCGCTTGCTGCTCCAAATTACCAAAAAAGGCACTGGTACTTTGGCCGATACGCACTGGCCCCAACAAAACGACCAAGGCTGGATTGAATTTGTGCACCACACCGTTGCCCACTACCAGCACCGGTGGGGCATGGTCAAAAATGGCCGTTTGCTCTTGCAAGAGTTCTCGCAGCCGTGCTTCGCTGTGGCGTTTTTCTTGCTGCTCGCCAATACGACGGGTTACATCTTGTTGCAATCCAACCAGCCCCATGCACTTGCCTTGGGCATCCAACACTGGAGAGATGGTGACATCATCGTAGTATTCGGTGCCATCACGACGGCAATTAATAAACTGCCCTGTCCAGATGCGCCCCGCCATGACGGTACTCCACATATCATGGAACGTCTGTGCCGAGGTGCGGCCGCTGGCCAACATAGACGGTTTGCGGCCCCGCACTTCATGCAGCGCATAGCCGGTATTGCGCTCAAATTGCGGATTGACCCACTCAATCACACCACTGGCATCGGTGACAACCACTGCCAGCGGATTGTGCTCCAAAGCTGTGCCCAACAGTTGCACGCGCGCCAACATGGCCGCCATGCGGGCGCGGCTGCGCAGCAAGGCCAATACCAACAACCCCAGCAAAACCAGCAAGACCCAAGCAATCGAACCATAACGCAAGCTGTCGGCGGCAGACATCTGCGGGCTGACATTGTCCAACATGACCAACTGCCAAGGGCCATCGGGATGGCCCCAATCCATACCACGCTGCTGTACCGTATGGGCCTGCCCATCTACCACCACCTCGGTGGCCACAGGTGAAAACGGCAAGGCAGAGGCGACACCATTGTCAAAATGATGACCAAACTGCCCCAAGGCGGCAATGGCGTCAATGCGACTTTGTGTCAGTGGCGGTGCCACGGTATAGATCCACTCGGGCCGTGTGGCCGCAAACACCACGCCTTGGGGTGACAGCAACAGCATGGGATGGCCGGCACGGGCCAACAGTGCATCCAAGGGAGAAAACGCCAACTGCACCACCAACACGCCAGAAACTCGATCAGACTGCGGGCAGTGGGCCGACAGAGGTGCCAACAGATAGAGCTGGCGTTCATGGGTGCTGGGGCTGACGGCGGCTTGTACCTGTATGTCAGGGCCAGCCACCATGGCAAAACGCTGGCGTAAGTGCAGACCAGCCGCAGATAAACGGGTACTAGAAACATCTTGGGCCAACACCTGCCCCTGGGCATCGAGTATGTAGACCGCTTCGGCAGACAGGGCTGTGCGCACTTTGGTTAGCCAAGCGGTAAGGGCTTTTTCGGGCATGGTGGCTGGTTGCTGCACACGCTGTTGCGCCAGTGTGCAAGGCACCTGCCCCCCATTTTTCAGGTGCTCACGCAATACCTGCTGGGCCGCCTGCCCATCCAGTGCCTGCGCCATCAACTCCAGCATCTGCCCCTTGGTGGTTTGGCGCTCATGCAAACGCTGTTCGCGAACCTCCTGCACCGCCAGTGCCGCCCCCAACACCGCCAACAGCAACACCACGACCACACCACGCCAGCCATACAAAGGATGCTGTGGCATGGGATGCTGGAGCATAGGAAACTGAACGTTGGTAAAAGTCAGGGCTGGGCATGGAGCAGTGCCTGCAACGCCTGCGCCGAACCCGGACGGCCAAACAGGTAGCCCTGGAACTGCTCACAACCGTGCAACCGCAAGAATCCCATCTGGCCGGTGGTCTCGACCCCTTCGGCCACGGCTACCAAATCGAGGCTCTGCGCCAATGCCAAGATGGTGCGCACAATTGCGGCGTCATTGGGGTCGGTGAGTACATCGCGCACAAAACTCTGGTCAATCTTGACTTGGTCTAGCGGCAGGCGCTTGAGGTAGCTAAGGCTGGAATAACCAGTACCAAAATCGTCCAGCGCAAAGCCTACGCCCTCATGCTGGAGTTGCTCCATACGATCGATGGTGCATTCCAAATCGCCCAACAGCATGCTTTCGGTCAGCTCCACCTTGAGTCGGCGCGGGTTGGCGCCGGTCTCGGCCAGAATCTCCAGCACCTCGGCCACAAAGCCCGGTTGGCGAAACTGGCGCGCACTCACATTGACAGCCACACTGAGATGGGCAGCCTGCGGATCGTCAGCCCACTCTACCAATTGCAGGCAAGCGGTGCGCAACACATGACGCCCCAGCGGCAAAATCAAGCCGGTTTGTTCAGCCAATGGGATGAAATCGGCCGGGCTGATCATGCCGCGCTCGGGGTGACGCCAGCGTGCCAGTGCCTCGGCGCCCAAAATCTGCCCACGGTGATTGACCACGGGTTGGTATTGCACAAACAGCTCACCACGCTCTAGCCCCAAGCGCAAGTCGGCCTCTAAACTGGAGCGGGCCAACAGCGCCGCCTGCATGGACGGGTCAAACAAGCGTTGGGTATTGCGGCCTGCGGCCTTGGCTTGGTACATAGCCAAATCGGCCCGCTTGAGCAGTTCATCGACGCTGTGGCGCTCATCGCCAAACAGCGTGATACCAATGCTGGGGGTGCTGTAATGCGGTGCTGCGCCCAAGGTGTAGGGCGTATTCAAGGCCCGCAACAATTTTTCGGCCACGGTCTCGGCCTGGGCTGTGGCGGTGCTCACATCAGCACAGAGACCATCGAGCATGACCACAAATTCATCACCGCCAAAACGGGCTACCGTGTCAGCATCGCGCACCACAGCCACGAGGCGCTGTGCCACTTGGGTCAGTAGCAGGTCGCCAATATCGTGGCCCTGGGTGTCATTGAGGTCTTTGAAATTGTCCAGATCAATGAACAGCAAAGCCCCGCGCTGCTGTTTGCGCAAACATACCGCAATCGTATGTTCTAGCCGATTGAGCAACAGACGCCGATTGGGCAACCCGGTCAGGGCATCGTAAAAAGCCAGTCGTTCAATTTCTTCTTCAGCGCGCTTGCGTTCGGTCATGTCCAACGTATAGCCATGCAGCAGCACACTGCCATCAGACTCCATTTGCGGCACGGCACTGGTCATGTGCCAGCGTATCGTGCCATCGTCGGCATGCACTCGGTATTCACTTTGCCACGGTTGCAAGTCGTGTGCCGCACGCTGCAACGTAAGACGCATGCGTTGCAAATCACTGGCATCGACCCTGGCCTCAATTTGGGCCAAATCGTGCATGACGGTCTGGGCCGAGACCCCCAACAGCTCTTGCACGGCATCGCTGATGTACGGAATGCAGGTCGAACCATCAGGACGAATGCGGTACTGGTAAATAAACCCTGGAATGCTGCTGGCAATGCGTTGGATAAAGTCCAGTTGTTCACGCAGTTGTGCTGCCACCTGGTGCCCCTGGGTCACATCCAGCACCACACCCAACTCCATCACGGTGCCCTCTTGGGTTTGGTGCAGACACATGCGCGTGCGCAAACGGCGCACCTGACCGTCGGGACGGCGCCAGCGGTATTCCATATCGCGGCCATCCATGCGGGCGACTGCATCCTGAAAGGCGCTCCAATCGTCGGGCAAGATGCCACTGCGCCCCTGTTGGCAACTGACCCACTCTTGCTCAGGAAAACCCGCCAAATGGCATAACCCCGGAGACCAGTACGAGCCGCTGCTGTGGTCTCCGCGAATACGCCACCAGTAGCCCGCTCGGGCCAAGTCCTCCATCGCCTGAAAGACACGGGCCTGCTCATGCAATTGGCGCTGTGCCTCCTGCAATTGCTGTTGTGTCTGCGCCAACCTTGCGCGCAAGGCGGCAATTTCCACCACTGGGTCTTCCAGTGACATACAGGTTTCGGGCTGCAACGATGGCTCGTTACCCTGGCTGATGACGGGAAATAAGGCTCTGGAGGTAAACGAATTCACGGCGACAGTGCAGCAATGGCGAAGAATCAGACATAGTAAGGTGCAATAGCCATAAGAAAGTAACAGAAAACGGCTTGCCTGACACCATTAGCGTGCCCAATGCCCACGGAATGCACCCCAGTCCGGTCCGAGATGGGGCAGTTCGCTAAGCCCAACAGCGGCAAAATTGCGCTTTGTCTAGCAAACAGTTAGTGCCAAGCAATTTTTTATCTGCGGCATGGATCAGTAATGGATAACAACGACAAACCCATCAAGGCCAAGGCCGGTGAACACCACACCCCCATGATGCAGCAATACCTGAGCCTCAAGGCTGGGTATCCCGACACGCTCTTGTTTTATCGCATGGGTGATTTTTACGAGGTCTTTTATGCCGATGCCGAAAAAGCAGCACGGCTACTGGATATCACCCTGACCCAACGCGGCCAGTCGGCAGGTCAGCCGGTGATGATGGCCGGGGTGCCGTTCCATGCGCTAGAGAACTATTTAGCCCGCCTCATCAAGTTGGGCGAATCGGTTGCCATTTGTGAACAGGTGGGGGATGTAGCTACCAGCAAAGGCCCCGTGGAACGCAAGGTGGTGCGGGTGGTCACCCCCGGCACGCTCACCGATGCCGAATTGCTTTCAGACAAAACCGAAGCCCTGTTGTTGGCTATCCACCAAGGGCCACGCGCCCGTTATGGCTTGGCTTGGATGAGTGTGACGCAAGGCATTGTGCAGTTGGCAGAATGCCACCCGGACGAGCTGGCCGCATGGTTGGTGCGCATTGCCCCCAGCGAGGTGATTTACAGCGCCGGTAGCAACGAGCGTTTTGAGCAGCAATTGTTGCTGCTGCGACAGCGTGGTGCTTTTCAATGCCCCATCAGCCCCAGGCCCGATTGGCAGTTTGACCCCGCTTTGGGGGCACGCCAATTGCTAACGCAACTCGGGGCTGCTGGCCTACACGCTTGGGGCGCACAAGACTTGGCCCAAGCCCATGCGGCAGCTGGTGCCCTGCTGCAATATGCCGAACACACCCAAGGCCGGGCACTGACCCATGTTCACCACATCCAAGTGCAACGCACAGGTGACATGATCGACCTGCCCGCCAGCACACGGCGCAATTTGGAGCTAGTCAAAACCCTGCGTGGCGAAGACGGGCCCACACTGCTGTCCTTGCTCGATACCTGTATGACCGGCATGGGCAGCCGCCTGCTCAAGACTTGGCTGCTGGAGCCTCGGCGCGAGCGCACCGAGGCCCAAGCGCGGCTGGCGGCCACCACGGCGCTGCACAAGCATGGCAATCTCTGGCAAACCTTGCGCAACGCACTAAAAGGTGTGAGCGATGTCGAGCGCATCAGTGCCCGCATCGCACTGCGCCAAGTGCGCCCACGCGAACTGGTGGCGCTGTGCAAAACCTTGCAAAAGCAGGAGCTGCTCGCCCTGCTCCCCCCCGAGGCCGACCCCTACCTCAGCCATATTGCTGCTGATTTGCAAGTGCCACCGGCTTGTGTCACCTTATTGCAAGCGGCGATAGCCGAAGAACCAGCCGCCTTGGTGCGCGATGGTGGCGTCATTGCCAATGGCTTTGATGCCGATTTGGATGAGCTACGCGCCATCCAGAGCAATTGCGATGCTTTTTTGCTCGATTTAGAAAGCCGCGAACGCACCCGCACTGGCATTGCCAATCTGCGCGTGCAGTTCAACAAGGTGCATGGTTTTTATATCGAAGTCACGCAGGGCCAAAGCAGCAAAGTGCCCGACGACTACCGCCGCCGCCAGACGCTCAAAAACGCCGAACGCTTTATCACCCCCGAATTGAAAGCCTTTGAAGACAAGGCTTTGTCGGCACAGGAGCGGGCACTGGCCCGTGAAAAATGGCTGTACGAGCAGGTGCTGGAGCAGTTACAAGGCTATGTGCCAGCACTCACACGCATGGCACGGGCCTTGGCGGCGCTGGACGTGTTGTGCTGCTTGGCCGAACGCGCACTCACACTGAACTGGTGTGTGCCAGAGTTCACCCCCGAGCCCTGTATTGACATTGAAGCGGGCCGTCACCCGGTCGTAGAAGCCCGATTGGCCCAAACCTCGAGCGGCGCTTTTATAGCCAACCACACACGGCTCAACCCCCACACACGCTTGCAAATTATCACCGGCCCCAACATGGGCGGTAAATCGACCTATATGCGCCAAGTGGCACTGATCGTGCTGTTGGCTAGCATGGGCAGCCATGTGCCCGCCAACGCCTGCCGCTTGGGGCCGATTGACGCCATCCACACCCGCATTGGGGCCGCCGATGACTTGGCCAACGCCCAATCGACCTTCATGTTAGAGATGGTGGAGGCAGCGCAAATTTTGCACGCCGCCACACCACACAGCCTGGTGCTGATGGATGAGATTGGCCGAGGCACCAGCACCTTTGATGGATTGGCGCTAGCCAGTGGGATTGCCACCCACTTGCATGACAAGACCAAGGCGCTCACACTGTTTGCCACACATTACTTTGAACTGACCGAACTGCCTGCGCAAGCACGCCATGCCGTCAATTGGCATGTGAGCGCCGCCGAATCCGGCCACGATATTGTGTTTTTGCATGAACTTCAAAGTGGCCCAGCCAGCCGCAGCTATGGCATTCAAGTAGCCAAGCTGGCGGGCATTCCTGCCGCTGTGTTGCACCACGCCCGCCACACCCTCGCGAGCTTGGAAGAGCGTGCCAGCCAACACCAAGCCCAGGTAGATTTGTTTGCTGCACCTCCAGCGGCAGAGCCACCTCCATCCAGCCCCGTAGAGGCGGCACTGGCACAGATACAACCCGATGCCCTAAGCCCCCGAGAGGCTTTGGAGACCCTCTACCAACTCAAGCGGCTGGCCGAGCAGACGGCGGCCCCTTCCTCCTAAAGCGCCACCCCTACCCGATCGCGACCAGCTTCTTTGGCATGGTAGAGCGCCCGATCGGCCGCCTGGAGCAAGGGTTCGGGGCCGTTGCTACCATCGGGCACCGCAATGGCTACGCCAAAGCTGGCCGTGACACAACCTTGGGTATGCAGGGCGTGGGGAATGGCCTCTTGGGCAATGACCAAACGCAGCTTTTCTGCCAGTTGCTGGATGCCATGCAGATCAGTGGCTGGTGCAATCACGGCAAATTCTTCGCCTCCATACCGGGCTACCAAATCGCCAGGACGGCGCACATTGTCCGCCAGTATCTGGGCGACCCGACGCAGACAGTGGTCGCCCTCCACATGACCATAATGGTCGTTGTAGCGTTTGAAATAATCGATATCTATCATGATCAACGCCAATGGCTGGCGGGTGCGTCTGGCCCGAGACCATTCCTCGGCCAACACCTCATCAAAACAGCGTCGATTGGCCAGCCCGGTCAGGCCATCGGTGTGCGATTGGCTAGACAGCTCACGATTGGCAGCCTCTAGTGCCGCCGTGCGCTCGGCCACTTGGCTTTCCAGATTTTGTGTGTAGTTGCGCATCTGCTCGGTCATGAACCCCAGAGCATGGGACAGCGCCCCCACTTCGGCCATCGGGCTATGGATACGAGGCTGAGCACTGTTCCAATCGCCTTGCCCCAATTGTTGTGCCCAATGCCCCAACGCCTCCAAGGGCCGCGCCACCCATTTGCTCACTACCCAAGCCGCCAGCAGGCTGATCAGTACCGACACCATGACCAAACCCACAAAATGCTCCATCAGATTTTCACTGGGGGCATTAAAACGGCTTTGTGGCAAGGCTACGCCAATGCGCAAGGGCGGGCCATCAGGGAGTTGGTATGTCCACCAATCCAACAGGTACGGCTCTCCTTGAATTTGCCGTATCGCCCGCCCCTGTGGCTGGTTTTGGCTGTCCATTGCTTGGGCGGTGCTGCGAATCACTGGGTGTTGGCTATCTGCCGCCCGGATACGGACGGCTTTGCCATTGTCTAAGTGGTAGAGCGGATCGGAGATGGAGGTGGCCAACAAGGCTCCACTGGCGTCCGCCAACAAGGCCACACCGCCCAGCTCACGGGTGATGTCGGCCAACAACTGGCTCAATTGCACCAGCGCGACATCGGCATTCAGCACCCCGATAAAGTGGCCTTCGGCATTGCGCAAGGGAGCCGACATGCCCATGCCCATCGCCTCGTAGGCGCCCTGTTCATCGTGGATGACATAGCGATAGGGCAAATACCATTGCATACCCGCCCTATCCGCTGCTATTTGAAACCAAGGCCGGGTGCGGGCGTCAAAATAGCGATTACCCAAGGCGATGCGCTGGCCGCGCTGGTTGTCGTCGCGGATGCGATAGATAGACATCACGCGCCCCTCGCTCAAGGGTGCATCTAACAGACGCAAGCTCTTGTCTTTTCCCAACGGGGGACGACTGACCGAAAAATACTCCCCTTCGGCATTACCCATCGACAAAAAAGTCAATAGCGGCTCACGACGCAACTGGTGCAAAAAGAATGGCAGCAGGCGCTCTTGATCTTGGGGTTGCAACAATCCGGCACGAAAGAGCTGTACGTTAAACGACAACACCTGCTGTGGCACCGCAAAGAACTGCACCACCTTGTCGTAGATACGCGCGCTGACCTCGCGGGCCAATTGCGTTTGGTATTGCTCGGCAGAGGTTTGTGCCGCCCGGTAGGAGAACCAGCCATGCACCATAAGCAACGGTAGCAACACCAACAACAGCACCGCCAACAACAGCCGTTGCAGGGTAATGCGAAGTGCAGGACGTACCATACTAAAAATATACCTCCTGCGTTGCTGGCCTAGTGGCCCGGTGGCTTATGGGTTTAGCCTGCGCTGCCTAGGCTCAAGCCCGCATGCTCGCGCAGTGGGTGGAAATGAATCTTCGGAAATCGCTCTTGCGCCAAGCGCACATCGTAGGGGCTGGTGCAAAGATAAGCCAGCGTATCTGCAGCATCATGGGCCAAACGCATGGGGTAGGCATCGGTAAAGGCGCGCAAGTCGGTGGGGCTGTCTGCCGTAATCCAACGGGCGCCGGTGTATTGGCAGCTCTCTAGCCGCACATCGCAGTCGTATTCAGCCTTCAGTCGGTGTTGCACTACTTCAAACTGCAATTGACCAATGGCCCCCAACAGCATGTTGCCGCCAGTGTCGGGCTTGAACACCTGAATCGCGCCTTCTTCACCCAACTGCGCCAAGCCCTGCTGCAACTGCTTGGTGCGCAGCGGGTTTTTGAGCACCACGGTCATGAACATTTCTGGTGCAAAGAAGGGCAGGCCAGTAAATTGCAAACTCGCGCCATCGGTAATGGTGTCACCCAACTGCACACCACCGTGGGTGGTGAACCCGATGATGTCGCCCGCATAGGCTTCTTCTACGGCCTCACGGCGCTGGCTCATGAAAGTCACCACGCTGGTGGGGCGCAGCTCTTTGGCGGTGCGTTGCACGCGCAGCTTCATGCCAGGCTGGTAGCGCCCCGAGGCCACGCGCACAAAGGCGATGCGGTCGCGGTGGTTGGCATCCATGTTGGCCTGTACCTTGAAGACTACGCCAGCAAAGCCTTCGTCTTCGGGCTGGATGGTTTTGACCACCGGCTGCTTGTTGACCTGCAAGGTACTGACACGCGGGCCAGGTGATGGAGCCATGTCTACCAGCGCATCGAGCACTTCCATGACACCAAAGTTGTTTACCCCCGAGCCAAAAAACACCGGCGTGAGTTTGCCTGCCAAGAACGCCGCATGATCCCAAGCGGGTGAAGCCCCTACCGCCAGCTCCATGCTCTCCATCGCAGCATCAAACTCGCTGCCAAAGCGGGCGCGCAAGGTGTCTACCTCGGTGAGCGGGATGGCTTCAAAGTCTTGCGGGCGGCGCTCGCTGCCCGACTCAAACACCGTCATGGTCTGGTTGCGCAGGTTGATGATGCCGCCAAATCGTTTGCCTTGGCCCACCGGCCACGTCATAGGGCAGCAAGGCATGCCCAGTTCACGCTCTACTTCGTCCAGAATGTCCAGCGGATCGCGCACCTCGCGGTCCATTTTGTTGACAAAGGTGATGATGGGGGTGTCACGCTGGCGGCACACCTCAATCAGGCGGCGGGTTTGGGATTCGACACCATTGGCCGCGTCAATCACCATCAGGGCCGAATCGACAGCCGTGAGCACACGGTAGGTATCTTCTGAGAAGTCTTTGTGGCCGGGAGTATCGAGCAGGTTAATCACATGCTCACGGTAGAGCATCTGCATCACCGAACTGGCCACCGAGATGCCGCGCTGCTTTTCGATTTCCATCCAGTCGGAGGTGGCATGGCGGCTGGCCTTGCGGCCCTTGACGGCCCCAGCAATCTGGATGGCACCCGAAAACAGCAACAGCTTTTCAGTCAGCGTGGTTTTACCCGCATCGGGGTGAGAAATAATGGCAAAGGTGCGGCGGCGCCGGGTTTCGGGGGCGTAAGACACAGGGGAGCGTTCCAGAACGAGAGGGATAGCGACTGCCAATGCGCAGCGGCCACAGAGAGATACTGTGGGAGGGTGGCCCGTCGGCGCCCAAAGCGCACACCAGGCCGGGTACAAGGCAGCGATTTTACCGGGGCAACTCGCTTGCAGGCAGAGCCGTGATGGTTGGTAGAAAATGGCCCTTTGCAACCTGCCTGATCCAGGCCAGAGAAACCTCATGGGCATAGGCCACTACATCAAAGAAATTGGGCGCGGCCCCCGCGGCGCCAAACCACTGACCCGCGAACAGGCCGCCGATTTATTCGCTCAGGTGCTCGACGGCACGGTGAGTGATCTAGAAATTGGCGCCTTTTGCTTGGCTATGCGCATCAAGAGTGAAACCCCCCAAGAGCTGGCCGGTTTTCTGGATGCTACCCACGCCCGATTGCCCCGGTGGCCCACCAGCACCCGACCGCTGGTGGTGCTGCCAAGCTACAACGGCGCCCGCAAGCTGCCGGTACTCACGCCCCTGTTGGCCTTGCTGTTGGCCCGCGAGGGGTTGCCCGTGCTGCTACACGGCATGCGCACCGAGGCGCGCCGGGTTTTAGCCTCCGAGGTTTTGCAGGCGCTGGGGGTTGCAGCCCTGACAAAACCAGAAGCCATTGCTGCGGGTCAAGTGGCGCATATTGACACTCACGATCTGCACCCCGGTCTGGCCCGCCTGCTGGCGGCACGCGAAGTGATTGGGCTGCGCAATCCCGGCCACAGCGTTGTCAAACTGATGAACCCCGGCGCCGAAGCCGCCTTGGTCGTCACCAGCTACACCCATCCTGAATACCTAGAGCGGCTGTGTGCCACCTTTACGCTGCTCCAGGCCAATGCGTTGCTCTCGCGCGGCCTAGAGGGCGAAGTGGCTGCTGACCCACGCCGCTGGCCCCGTTACGACGGCTTCGTGCAGGGGCAGCACTCCTTGCTGGAGGAGCAACAGGCAGGCACCGCCAGCGAGGTGCCGGGCTTGCCCACAGAAATTGACGTAGCCAGCACCACACGCTATACACAAGCGGTCATGCAAGGACGTTTGCCCGTGCCCACGGCATTGCAACGGCAGGTAGAACACATCCTGCATTTGGTAGCAAAAATGTGAATGTGGGCACAGGCCCAGTACGGGCTGTTGTCTCTGCGCTCTGGTGGCTTTGCGCTGACGCAAAAAGTCGCGCCTCGAAACCGCATGGAGGCATGAGGCCGAGCCGCCTGTGGCTATCATCGCGCAGATTCGCCTGCCACGGCAGCGCCAGGCCTTCCCTCACCACTGCCCAGGAACCTATGCCCACAGACCTGCCTTTTTCCGACGATGCAGCCCCCCATGCCCTGCTGCTGACCAAGCTGTTGACCGTGGCCGAACGCATTGCCCACCAAGGAGACATGCAGGCCGTGCCCGAACTGTTGGACATGGCCTCGGAACACCCAGAATCCCCCGAGCTGGCCGCTCTGGCCGAGGCCTTTGCCAAACTGGTCGTGCAGCATGAAGTCAAGGAGTTTGAGCTGCAATGCACCATTGACCACCTGCAACGCACCAAACAAGACTTGGAGTTGGCTAACTACGACCCCCTGACAGGGTTGGCCAACCGGGCCATTGCCCGCGACCGATTACAACAAGGCATGGAGCAGTCTAGACGCAGCAACTTGCCGCTGGCGGTGTTTTACATGGATCTAGACCGCTTCAAGTGGGTCAACGACAACATGGGCCATGCCGCCGGAGATGAGTTGCTGCGCCAAGTGTCGCAGCGCCTGCGCGATGCGGTACGCGCCGTAGACACCGTGGCCCGCTTGGGAGGTGACGAGTTTTTGTGCATCTTGCCCGATATGCTCACGGTGACTGATGCCCAGGCGCTGGCAGCACGCCTGGTGTACAGCTTGGCCCAGCCTTTTCCACTGGCAGCAGGCATTGCCTCAATTGGCACCAGCATTGGCATCGCGCTGTTTCCCGACCATGCCGACCATGTGGACGGCCTGATCGCCTGCGCTGATGCCGCGCTGTACCAAGCCAAGAATGCCGGGCGCAACGGCTGGCGACTGTACGAGCGGCCCAGTGCCTGAGCCTGAGCCTGAGCCTGATGAACCTTACGGAATCATCCAAGTAAACACATAGGCTTGCAGCGTGGTGATGATGCCCACCATCGTGGCAAAAATCAGGCTGTGCTTGACCGTAAAGCGGAACAAATCCGACTCTTTGCCCACCAAACCGACCGCAGCACAGGCCACGGCAATGGATTGGGGAGAGATCATCTTGCCCGTCACGCCGCCTGTGGTGTTGGCTGCCACCAGCAGGGTGTCTGACACGCCCACTTGGTGTGCGGTGGTGGCTTGCAATGAGCAAAACAGCGCATTAGACGAAGTATCCGACCCCGTCAGAAACACGCCCAGCCACCCCAAAAATGGCGAGAAAAACGGAAACAGCACCCCTGTGCCCGCCAGCAGCAGCGCCAAAGTAGCCGACAGACCGGAGTAATTGGCCACAAAGGCAAAGGCCAGCACCATACCAATCGAATAGATGGGGCGCTTGAGTTCAACCACGGTTTCCTTAAGCGCCTTGGCGGCATCACTGGTTTTCATGCCCAGCACTACCATGCTGATGAGGGCGGCAATGAAAATGGCGGTGCCGGTGGCCGACAAAATGTCGAGTTTATAGACCGCCACATAGGGTGTGGCCTTGGCCACAATTGGCTCCATCTTGATGACCAATTGATCAAGCATGGGCACCGGAAACTGGAACACCAGTGAATACAACTCCCCACCCTTGGCAAACAGGGCTTTGAACGGCTTGAGACTCCAGATCGTGACCATGACAGCCAGAATGACGAAGGGCGACCAAGCCTTGGCAATCTGACCAAAACTATGGTGGCTTTGCTGGTCGGCTGCGGTAGGTTGCTGGTTGTCAAAACGGAAAATGCGCTTGGGCTTCCAGTTTTTCAAGAACACCGTCAAGCAAATCAGGCTCACCAGCGCCGATGTGATGTCTGGCAGCTCTGGGCCAATGAAGTTAGCTGTCAGATATTGGGTGATGGCAAAACTCAGGCCAGCCACCAAAATAGCGGGCCAAGTCTCCTTGACGCCACGCCAGCCGTCCATCATGGCCACCAACCAGAAAGGCACAATCACCGACAACAGCGGCAATTGGCGGCCTGCCATCTGACCAATCTTGAACGGATCAATGCCCGTGACCTGACCACCCACAATGATCGGGATACCCATCGCGCCAAAGGCCACTGGGGCCGTATTGGCAATCAGGCACAGACCTGCCGCATAGAGTGGGTTAAAGCCCAGACCGACCAGCAAAGCGGCGGTAATGGCTACGGGAGCACCAAAACCAGCGGCACCTTCTAAAAAGGCACCAAAGGAAAAGCCCACCAACAGCATTTGCAAACGCTGGTCATCGGTGATCGACACCACCGAGGCCCGAATCACATCAAACTGCCCCGTCTTGACCGTGATTTTGTACAAAAACACCGCTGCAATGATGATCCACGCAATGGGCCACAAACCATACAGAAAACCATAGCCCGCCGAGGCCAGTGCCATCTGTACCGGCATTTTGTAGAAAAAGATGGCTACGGCCAACGAAATAGCCACGGTGATGGTGCCCGCGACATGGCCCTTCATGCGCAGCACCGCCAGCGCGATAAAGAAGAAGATGATCGGTAGCGCGGCGACCAGCGAGGACAACCAAAGGTTGCCCAGGGGGTCGTAGATTTGCGTCCAGGGTTGCATGGTGGTGTTTTCTCCTAGGGTGAGATACGGGTAAAAGTGGGTGAATCGGTATCAGCAGGTGGCAAGGCGGGTGGCCTCGGCACTGCACTCATCGAGCAAATGGACGATGGATCGGTAAGGCATGCCTGTGGCGTGGGTCAGGCCAATCTCACAGGTCTGGTTGCTGGAGTAGCCGCCGCAGCACCCGGTGGGCACCTCGGCATGCAGCTTGCGCAGGGCA
The DNA here is from genome assembly GCF_042652905.1 of Giesbergeria sinuosa. NCBI lineage: Bacteria > Pseudomonadati > Pseudomonadota > Betaproteobacteria > Burkholderiales > Comamonadaceae > Giesbergeria > Giesbergeria sinuosa. The sequence goes on along the minus strand of NZ_JBHSHJ010000007.1, from coordinate 58,853 downwards.
TGGGTGTTGAGTTCTGGCACTACAAAGCCCCGGTCGCCACCAAAACCACAGCACTTGACCTCGGCGGGCAATACCGTTTGGTGGGCACAGGTGGCAGCGAGTTGACGCAACTTGCCTTCCAAGCCCATGCGGCGGGCCGAACAGTTCAGATGGATCAGCACCGGCTCGGTCTTTTTGTGCAGCATCAGGCGGGGCAGGAGTGCATCGTGGGCAAACTCCACCAAGTCATAAACCTTCAGGCGCTCGGCCAAAAAGGTTTTCATGCGCAGTGAGCAGGCACTGGCGTCCAAAATGACCGGGTAAGCCCCGTTGTTGCTGGCCTTGAGCAAGGCGGCTTCCAATTCGGCGGCTTTGTCGTCGGCATCTTGCGCCAAGCCCTTGCTGGCAAAAGACTGGCCGCAGCACAGGCGGTTGACGTTGTCTGGCACGATGGGGGCGTAACCAGCACGCTCAAGTACCCGAATCACCGTGGCAGACAAAGCCTGCTCTGGGCTATCGGCACCCAACATGCGGCCTGCACAGGTGGGGAAATACACCACCTTGTCGCCTTGGGTGCGGGTGGCACGGCCCAGCGGCTGCGGGGTGGGCATGCCCTCTTTCCAAGCACCGCCCGTCAGGCGCGATAAGGCTTGCGTGCCCACCATAGCCTCGGCCCAATGGCCCGCCTTGAGCGCGGTGCGTGCCAACGCTTGGGTCGCCCCAAAATGATTCGCTGCCACATGGCCCAAGCTGCGGGCCACCCCCGAAAGCTGCTCACCACGCACCGCACGGGTCAGGGCACCGGTCTCTATCCCCACCGGGCAAGCCGTGGCGCACAGGCCACAGGTGGCACAGGTGTCTAGCCCCATGTAAAGGTAATCTTGGCCCAATGCACCCGGAGCCTCGCCTGCGGCCTCGCGGCGCGACAGCTCGCGCCAGCCGACGATGCGTTGGCGTGGCGACAGTGTCAGCCCGTGCGAGGGGCATTGCGGCTCACAAAAACCGCACTCAATGCAACGGTCTACTGCGGCATACAGTTGCCCAGCCGCGGGCATGGGCTTGAGGTGCTGCAAGTGGGCTTGCGCATCACTGTTGATGATGACGCCGGGGTTGAGCAGCCCTTCGGGGTCAAAAAGCTGCTTAATCTCTTGCATCAGGGCATAGGCTTGAGCGCCCCACTCCAGCTCCACAAACGGGGCCATGTTGCGGCCTGTGCCATGCTCGGCCTTGAGCGAGGCATCGTATTTGCGCACCAGCGTGTGGCACAAGTCGTCCATGAAAGCGGCATAGCGGGCCACTTCGGCCTCAATGCCAAAGTCTTGCGTGAAGACAAAATGCACATTGCCTTCGAGCGCATGGCCAAAGATGATGGCCTCGTGGTAGCCATGCCGGGCAAAGAGCTGTTGCAAATCGCGGCAGCAAGCGGCCAAATCGGCCACCGCCACGGCCACATCCTCAATAATGACGGTGGTGCCCGGCTTGCGCACTGCCCCCACCGCCGGAAAGGTGCCTTTTCGCACATTCCACAGCCGCTCCATTTCTGCCGGGTTGGTGGTAAAGGTTGGGGTCTCAACCAACGGATAGGCCGCCAACTCTTGCAACACGGCATCCATGCGCTGTTGCAAATCTGCCGCCGAGGGCGCACGGGTTTCGATCAACAGGGCCGTGGCCCCCTCGGGCAAAGTAGCCAACAGGGGCGGCATTCCTGGCTTGTCGGCCACGCAGCGCAATGAGGCCCGGTCGAGCAGCTCCACGGCATCTACGGGCCGCGCCTTGAGGCCGATCACGGCGCGGCAGGCACTTTCCATGTCGTGAAAGAAGGCCAACACACTGGCTTTGTGTGCGTGCTCCAGCACTGTGTAGTAAGTAATGCGTGAGATAAAGCCCAGCGTGCCCTCCGAGCCAATCATCAAGTGGGCCAAAATAGCTACCGGGTCGTGGTAATCGACCAAGGCATTCAGGCTGTAGCCGGTGGTGTTCTTGATCTTGTATTTGGCACGGATACGTGCGCTCAAGGCCGCATCGGCCCGCACCCCAGCGGCCAGCTCGTCCAGCCGTTCCAACAAAGTGCGGTGGCTTTGGCGGAAAGTAGCCACACTGTGGGCATCGCCGGTGTCCAGCACCGTGCCATCGGCCAGCATCACGCGCAAAGCCGCCAGCGTGTGGTAGCTGTTCTGTGCCGTGCCGCAGCACATACCCGAGCTGTTGTTGGCGGCCATGCCGCCAATCTTGGCGGCGTTGATGGAGGCCGGATCGGGGCCAATCTTGCGCCCCAGCGGTGCCAAACGGCGGTTGACTTCTGCGCCCACGATGGCCGGTCCCAGCTGCACGGTGGCACCATCGGGGCTGATTTGGCAGGTAGCCAGCCCCTCGCCCAACAACACCAGCACGCCATCCGTGACCGCCTGACCGCACAGGCTGGTGCCTGCCGCACGAAAAGTCACCGGGCGCTGATTGCTTCGGGCGATGTCCATCACCGCGCGCACTTCGTCCTCGGTTTGCACCACCGTGACCACCTCGGGTATCAAACGGTAAAAACTGCCATCGGTGCCATAGGCCAGGCGGCGCAGTTCGTCGGTGATTACGCGCTCGGCGGGCAGGCGCTGGCGCAGGGCATTGATCAGCGTGGACACAGGGGGGCTCCTCCCGGCAAAGGGATTGATCGGGTTACAGGAAAAAAGTCGGCCCGCTCCTGTCTGCAAACAGGAGGAGCACAACGCCTTATGCGTTCAGGGCAGGGGGGCTAGGGGGGCGGCGGTAAGGCGGGCGTCATCGTCGCTCGTGGAGTCTGTCTCTGAGCCTGCGGGGTGCCGGTTGCAAAGGGGTACGCGCTGCTGTCCAACCACTTTGCTGGCGGGGCGTTAAAGCACGAAACCGAGTAGCCAACCAAGTGAGGGCACGGTAAGCGGTGGGGCGGCTATAGATGCGCGCCCACATCTGCCACATCCAGCTGACCTTCGGGTCGTAGCCCGCGCCTTGGCCCACCATGGCGGGCTGGGCGTGGGGAGCACTTTGGGCTTCGCTGCGCAGGCGGATCAAAAGCTCCGGAATGGGGATCTTGACCGGGCAAACCTCACCGCAGGCACCGCACAGGCTAGAGGCCGTGGGCAGCAAGTGGGTTTGCTCCAACCCCATCATGTGGGGTGAGATGATCTTGCCGATGGGGCCGGGGTAGGTGGTGCCATAAGCATGGCCGCCAATGCGGGTGTACACCGGGCAGTGGTTCATACAGGCACCGCAGCGGATACATTGCAACGTTTTGCGCAGTTGCTCATCGGCATAGGCTTGGCTGCGGCCATTGTCCAGCAGCACCAGATGTACTTCTTCGGGGCCGTCTTGCTCGCCGGGGCGGCGCGGGCCAGAGATCAAATTGAAATAGGTGGACACCGCCTGCCCGGTGGCCGAGCGCGTCAAGATCGAATACAGCGGTGCCACATGCTCTAGCTTTTCGACAATTTTCTCAATGCCAGTGATGGCAATATGCACCTTGGGCACGGTGGTACACATACGGCCATTGCCTTCGTTCTCTACCAGGCACAGGGTGCCGGTTTCGGCCACTGCAAAGTTGACGCCCGACAGGCCAATTTCTGCCTGCTCAAACTTTTCGCGCAGCACACGGCGGCCAATCTGGATCAGCGTGTCTACGTTGTCGGTGTAATCCACGCCCGGAATCTTCTCGGCAAACAGCTTGGCAATTTGCAGCTTGGTTTGGTGGATGGCGGGCATGATGATGTGCGAAGGCTTCTCGCCGGCCAATTGCACGATGTATTCGCCCATGTCCGATTCCAACGCACCAATGCCTGCGGCTTCCATGGCGTGGTTGAACTCGATCTCTTCGCTCACCATCGACTTGCCCTTCACAATCAGCTTGGCTGCGTGTTGGCGAGCAATGCCCAGCATGATGGCGTTGGCTGCTGCGGGGGTTTCGGCCCAATGCACTGTCACGCCGTTGCGCGTCAGGTTGGCTTCTAGCTGCTCCAGCAGGTCGGGCAGTTTGGACAAGCTGTATTGGCGAATGCGCTCGGACAGGCTGCGCAACGACTCCAACTCAGCCGGGTCAGGAAACTGCGCCGCCCGCTTGGCCATCAGAAAATCCATGGCCCCCCGAAAACTCTGGCGCAGGTGTGGGTCATTGACCGCGCTGTGCATACGCTCGCGCAGGGCTTGGGCCGAAACAAAAGCGATAGGCTGGGGTTGGGTGCTCATGGCGCCTCTCCTTCGGTGTGGGTGACGATCACCACCAGCTCTTTGGGGCCGTGGGCACCATAGGCCAAGGTTTGCTGGATATCGGCCGTTTTGGAAGGGCCAGAAATCAACAGGGCGTTGGTGGGCAGGCCCGCCGCCCAGCACTCGTTAACCAAGGCATCGAAGAAGGTCGGGTGGATGGTGCGCGCATCCAGCAGCGCAAAGTGGATGGGCGGCACCAGCGACAAAGTGCGCGGCTCCGCCTCCGACGCCCAAACGATCAGACTGCCCGTTTCGGCAATGGCGCCACGGGCTTGGGTAAATCCAGCATCCACACGGTGGAACAGATCGGCTTTCAATGTTTCAAACTGGCCCGCCCACGGGCGCAGCGTGGTTTGCCCCAAACCATCCGTTTGCAAGCGGCGGCCTGCGGGGGTGTCGGCACCATAGATCAGCGTGCCCACTTGCTTTTGTGCGCACAACCGGGCCAAAAGGTCAGGCCAATCGGCCTCGGTGCTCAGGTGGACTTGGGCTTGAAAACCCTCGATACCTGCACGAAAGCGCACCAGCCGTTGCGCAACAGATTCGCCACGGGCACGGGGAGCGTAATGGGCTTTCAGATCGGGCAGAGCATGGGGCTGCTCTGGCCGGTGGGCGCGCAGCTTGGCCAAAATGCGGTCGCGCGCGCTCATCGCTGCTCTCCGGCAGGCTGACCGCCCAAGCGGCGCAGCAAAAAGGTAGCCAAATGCTCGCCCAACAAGGCGGGCTTGCTGCCACTGGTGTGCTGCTGTTGCCATGCGGCGTGCCGGGTAATGTTGAGCATACAGCCGCAATCGGCCGTCACCATCTGCTGTGCGCCAGTGGCCTGTAGGGCGGCCACCTTGTCACTGACCATCGCGGTGGACACATCGGGGTGCTTGAGCGAGAAGGTACCACCAAAACCACAACATTCAGACTCGTGGTCGTGGTGGGCCAAGGTCACATTGCCCAGCCGTGCCAACAGTTCACGGCCAGCCAGATGGGTGCCCATCTCACGGCGGGCAGAGCACGAGGTATGCAGGGTGACGGTGGTGGCCGGGCCTTGATCGGGACGATTGAACCCCACCACATGGAGCAGGAACTCGGCCAGCTCATAAGTGCGTGCGGCAATGGCCTGCGCCTTGGCTTGGAGGACTGGATCATCGGCCACCACCTTTTCCCAGTGCCAGCGGATCATGCCCCCGCAAGAGCCTGATGGCACCACGATGGGATAGTCATCTGGAAACAAATCCAACTGCGATGCCACTACCTGCCGCGCCTCGCCCGGAAAGCCACTGGTAAACGCCGGTTGGCCGCAGCAGGTCTGATTCTCCGGAAAAATCACCCGGATGCCCTCCTGCTCCAGCAGGGCAATGGCGTCCAGCCCAGCCTCGGGCACAAACATGTCGACCAGACAGGTGCCATAAAAATACACCGCCTGCGGGCGGGATGGATAACTGCGCGCAGACGCGCCGGTTGCGGGATGACTCATCTGTGCTCCTGTCCGGGTGGCCCCCCGGTGTGTATCGCGTCACGCAGATACTGTGTCTCTTGCTTGGTAAATTGATAAGACCAATTGACTGTGTGCAGCAAAATTTACCTAGGAACGCTAGCGAAGTCAATCCATTGCGCCTGCAATCCCTGTAATTTATGGAAAAAATAAGGGTAAACCTGTAGTGAAAGCCAGTTTTTTGCTACATACTCCCGAAAGAGAACATTAAAATTTTGGTCAGACCAATTTCTTCATGCTCTTTATGGCTACTGGCAAGCTTGTCGTGCAGCGACTCTCGGACACCATCGTTCACGAACTAGAACGCCGCATCTTGGACGGTGCCTTGAAGCCCGGTGACCGCCTTCCACCAGAGCGTGAGTTGGCGGTGGAGTTGGGCGTCTCCCGCCCCTCATTGCGCGAGGCGATTCAAAAACTGGTGTCTAAAGGGATGCTGTTCAGCCGCCAAGGCGGTGGCACCTATGTCACCGACCAACCCGAGGCTGGTTTTACCGACCCTTGGCACAACATGCTGGCCCAGCACCCCAAGCTCCAAGACGATTTGCTGGAGTTTCGAGGTATGTTGGAAAAAGAAGCTGCACGTTTGGCCGCACGTCGGGCTACCGATGCCGACCGGCAACGCATTGGCGAAGCCTATGCCCGCGTCGATGCCCTGTTTGCCCAAGGCACCTCTACCGCCGTGTTGGCACAACAGGTCAAGGCCGACCTGGCCTTCCACCAAGCTGTGGCCGAAGCGGCCCACAATGTGATGATTGGTCACCTCACGGCCAGCCTGCTCAAAGTGATTAACGACCACATTGACCGCAACCTGCGCCACCTGCGCCGCAATGAAGAAGACTGGTGCCGCCTGCGTGAACAGCACCGTGCTGTGTGGGAAGCCATCCGCGATGCCGACCCCACTGCTGCCGTGCAAGCGGTAGAAGGCCATATCGCCTTTGTCCATGAAAGCATGAAAGCCCGTGCGCTGCATGAAGAGCGCGAACACCGGGCGCGGGTGCGTGGGTTAGGCGGAGATACCGAAGGGTAAAAGCACACCCACCCAGCCCCCTGCCATCAGCTAACCTCGCGCCCCTTACCACCTTGTTTATCTTTGGCCTTGGAGCACCTTTTGAGCCTTACCTTTGACGCCATCATCCTTGGGGCCGGTGCCGCCGGTCTGTTTTGTGCGGCCCAAGCAGGCCAGCGCGGCCTCAAGGTGCTGCTGATTGACCACGCCGAGCGCGTGGGCGAGAAAATCCGCATCTCTGGCGGTGGGCGCTGCAACTTTACCAACCGCGATTTGGATGTGCGTGCGCCGCACAAGCATTTTGTCGGGCAAAACCCACAGTTTTGCCGCTCGGCGCTGTCACGCTATACGCCGCAAGACTTTATCGCGCTGCTGCAAAAACACGGCATTCCCTTCCATGAGAAGCACAAAGGCCAATTGTTTTGCGACCGCTCGGCGGAAGACATCATCCAGATGCTGCTGGCCGAGTGCGCTGCTGGGCAGGTGCAACGCTGGCAACCCTGCAAGGTGCAAAAAATCGGTTTTGTCGCGACAGAATCTGGCGGCAGCTACCAGCTCGACACCAGCCAAGGCGTGGTGCAAGCCCCCAGCTTGGTGGTGGCTACGGGCGGACTGTCCATTCCCAAAATTGGCGCGACCGATCTGGGCTACCGGCTGGCACAGCAATTCAACATTCCGCTGGTCGAGCGCCACCCCGGCTTGGTGCCGCTGACCTTTGATGGCACGGATTGGGCACCCTACGCCCAATTGTCTGGGTTGGCCTTGCCGGTGAGCATCAGCACCGGCAGCAAAAAGAACCTGATGGCATTTGACGAAGATTTGCTCTTTACCCACCGGGGCTTGTCTGGCCCGGCGGTGTTGCAAATTTCCAGCTATTGGCAACAGGGCACGCCGCTATCACTCAATTTAGCCCCCACGGTCGATTTGCCCACTGCATTGGCACAGGCCAAGCTGCGCTCTCGCAAGCTGATTGCCAATGAGTTGGCGACGCTGGTGCCCAGCCGTTTGGCCGATGCTTGGGCCAGCCAAGAGGCCGATTGGCAGCGCCCCATCGCCGAAGCCTCTGATAAGGCCTTGGCCCGGCTGGCCGAGCGCCTGAGCCGCTGGCAACTCACCCCCACCGGCACCGAAGGCTACAAGAAGGCCGAAGTCACGCTGGGTGGCATCGACACCAAAGCCCTATCGCAACAAACCATGGAGGCCAAAGCGCAACCGGGGCTGTATTTTGTGGGCGAGGTGGTGGACATTACCGGCTGGTTGGGGGGCTACAACTTTCAATGGGCTTGGGCCAGCGCCTTTGCTTGCGCGCAAGGGCTGGCCGAGCGGGCGCAAGCCTTGGCCGCTACAGCCTGAGTTACACCCCAGAGCGTGCCAACACCGGGGCCAGTGCCTTCCCGGTGTGCGTACCGGCCCGCACCAGTGCTTCTGGCGTACCGGCTGCCACAATGCAGCCCCCCGCAGCGCCACCTTCTGGCCCCAAGTCCAGCACCCAATCGGCCTCGGCAATCACATCCAAGTCGTGTTCAATCACCAACACGCTGTGGCCACCGTCCACCAGCCGATGCAACACCCGAATCAGCCGATCCACATCGGCCATGTGCAGGCCCACGGTAGGTTCATCCAACACATACAAGGTGTGCGCGGCTTTTTGCCCGCGGCGTGTGATGTCATCGCGCACCTTGGTCAGCTCAGTCACCAGTTTGATGCGCTGGGCCTCACCACCGCTCAGGGTGGGGCTGGGCTGGCCCAAGGTCAGGTAGCCTAAGCCCACGTCTTGCAACAGTTGCAACGGGTGGGCAATCACTGGCATGGAGGCAAAAAAGCCCACGGCTTCGTCCACTTCCATGTTCAGCACCTCGCCGATGTGTTTGCCGCGCCAAGTCACTGCCAAGGTTTCGGGGTTGAAGCGCGCGCCGTGGCAAACCTCGCAGGGCACTTTCACATCGGGCAGAAAGCTCATGGCAATAGTACGGATGCCCGCCCCTTCGCAATGCGGGCAGCGGCCCGCGCCGGTATTAAAGCTAAAGCGCCCTGCACTGTAGCCACGCGCTTGGGCCTCTAGCGTTTGGGCAAACAGTTGCCGGATGTTGTCCCAAAAACCGATATAGGTGGCTGGACAGGAACGCGGGGTTTTGCCAATCGGGGTTTGATCGACTTCTAACACCCGCGCAATGCTCTCAAAGCCTTGCAGGCCGGTGCAACCGTGCAAGGGCGGGGCTTGGCCTGCGTCCATCGCTTGCCGTCCGGCCTGCGTGCTGCGCTGTTGCACCCATGCAGCCACATTGGTCAACAAGACATCACGCGCCAAGGTGGATTTGCCCGAGCCACTCACCCCCGTGACGGCCACCAGCCGGTGCAAGGGTACACGGGCCGTGACTTGCTGCAAGTTGTGCAACTGTGCCCCCTGCACCGTGAGCCAAGCCGTGTCTGCCGCATCGGTGGCCCGCCGGGCTTGCAAGGGGTGCTGCATGGCGTGCAACAGATAGCGGCCAGTTTGCGAATGGGGGGCTGCCGTCAGGTCGGCCACACTGCCTTGGGCTACCAACTGCCCACCACGCTGGCCCGCACCGGGGCCAATGTCGATCAGGTGTTCGGCCCGGCGGATGGTGTCTTCATCGTGTTCTACGACGACCAAGGTGTTGCCTTGGTCGCCCAATTTTTGCAGGGCGTTGAGCAGGATATGGTTGTCGCGTGGGTGCAAGCCAATGGTGGGCTCGTCCAACACATAGCACACCCCTTGCAGGTTGCTGCCCAATTGCGCTGCCAGCCGAATGCGTTGCGCCTCGCCGCCCGACAGCGTGGGCGCGCCCCGGTCGAGCGTCAGGTAGCCCAAGCCCACTTCTTGCAGAAATTGCAAACGGCTGCGGATTTCGGGAATCAAATCGCGTGCAATGCCTGCTTCGCGCTCACTCAAAGCCAGCTGGTTGAGCCAGTGCTGGATTTGCCCTATCGGCCAGCGAGCCACTTCGGTGATGCTGTGGCCGCCAAAGCGCACTGCGCGGGCCGTGGCGTTCAAGCGCGTGCCCTCGCAATGCGGGCAGGGGGTATCGGCGACTTCGTCGATGTCTGGCTCGGCAAAGGTTTGCTCGCGGCCTTTGTCTTTGTCGTCGCGCACCGAGTCGTCCAAGGCCTTGCGCTGCGCGGCAGTCAAGGCCACGCCCGTGCCGACGCAATGCGGACACCAACCATGCTTGCTGTTGTAGCTGAACAATGCGGGCTGCAATTCGGCATAGCTGGTGGCACAGACCGGGCAAGCCCGCAGGGTCGAATAGACCTGCAAGCGCCCAATGCCCGCGGTGCTACTGCCGGTTTGCATGGCCTCGCGCAATCCGTGTAAATTGCTCAAAACCTGCACCACGCCTTTGCCATGCTCTAGCGCCTTCGCCAAACCGGCGCGTAACAGGGCTTCTTGTTCTGGCAACACCTCCAAACTGAGGATAGGCAATTCAATCGAGTGCTCTTTGAAGCGGTCCAAACGTGGAAAGCCCGTGGTGGGCAAGAACTCGCCATCCACGCGCAGATGGGTGTGGCCGCGCTGGCGTGCCCAGTCGGCCAGTTCGGTATAAACGCCCTTGCGGTTCACCACCAGCGGGGCCAAGAGGCCAATCTGCTGGCCGCGAAACTCCGTCAGCCACTGGGCGGCAATGCGGTCAATGCTTTGTGGTTGCACTGGCGCATCGTCGTGGATGCAATGCTGCACCCCCAGCTTCACATACAGCAGGCGCAGAAAATGCCACACTTCGGTGGCCGTGCCCACGGTGGATTTGCGCCCGCCGCGTGACAGGCGCTGCTCAATCGCTACCGTGGGGGCAATGCCATACACCGCATCCACTTCGGGCCGCCCTGCCGGTTGCACCATGCTGCGGGCGTAGGCATTGAGCGATTCCAAATAACGGCGCTGGCCCTCGTTGAACAAAATATCAAACGCCAATGTGGATTTGCCCGAGCCGCTCACGCCCGTAATCACATTGAAGCGCCCGCGTGGAATCTCCACCGACAAGCCTTTCAAATTGTGTTCTTTGGCATTGACGATTTGGATGCACTCGGACATGGCGGGCGCATTGCTGGCGCTGGCCGGTGTGTCCCAATGGGCCCGTGGCTCTTGCACATTCAAAGGCGACACGCCCAACGCCTGCGCGTAGTCGCGCAAGGCTGCGCCGGTGTGGGACGTGGGGTGTTGGCGCAAGTCGTGCGGAGTGCCTTCTGCCACCATGCAGCCGCCACCCTCGCCGCCTTCGGGGCCAAGGTCTATCAGCCAGTCGCTGGCGCGAATCACATCCAAATTGTGTTCAATCACCACCAGCGAATGCCCCGCATCGACCAACTGGCGCAGCGCGCGCATCAGCTTGGCAATATCGTCAAAATGCAGGCCGGTGGTCGGTTCATCCAATAAGAACAAAGTGCCCTTGCGCGCCAGCGGTTGGCGCGACTTGCTGGCCGTGCGCCCCGCTTCGGCCAAATGGCCTGCCAGTTTGAGTCGTTGCGCCTCCCCACCCGATAGCGTAGGCACGGGCTGGCCCAAACGGATGTATTCCAGCCCCACATCCAACAGCGGGCGCAGGCCAGCCATTACGGCATGGTCTTGGGCAAACAGCACGGCGGCTTCGCTCACGGTCAGTTCCAACACCTGCGCTACGTTCAGGGTGCGCGTTTCCCACGCGTCAGCATCCGAGTCGGAAGTTTGCGGCTGGGTGCGTTCGATACACACTTCCAGAATTTCGGGCCGATAACGCTGGCCGTGGCAATCCGGGCAGCGCAAATAGACATCGCTCAAGAACTGCATTTCCACATGCTCAAAGCCCGAGCCACCACAGGTAGGGCAGCGCCCATCGCCACTGTTAAAACTGAACTTGGCGGCGGTGTAGCCACGCTGGCGTGCTACCGGCGTGCAGGCAAACAATTCACGGATGGCATCCCAAGCACCCACATAGCTGACCGGATTGGAGCGTGCCGTTTTGCCAATGGGTGATTGATCGACAAACACCACGGCGCTCAGATGTTCGGCCCCCAACAGCCGGTCGTGGATTCCGGGGGCTTCGGTGGCGAGCCCAAAATGGCGCATCAAGGCTGGGGCCAGCACATTTTGAATCAAGGTGGATTTGCCGGAGCCACTCACCCCCGTGACCGTGACCAAGCGTTGCAGTGGAAAGCCCACCGTCAAATTTTGCAAATTGTGCGCGCGCACCCCTTCCAGCAGCAGGCGCGGTGTGGCCTCGCTTACGGGGCGCTGAAAGCCCATGCCAATGTGCTTGCGCCCGCCCAAATAGTGGCCGGTCAGGGTATCGGCATGGCGCAGGGCATCGGTGCTGCCATCAAACACAATCTGGCCGCCCCGTTCACCTGGGCCTGGCCCCATATCGATGATGCGGTCGGCAGCCAGCATGGCGGCGGGGTCATGCTCTACCACCACCAGCGTGTTGCCCGCATCGCGCAGCCGCAACATGGCTTGGGTGATGCGGTGCATATCACGCGGGTGCAGGCCAATGCTAGGCTCATCCAACACAAACAAGGTGTTCACCAAGGACGTGCCCAGCGCCGTGGTCAGGTTGATGCGTTGTACTTCGCCGCCGCTCAAGGTGCGGCTTTGCCGGTCTAGTGTCAGGTAGCCAATGCCAACATCGCATAGGTATTGGAGCCGGGTGCTAATCTCGGTGTGCAATAAGCGCAAGGCTTGGGCATCGCTGCCTTGGCCGCTGCTGTCTAACCCGGCAAAAAATTGGCGCAAGCGGGCAATGGGCAGCCGCATCAAATCGTGCAGGCACAGGCCGGGCAGGGCTTCGAGTTGGGCGCGGCTCCACGCTACGCCCACCGGCATAAAGCGTTGCGCTGGCGGCAACACCGCATCGGCCTCTGCTTGGCTGCCGATGCGCCAGAGCAGGCTTTCGGTTTTCAGGCGCGCGCCAGCGCAGTGTGGGCATTCGGTGTAGCTGCGGTATTTGGACAGCAGCACCCGGATGTGCATTTTGTAGGCTTTGCTCTCTAAATAATCAAAAAAGCGTTGAATGCCATACCACTGCTGGTTCCATTGGCCGTTCCAACGGGGCGAGCCTTGCAGCACCCACTGCTGCTGCTCTGGCGTGAGCAAATTCCACGGTGTGTCGCGTGGGATGCCTTCGGCCTCGGCATGGCGCATCAGGTCGTCTTGGGCTTCTTTCCACGCCGGGGTTTGAATCACCTTGATACAGCCTTCGCGCAGCGTGCGCTTGCCATCGGGAATCACCAATCCCCAATCGACCCCAATCACGCGGCCAAAGCCCCGGCAGGTTTCGCACGCCCCCACCGCCGAGTTGAAGGAGAATGCCGATGGCAGTGGCTCGCTGTAGCGCAGGTCGCTGTCTGGGCAATGCAGGCCGGTAGAAAAACGCCAAGTTTCGGGGGCCGCTTCTGGCCCTTCGTGCAGCACCAACACCTGCAAGCGCCCGCTGCCGCGTTGCAAGGCCAGTTCAATCGCTTCGATGGCGCGGGCTTTTTCTACCTTGCCAATACGAAAGCGGTCGGCCACCACGTCCAGCACTTGGCGCGGCCCGCTGGGGGTATCGATGCTGCGCTGTGCCTGCACTTTGGTAAAGCCGCTGGCCAACAGCCATTGTTGGAGCTGCTCCGGGCTGGTATCGGCAGGCAGCTCTACGGCAAAGGTCAGTACCAACCGGGGGTCGGTGGTGGCACAGCGGTGCTGCAATTCGGCATAGATGCTTTCGGGGCTGTCGTGGCGCACCGGCTGCGCGGTTTGGCGGTCAAACAATCGACCACAACGCGCCAGCAGCAGCTTGAGGTGGTCGTTCAGCTCAGTCATGGTGCCCACGGTGGAGCGCGAACTGCGTACCGGATTGGTCTGGTCGATGGCAATGGCCGGTGGCACGCCCTCTATCGCATCCACAGCCGGTTTGTCCATGCGCTCCAAAAACTGGCGGGCATAGGCGCTAAAGGTTTCCACATAGCGGCGTTGGCCCTCGGCATACAGGGTATCAAACACCAAACTGGACTTGCCCGAACCGCTGGGGCCAGTGACCACGGTCAGCTCCCCGGTACGAATATCCAAATCAAGGTTTTGCAGATTGTGCTGACGGGCGCCACGAATGCGAATCAGGCCATCGCTCATCGAGAATCTTTCGGAAAAAGGAAAAGCCAAAAAATCCTAGGATGGTGCCCTAAGCCAGCAAAAGCAGCAGCCAAAGGTGTGTTGACAGGGTAGAACCTAGGGTAATTACCAACGGGTTTTCCCCAAGCAAATCAAATACTTAAATGACAGTTTTGAGCGATTTTCGTAAGGAGTTGGTCAGACGGCATTTGCAGAATGGGCCGATGCCTTAAAGCCCCTAGGGTTTTATTGCTTTCATCCATTTCTGAGGAGACGACGCAATGAGCGATTCGGTGGTAGACAAGATACAGCGCCATCCCAAATACTTAGAGTTGCAAGCCAAGCGCAACGGCCTAGGTGTCACCCTGACCATTATGATGATGATCGTGTACTACGGCTTCATCGCTTTGGTCGCCTTCAACAAGCCCTTCTTGGCCCAACCTATCGGTGCGGGTGTTACCTCGATTGGTATTCCTATCGGCATGGGCGTGATCGTTTTCACTATTGCCATCACTGGCTACTATGTCAATCGCGCCAACGGTGAGTTTGACCGCCTGACCCAAGAAATCCTGAAGGACGCTGCCAAATGAAGTCTCGTGTGCAATTGTTGGGCGCTCTGATGGCGCTATTGGCTGCCGGGGGCGCTTACGCCGCTGGCGGTGATGTGGGCCAAGCGGCCAAACAGGCCACCAACTGGACGGCCATCATCATGTTCGGCATCTTTGTGGCCGGCACCTTGTATATCACCAAATGGGCTGCTGCCAAGACCAAATCGGCGGCTGACTTCTATACCGGCGGTGGTGGCATCACGGGCTTCCAAAACGGTTTGGCCATTGCGGGCGACTACATGTCTGCCGCTTCCTTCTTGGGTATTTCGGCTGCGGTGATGGCTTCGGGCTTTGACGGCCTGATTTACTCGCTGGGCTTCTTGGTGGGCTGGCCCATCATCACCTTCCTGATGGCCGAGCGCCTGCGTAACTTGGGCAAGTTCACCTTTGCCGACGTGGCCGGTTATCGCTTCCAACAAACCCCCATCCGCGCCTTTGCTGCTTCTGGCACGCTGGTGGTGGTGGCCTTCTACCTGATCGCCCAAATGGTGGGTGCAGGTCAGCTGATCAAACTGCTGTTCGGTCTGGAATACTGGATGGCTGTGGTCATCGTGGGTGTGCTGATGATGGTGTACGTGCTGTTTGGCGGCATGACAGCCACCACTTGGGTGCAGATCATCAAGGCCGTGCTGCTGCTGTCGGGCGTGACCTTCATGGCCTTCATGGTGCTGGCCCAGTTTGGTTTCAGCCCCGAAGCACTGTTTGCCAAGGGTGTGGAAGTGCGTGCTGGTATTGCTGCCAACTCAGGCAAAACCCCTGAAGAGGCTGCCAAGGCTGGTTTGGCCATCATGGGCCCCGGTGGCTTCATCAAAGACCCCATCTCTGCCATTTCCTTCGGTATGGCCCTGATGTTCGGTACCGCTGGTCTGCCCCACATCCTGATGCGCTTCTTTACCGTGCCTGATGCCAAAGAAGCCCGTAAATCCGTGCTGTGGGCCACCACTTGGATTGGCTACTTCTGCGTCCTGATCTTCATCATCGGTTTCGGCGCTATCACTTTGGTGCTGACCAACCCCGAGTACGCCGATACCGCCAAGGGCGTGATCCACGGCGGTGCAGGTACGGCCAACATGGCTGCGGTGCTGGTGGCCAAGTCGGTCGGTGGCAACGTGTTCTTCGGCTTTATCTCGGCTGTGGCCTTCGCTACCATTCTGGCTGTGGTGGCTGGCTTGACCTTGTCGGGCGCTTCTGCTGTGTCGCACGACCTGTACGCTACCGTCATCAAGAAGGGCAATGCCGACAGCGCATCCGAGCTGAAGGTTTCCCGCATGACCACCTTGGCTCTGGGCGTGATTGCTGTGGTGCTGGGTATTGCGTTTGAAAAGCAAAACATCGCCTTCATGGTGTCGCTGGCTTTCGCGATTGCTGCTTCGGCCAACTTCCCCGTGTTGTTCATGTCGGTGCTGTGGAAAGACTGCACCACCAAGGGTGCTGTGATCGGTGGCTTCTTGGGCCTGATCTCCTCTGTGGCCCTGACTGTGGTGTCGCCCTCGGTGTGGGAAGCCACGCTGGGCAATCCTAAGGGTTCGGCTCTGTTCCCCTACAGCTCGCCTGCTCTGTTCTCCATGACCATCGGCTTCTTGGGTGTTTGGTTGTTCTCTGTCATGGACAAGAGCGCCAATGCCGCCCGTGAACGTGCTGCCTTCCCCGCACAAAAAGTGCGTTCGGAAACCGGCCTGGGTGCCTCGGGTGCTTCTGGCCACTGAGCGTTGGGCCTGATAAGGGCGCTGTTGTTCTACAGTGGCGCCTTCCCCTGACAAAAACCGGGCCATCAGGCCCGGTTTTTTTATTGTCCCGCGGCACACTGCCCCCTGCATCAAGGAGACTCGATTGAAAGTGCTTGCGTGTATTCCTGCCGCTTTGCTTTGCACGGCTTGGTTGGTCACTATTCCGTCCAGCCAAGCTGGCACAACAGCCACCACTGTGCCGTATGCAGGCACCTGGAAAGGGAGCATTGGCCCACACAACGTCATGGTGTGCCTGTCTCCCCAAACGGCCCAGTATTACTCCCTTCAACAGCGGCGCGGTCTATGGCTAGAAGCCAAGGCCACCGGCCAAAGCAGCGAAGATGCGCTGGCCCAAGCCTTGCAAACAGGGCAACTGACCCTGACAGAACAAGTACGTGATGCAGGCAGCATTGAACTACGGCCCTTGGCCCATTGGCAACTGGAGCCCAATGCCCAAGGGGGGCTGCATGGCATCTGGCGTGACCTGACAGGACAGAAAAAACTGCCCATCCAGCTCACGCGCCTGCCCGCAGTGGCGGGGCGCCAGCAGGAAGACAGCGCCGCCTGTGGTGCCCAGTTTTATGCCCCCATTCAGGCCGCCCACACAGTGCAATCACACCCCCGGCAATACCAAGGGCGCAGCTATCAAGAATTGCGCACGCCCATTGCCCGTGCCTTGCAACTCCCCGGCAACAGCTCTGGCGTTGCGGCTTTCAATGCCTATGCGCGCCAATGGCTGGGTGAACAAGCCATACAAGATTACGAATGCACACGCATGGGCGGCAGCACTTGGGAGAGCACCCTAGAGCTGGTGTTCTGGACAGATACCACTTTGGTGTTGCGTGACTTTACGCCAGAGCTGTATTGCGGTGGTGCCCACGGCTTTTCCTCCGTCTCTCATCTGACATGGAATTTAGAGACCGGCCTGCCCACGGTGGTTTGGGATTGGCTCCAAGGGGGTGCCAAGGCGGCAGCTCCCCAACACACCCCCTCAGGAGAAGCCATACGCACCCCTCTGCGGGCGCTGCTGGAAAAGCATGACCCCCGCAACACCCCCGGAGACGATTGTGCCGAAGACTCCGAACACATGGAGATTGCCCAGCCCTATCCAACCCCGCAAGGACTGGTGTTTGAGACCCTGCATCCACATGCCATGCGGGCTTGCAACGACAGCATCACCCTGGCTTGGCGCCAATTGCAGCCCCTGCTAACACCCACAGGCAAGACGGCCATGCAACATTGGCGCAAAACCAACCGCTAGCACAGCGGGCCAGCACCAAGCCCATTTATGCGCTGGCCCCTAACTGGCGCAACTTGATAAAAGCCAGCGCAGCCATCACAGCATCATTGAGCGCATCGTGCGCATCGCGCCGGGGCAGCTGCAAATCGGTCATCAGGGTATCAAAGCGCAAATCAATATCGGCGTTCTCTTGCTGCCGATAGGGTGGAAGCTGGCGGAACTTGTAGTCGTAGTAAAGCGCAGACACCTCTACCTGGGGTTGTGGCAGACCTGTCCCCAACAACGGCCGCACCGCCCGATTGAGCATGGCTACATCAAACTCCAAAAAATAACCCACCAACGGACGACTGCCAATAAAGTGCAACAGCTCATGCATGGCTTGGGCCAAGGGCAGTCCTTGGGCCACATCGCGTTCACGCAGGCGGTGAATACGCACACTCTCCGCAGACACCCCTTTATCGGGGCGCACCAACAACTCTAGGCGCTGGCTGCTCAAGATGCGCTGGCCTGCAATGCGCACCGCCCCAATAGAGATGATCTCATCGCTGCGCACGTTCAGTCCGGTGGTTTCACAGTCGAGCGAGACCCACTCATCGGCAGGAGGGGCGTCCCAAAGAAAACGGTACTGTGGATCGCTGAGTTGGCGCAACTGCCATTGGCGTTGCCATTGCTGCAACCAGCGCCGGGGAGCCGGGGCCATGCTCATAGGGCATCCAATCGAAAACGCTGGTGCAACAGTGCCTTGAAGCGTTTGACCACCGACAGGGTGTCTTTGAGCAAATCGCGCTCCAGGCTGCTCAAATGCTCGGGCGTCACATCGCCACTGACGCAATGGCCGGTGTCCAACTCGGCCAACCCCGCCTTGAGGCGCAACCCCATCAAAAAGAACAGACTTTCGCTCAACTCGGCCCCTTGACTGGCACTGAGCGTGCCATCGGCCACCAAGGCCGAGATGCGCTCAGCGGTACTGGTGTGGACAATGCGCCGGGCCAAGGCCAAGCTGCGTACCCCATGCACAATAGGAAAGATGCCTTCCTTTTTCAGGTTCAGGCCACGCGCGCTGTGGCCGTTGCCCAACAGACGCGCCCACCAACTGGCATGGTGACCAAAAGACTCCACCACTGCGGCAAAACGGCCCAGCAGGGCATCGTTGTCAATGGCCAACTCCATCAGCCGAGCACGCACCTCGTCCAACAAACGGGCGTCACCAGCCACGGCATGGGCATCCATGAAGATAGCCAAATGCATCGGGCTATCGGCATCGGGCAACAAGAGCCATTGGCGCACCTTTTGCGCCCACATACTCACCGAATCACGCCAAGCAGAATTGCTCACCATGATGTAGCCTGGGCATTCTGGATAACCAAAACGAATCAATGCCTGAGAAAACCGCTGGCAAATGGCGTCTAACTCTGCTGGCGGGGTGTAGCCATCGCGCAAGATCAAGCCGTTGTCTTGGTCGGTCTTGAGCAGTTGTTCGCCCCGGCCCTCACTGCCCATCACAAACAGACAACTGTTGCTCACCAAATCTGGCGGTGCGAGCATCTGCCATGCACGCTCAAACAGCCGGGCATTGAGTTGCTGCACCAAGGTAGCCATTAAACGAATACGGGTGCCCCCCCGGTAGAGCAAGGCCACCAACCGTGTGATCTGTGCAGCAGCCTGCTCCAGTGCTGCCAAATCGGGGGCTTGTTCAATCTGCACCGTAATCAGGTGCGAGTGGTTAGCCAAGAAGCTGAACATGTCCAGCGCCTCGAGAATGCCATGGATTTTTCCCTGTTCATCCACCACCACCAGTCTATGGACACGGCTGCGCAACAACAAGGCCATGGCATCGCCCAACTGATCGCCAGGGCGTATCGTGACGACTGGACTGCTAGCAAACTCACCCACAGTCAGTTCGTGGAGCGGGCGGCCATCCAACACGGCCCGCTGCAAGGTGGTGTTGCTGAAAATGCCCAACTGCCCACCGGGCAAGTCTGTGACCAACACACTGTTGGTGCGCTGTGCCTGAAACAAATGCACCACAGAGATGATGTCGGTCTGCGCATCTACCGTGTGGGCTGGGCGCAGATAGGTCGCATCCACCCGTGCCAAGGTGAGCGACTGCAACTCGTGCTCATCGCCCCGTTGTGCCAAGGTGTTGAGCTTGTGCCCAATATCGGAAAACAACAAGGCACCAAAGGTGGCGTTGCGGGCAATCAGTTCATTCACGGCCTCATGGGTGAGCTGGTAAGCCACCACCTCTTCGGCAGCCACAAACCGGCTGCTAACACGCCCAGCCACCAAGCCCCGACCATCAAAAGTATCATCGGGGCCGTAAGTTGCCAACACCTCCTCGCTTTCACTCTGCGTGACATAGCCCTTGATGATGATGAACAGGTGCGTGGGTACGGCCCCCACATCCAGCACCACTGCACCCTCCGGGAAATAGGCAATATCCACACTCTTGCGTACCAGCCCCTGCTCTTCGGGGTTCAGGCAGTCAAACGGTGAAGCGGAAAAATTGAAGGCATTGGGCATAGAGCCCATTCAACCCGGTGGGCCTTGCAAAAGGCTTGCACCTGGCATCAGGGTTTTCCAGTGCGCTCGCCCATTGCATCAACCACCTGTGCCTGCCTTGGCACTGGGGCTGTGCTGCCTTGCGGCCCCCATGTCCGACCCGTAGACCATACGCTGTCTGATGCTCCCGTGTACACACGCTGCGCCGTGCTTTTTGCCATACTGCCCAATACGACAGCACCGACCAAGGCCGTGATATCCACACCAAGGCTGGCAATGGAGTGGTGCGCCCAAAGCCCTGAAGCGGGCATGCACCATGCCAACAGGGTCGTCAGGGGGATAGCCAGTGTCAGTAGCGAGGCCAGCCAAAGCAAATGCACAGCGGCCCGGCCTGCGCCCTGCCAACATGCCCAAGCAATGCAGCCCCCAAAGGCGGTGTAATACATGCCAGCCAGCCACGGATTGGCATCTCCTAGCAGCACATGCAGCCATTTGCTGCCCACCATTGCCAATGAAACACCACTGACACACCCCAAAGACACCCCGACCGTCACGGCAGCCATCAGTCGCGTATCGAGCCGCTGCATGGGCACACTGGGGCTCTGGCGTCCTTGCCTCTTGCGTCGGCTTTCCACCCACAGAAGGTTGCCACTGTAAAAAAGCCAAGCCCCTGCCAACCCCAGTAAAAAATACAACCACTGCACTGCTACGCCACCAAATGCGGCCATGTGCAGCGCAAAGAAGCTGCTGATAAAAAGGTTGGCTGTATTTTGGGCACCCGGCAGAAAATCGGTGTTCAGAATCTTGCCACTGTAGGGGTCTATCGCCAAAAACCCCCCTCGGGCTCGGGGTGACACAGCCGAAGGATCTTTGCCCCAAACACGCACCACGGCCCGTGCCCCCGTTACCTGCTGGTATTGCAGCAAAGATGGCTCAAACCCTGGGGCCGATTGGCGTGCGGTATAGAGCAAATCCTCGGGTGACAGCATCAGGGCTGGGTTTTTGCCTGGCACAGGATGCGGCGGTGCCGTGGAAGGTCGCTGAAATGCTGTAGCCCATCGGCCATCGTGCAACAGCTTGTCTTGAACAAAGTAAATACCGTCGTGGTAGGCAAACACGATGGCCGTCAGCACCATGACCAAATGAAAGGGCAAACTCACAATGCCCACCACATTGTGGGCATCAAGCCACATGCGTTTGAGGTTCTTGCCTATCCGCAAAGCAAAGAAATCCTTGACCAAGGATGGCATCAAAACCACCACCCCAGACACCAGCGCCAGCGCATACAGAACAGCCACCCCACCCATCAACCAACGGTTGGGATCACTATCCACGGGCAATCCCACAACCCGGTGGAGCACATCTATCAAAGAGGCCAATTGCGAAGGCTGCGAGGCCGCCACCTGCACCTGGCCCTGCGCATCCAGCGTGGCAACATAGTGCCGCGCTTGGGTGTCATCATGGTCGTCTGCCTGCGGATCGCGCACCTGCCAGCCCATGCGTGCCGGGACATGCTCGGCATCTTGGAGGTAAATACTAAAGTCCTTGGCCACTTCAGGGTGGGCCTCCAAGGTCTGGAGGATCAATGACTGGGTTTGGGCCAACGGCACCCAGCGCACCTGCTGGGGTGGAGTCGCCCAGCGGGTCAAGGGCTCTTTGAAAATGGTGAGGGCACCGGCATAGAAGGCAATGAACAAAGCCAACCCAGACAGAATGCCTGTCCAAGTATGAACCGATTTGTAAATGCGGACAAAATCGCTTCTCATGGTGATGGGATACAGAGCTTCAAAACAGACGCCATAGAGCTAACGTGCCCGATGCCAGCAATGCCACACTGCCCAGCCAACACCAAGCGCGGATGCCGCTAGAAAAGAAATACACGCCAGCCAATACCCCCAAGGCAATCGGCGCAAACATCCACATCGCCAACTGCCCACGGACAGCCAACGGCATGTCTGGATGGAGGTAAGAAAACCAGCCGCTGCCAGCCAATCCCAGCACCACGCCCCACACGATGCCCGCCAATGTTTTGGACAGCCAGTCCCGCTGAATGGGGAGATCTTTCTGCTTGTGCGTCATGTCATCACTTACGGCCAAGGTGGGCCAATGCACCCACATACGGCAGTGCAACAAAGACCCACATCAAGGTGGTACACAGCACAAAAAAGGCCGTTAACCCGTGCATGGCTTGCAGCAAACTACTCCAACCTAACAACAGCAAAAAAACACCCACACTGTGGGCTGGAAGCCTAGGCCATGACACCGCACACCAACTCTGGTGGGGAGATGCCAGATAAATGCCAACGCAACCGGATGCAATGGCCAGCAAGCCTATGACAATAAAAAAGGTCATGGTGTGGCTGCTACCGAGTGGGACGGAGCTTGCTCCATGAAAAACTGCATGCCACGCGTCATGGCGGGCAACCATGCGGGGCCGTGGTTTTCGCCAGCCAATTCGTAATAGACCGTGTTGGCATCACTCCAGCCCGGCAACTCGCGCAATTGGTGCGCCAAATGGCGCGCTGGCATCACCATAGGCCGTTGGGCCCACAAGGCCCGCACCTCTGGTGGATAGTTTCCTTTGGGTGGATCGTCCTCCAAGGTACCCACACTGATCTGCACCCGTGGCCTTGCGGCGCTGCGCACCAGATTCGGCCACCCAGCCAAAACCCGTTTGTCTTGCCACCAAATAGATGGGCTAGACAACAAATAGGTGCTGAAACTGGTGGGGCGGGTCAACAACGCGTGCAATGCCAACAATCCCCCAAAAGAATGACCAAACAATGCCTGCCGCTGGCTGTCGATGGGGTAGCGGGCGGCCACCATAGGTTTGACTTCTCGGTCGATGAAATCCAGAAAATGGTCAGCTCCCCCTTCGGTGGCTGGGGGGTGTGGGCTCTGGGCACCGGGGGTGTAGTCTCGTTGGCGTGCAGCCACATCAAAATCACGATCGCCAGGGTAGCCAATGCCCACCACCAAAGGGGGCTGGTGGCCAGTCACATCACGGCGGCTAGCCACACTGCGTGCCAAAAAGGCTGCCACCGGAAAGGCGGCATTGCCATCCAACACATAGAGCACCGGATAGCCTTGCTTGGGTGCTGGCGCATCTGGCACCGACATCAAAATACGGTAGGGGTATCCGGTAGTGCGCGCCCGAATGTCCAGCTGCTGTGCCGCAGTCAATGCCACCGTGGCCCAACCACTGTCCACGGCTTGCGCATGGGCAGGCAAAGACATCAGGATGCCCCACACCAGGCTGCTGCACAGCAGCCCTAAATTGTGCAATCGGCGCATCGGCGTCAGAAATCAACCGTGGCAGACACCGACACCGTGCGAGGTGCCCCCAAAGTAGCCATAGCGTAACTGTCGCTAAAGCTGCCAGACCAATAGCGCCGATCCAACAGGTTGTTGACGTTCAGACGCAGCACCGTTTTGCGTCCCTGCCAATCCATAGCGTAGCGCACCCCGGCATCCAATGTGGCCCAGCCAGGAATGCGCTGTTGGTTGGCCGCATCCAAATATTGGCCACTGGTGGCCGTCATGCGGCCACTGAGGGTCAGGCCTGGCACCGCAGATGCATCCCACTCTAGCCCCAGATTGGCCTGCCAGCGTGGTACGCCAATAGCGGTGTTGCCATCGTAGCGACCATAGGCCGTTTTTGTCTGCACACCTTGGTTATAGGATGCTCCCCCCAACAAACGCACATTGCGCACCAACGCACCCCAGGTGTTCCACTCTAGGCCACGCACCTGTTTTTCTCCATCATCGGTATAGGTGGGATGGTCACTGCTACCCAGGGCCACCATCGTGGGCTTGGTGATTTGAAACAAACCCAAGGTGTGGGCAAAACGGCCCGCATCCCATTTAACCCCAATTTCTTTTTGCTGGGTTTGGTAGGGTTCAAAGACAAAGTTTCTATTGGTGGCCTGTGCATCGCTGACGGTATCGCCCTTGCTTAAACCCTCGGTGTAGTTGGCGTACAGGGCGACCGTTGGCCCCCAAGGCTTGACCACCAGAGCCAAGGCTGGTGACACCGTACTTTTGTCGTATTGCGCCGTCACAGCCCCCGTGCTGGCATGGTAATTGTTAGTTTGGATGCGCTGGTGGCGCAGACCCCATGTCATGCGGATGCGGTCTTCCATGAACGAGAGCGTATCGATCAGCGCCAAACTCGACAGCGAGGTGTCACTGGTCTTGGGCGCTACACCGGGCGGCGCTGGCATGACCAGATTTTTTTCTGGCTGATAGATATTGGAAGTGGCCGTGGCCGAAACCGTGGCCGAGCCGCTTTTCTGCTCCAGACGGGTGGCGTGCAGGGTCAACTCATGGTCTACCGATGCAGTGCTAAAGCGCGCACGCAGGCCAGCTTCTAATGCCACGTTGTCTGTGAATGAGCGCGTGCCGTTGGTGGCCGCAGTGAAGTTGCCATTGGCTGCAATGTTGCGGGCATGGGTGCCGTTGATAAATCCGGTCTGCTCAAACCCCATCACCCCCACCCCAGCAAAAGCCGATAGGTGCCGGTTGAACGCATACTCTGCCCGGCCCATCACTGCTTTGCTTTCCAACGCACCACTGGCCCCAGGAAAGACCGTCTTGTGCGGATCTACCGCAGCAGGTATGGGGGTGGTGCTCTGAAACCAATACATAGCGGGTATGCCACCTGCAAAGGATTCATGGCTGTAATAGGCATCCAATGAGGCCGTCAATGCCTGACCACGGTAATCCCAAGCCCCAGACAGGAACTCGCGCTTTTTAGACTGACCATCGAGCTCCGTGTCTCCATCGCCCAAAGCGCCATTGATCCGGACACCCCATTCCTTGTTTTCGCCAAAGCGGCGCCCCAAGTCCAGCCCAGTCGTCCACTGCCCTGCCGATTGGTAGCCCAACGCAACCTGCGACAACGGATCATCGCCTGCCCGCTTGGGCACCAGATTGATCACTCCACCCACCCCACCCCCCGGAGGCATACCACTGAACAAGGCAGAGGGGCCCTTGAGCACTTCGACCCGTTCTATCGATTCCAGTGGTGCATGGCCCATAGGGGCCAAGCCAAACATGCCGTGGATAGCCAATTCTGACGAACTGACATCAAAGCCCCGAATACGATAGTTTTCGTAGGCATGCCCACTGGACGTGGTAAAGCGTACAGAAGCATCATTGACCATCACGTCCGCCAAATTGCGGGCCTGTTGATTGACAATCAACTCAGAGGTATAGCTGCTGATGCTGAAGGGCGTATCCCACACGCTCTGATTACCCAAAGCCCCCAGGCGCGCCCCTTGGGCCACTTGACCACCGGCATACGGTGCAGGGGTATCGGATGGGCGCTCAGCACTGGCTGAAACACGAACGGCAGGCAAGGTCAAGGCGTCTGCGGCTGCGCTGTGGGGGGCAGATTGAGACCAGCTCCATGAAGGAGCACTGAGGATGCTGACCGCAAGGGCAACAGGGGTCATTCGCAGCATGGTGTATTCCTATTCAGAGATGCACTGGCTGGCAAACGCTGGCTGTTGTGCTTGAGTTATGGGGTTGGCACGGGGGCATCTTGGGCACTCAGCGTGCCCCAAACTAAATTGTAATCAATAATCATTATCAATAAAAGATACCACAACCCAGCATGCAAGGCGCTGCACGCGGTCATCACCGCCAAATTAGCAAATGACAATTTGAACACAAACACCAATAGTATTAAACTAATTACAAATAAGAACTATTCTCAAATAGAATTGGGCTGCAATCACTGAATGACCTTCTTCCTACATACAGGAGCGATGCGATGGACTCACACCCCGCAGATCAAGAGTACGAGCTGTCTGGCGCAGAGGCCGTATTGGCTGCCACTTTGGCACTGATGACTGGCCACGCACAGAGTGCCTGTGCCAGCCAACAAACATGGATGGCACACAAGATTCGTACCCATCTGGATTTGCTGTGTCGGCATCCAGGACTGTCGCTGGAGTTGCGCCGCATGATCCATAGCCTGTACCACCATTGGCAAGTGCTGGCTGGGCCGAGCCATTCCTGCCCATCCAGCATCACGTGGTCACACACGCCATACCGTTACCCGATGGCTTCATGGATTCAATAAACCACATGGCTGATCCACTGCATTCCTCGGTTCATCCCCCGGTTGAAGATGTGGCCCTGATCGGCCCAGCAGGGCGCTTACAGCCACGGGTGGGCCCGTGGGCTAGCACCACCTACGGCAAGGTGGTGGCCCAAGAAACCGACATACTCCGATTGCGTGTTCAGTTGCTGCTGGCACGAACGGCTTCTTTATGGGGCGCATTGCCAAGTCTGACACGCAATACCTGAACCCTTGTTGGTTGGGATTGCCCCTGTCACTTGGCTGGTGCAGAAGGCAGGCCATTGGGCACCTGGGCCACTTGTTGCCAGTGGCTATCAAACCAAGTGTCGCCCTCTAGGTAGGCGCGCAGCATAGGCAGGCTGTCCAGCCCCCAAAAAATCTTGCCATCCACTTCAAAGGCCGGCACGCCAAACACCCCTCGATCGGCAGCCGCTTCGGTATTGGCCCAAAGCAAGTTCTTGGGATCATCACCGCCGGGTTGGTGCTGCTCGACCAAGGCCGGGCTGAGGGCTTCGAGTCGGGCGGGGTCTAAAGCATCGTGACCGCCTTGCCACACATGGCGCAACAACGTGCCCGCCGTAAAGCGGTTAATGCTGCCATCCATGCTGCAAGCCAGTGCCAAGCGCAACAATGGCAGGGGCGGGAAAGGATGGCGGGCGGGCATCTGCACTGGGATGCCCAAGCTGTGGCCCAACCAAGTGACGTGGCGATAAGTCCAATCGCGCTTGGACGGAATGCCCGCCGGGCCAGGATTGCCCTGTGCTTGCAAGAGTGCCCCCAGCAAGATGGGGCGGTACTCGACACTGTAGCTCAGCCCCTCCAGCACCTGTGGCAATTTTTCAAAGGCCAGCCAAGCATAGGGCGAGACGAAATCCAAGTAAAAAGTAATGTGCTTCATGGTTGCGCTGGCTGTGTAGTGGCAGTAGGGGGAAAGGCAAAGCCCGCACGCTGTGCCAGCCGGCTCCAGATACCTAGGCGTTCGGCGCTGTCGGCCCCAGCCCAAGCGCGGATTTCTGGGATCGTGCGGAAACAGCCTTCGCAATGGCTCTGATCAGCACTCATGCGGCACACGGCAATGCAGGGCGAGGGCACGCCCTCGTCACTGTCGGGAGCAAAATAACCCGCCTCGGCTAGCAATTGGGCACGGGCGGCAATAGGTGGGGAAGAGGTGGCTTCCATATTCTTTCTGGAAAAATGGCTGCCATCATCCCACTATTTGGTAGCTTTTTGCGCTCTATCCCGCTCGGCGATTCAGCAGCGCCACCGCCACGCGCGAATGCGACTTGCGCCCCAAAAATTCGCTGATATAGCTGCCAGCGTCAATCAGCTTGTCCAAGTCAATACCTGTGTCGATGCCCATGCCGTGCAGCATATAAACCACATCTTCGGTCGCCACGTTGCCCGTAGCCCCCTTGGCGTAAGGGCAGCCACCCAAACCAGCCACCGAGGATTGGAAGTTCCACACCCCCATTTCGAGCGCCGCCAGCGTATTGGACAGGGCTTGGCCGTAGGTGTCGTGGAAATGGCCCGAGATGTTGTCGATGCTGTAGTGGCGCAGGGTGGCCTCGATGGCCGCTTGCACCTTGCGCGGTGTCCCAGCACCAATGGTGTCGGCCACATCGACCCGTTGCACGCCGATTTGCTTGAGCAAGCCCGCCAGATAGCCCACGCGCTCGGGGGCAATCTCGCCCTCGTAGGGGCAACCCACGGTGCAACTCATGGCAGCGCGCACACCAATGCCCGCCGCCAAAGCGGCTTGCACGACCGGCGCAAAGCGTTCGATGCTTTCAGCAATGCTGCAATTGATGTTTTTCTGGCTAAAGGCTTCGCTGGCCGCGCCAAACACGACGATTTCGTTCGACTGCGAGGCCAGCGCCGCCTCGTAACCCTGCATATTGGGCGTGAGGACGGAATAACGCACCCCCGGTTGGCGCTGGATGCCCGCCATGACCTGCGCGTTGTCGGCCATTTGCGGCACCCATTTGGGGCTGACAAAGCTGGTGACTTCAATCTCTTGCAGGCCCGCGTCTTGCAGACGTTGCACCAAGCCGATTTTGACGTCGGCGGGCACGGGGGTTTTTTCGTTTTGCAGGCCATCGCGTGGCCCGACATCGATCAGCCGCACGCGGCTGGGGAGTTGGTTCAGGCTCATGCGGCGGCCTCGGCAACTTGCAGTTGCAACAGTTCTGCGCCTTCGCTCACTTGGTCGCCGGGTGCATAGAGCAGTTCTAGCACCACGCCATCGGCGGGGGCGGCAATGGTGTGTTCCATTTTCATGGCTTCCATCACGGCCAGAGGTTGGCCCTTGCTCACCTTGTCACCTGCTTGCACAGCAAACGAGACCACCTTGCCCGGCATCGGGGCCGTGAGGCGGCCACCTTCAGCCTGGGTTTCGCCCGCGTGCGCCAGCAGGTCGATTTCGACAATCTGTGTGGCCCCGCGTGCGGCAAACACTTGCAGGGTTTCGCCTTGGGCATACACGTTGACCAAGGCACGTTCTTCGGCAAATTGCAATTCAATCTGGCCGTTGCCCAGAGCTTGGAAGCTCAAAGCACCGCTGGCGGCACTGGCGCTGCTGCCTTGGCCGGGTTGCACCGCCAATTGCAGCGCCCCCCCCAAATAGGTGAGTTGGGCGCTGGCTGGTGCGCCGCCAAACTCAAAAGCAAAGCTGCGCTGGGTGCGGCCATGCGAGCGCCAACCATCGCGGCGGCTAAACGGGTCTACGCCTTCCAAGGTTTGCTCGGCCAGCAGGGTTTGGGCCACGGCAGCGGCAGCGGCGAGCGGCAGGCCGACGGTTTCTTGACCAAACAGCACCGCGGCTTCGCGCGGGATCAAAGCCGTATCGAGTTGCGCTTGGGCAAAGGACGGGCTGCGGGCCACTAAGCGCAAAAACTGCACGTTGTTCGCCAGCCCAACGATATGGGTTTGGGCCAAGGCTTCATCCAGACGGGCCAAGGCTTGCTCGCGTGTGTCGCCATGCACGATGAGTTTGGCAATCATCGGGTCATAGAACGGGCTGATGGTGTCGCCTTCGCGCACGCCATCGTCAAAGCGCACCTCGCCCCGGCTAAAGCTGGTGCAAGCTGGCTTGCGGTACACGGCCAGCGTGCCGGTGGCGGGCAAGAATTGGTTTTCGGGGTTTTCGGCGCAAATACGCGCCTCAATGGCATGGCCGGTGATTTGCAATTGCTCTTGGCGCAGTGGCAGCGGCTCGCCGGCGGCCACGCGCAATTGCCATTCCACCAAATCTTGGCCGGTGATAGCTTCGGTCACGGGGTGCTCTACCTGCAAGCGGGTGTTCATCTCCATGAAGAAGAAGGCCATGCTGCCATCGGGGCGTTGCTCGACGATGAACTCGACCGTGCCAGCACCGACATAGTTCACTGCACGGGCTGCCGACACCGCAGCCAGCCCCATTTGGGCACGCATTTCGGCGCTCATGCCGGGGGCCGGGGCTTCTTCCAGCACCTTTTGG
The DNA here is from genome assembly GCF_042652905.1 of Giesbergeria sinuosa. Lineage (NCBI taxonomy): Bacteria > Pseudomonadati > Pseudomonadota > Betaproteobacteria > Burkholderiales > Comamonadaceae > Giesbergeria > Giesbergeria sinuosa. Next base: position 29,437 of record NZ_JBHSHJ010000007.1, on the reverse strand, counting down.
TGGCGGCGCTGCACCGAGCAATCGCGCTCAAACAGATAGACGTAGTTGCCCTGCGTGTCGCCAAACACTTGGATTTCAATGTGGCGGGGGCGCTGCACGTATTTTTCAATCAGCACGGCATCATCGCCAAAGCTGTTGATGGCTTCGCGCTGGCACGAGGCCAGGGCTGCGGCAAAGTCTTCGCTTTTCTCCACCACGCGCATCCCTTTGCCACCACCACCGGCACTGGCTTTGATCAGCGCCGGGTAGCCAATGCGGTCGGCTTCGGCTTGCAGCAGGACTGGGTCTTGGTTAGCACCGTGGTAGCCGGGCACCAAAGGCACGCCCGCTTTTTCCATCAGTTGCTTGGATTCGGCCTTCAGGCCCATCGCTTGGATGGCCGAGGCGGGCGGGCCAATGAAGACCAAACCGGCATTAGCGCAGGCTTGGGCAAATTCTTCGTTCTCGCTCAAGAAGCCGTAACCGGGGTGGATGGCCTGTGCGCCCGTGGCTTTGGCCGCTTCGATGATGCGTTCCCAGCGCAGGTAGCTTTCTTTGGGGGCGCTGCCACCAATATGCACGGCTTCGTCGCAAGCGGCGACATGCTTGGCATGGGCATCGGCATCGGAATACACGGCCACGGTTTTCACGCCCAAACGGTGGGCAGTGGCAGCCACGCGGCAGGCGATTTCACCGCGGTTGGCAATCAGGATTTTTTTAAACATGGTAGTTCTTTCCAATGTTCTTTGAAGGGGTCAGGCCAACCAGCGGGGTTTGCGTTTTTGCAAGAAGGATTGCACGCCCTCTTTGCCTTCGCTGCTGGCGCGGATGTCGGCAATGCTTTCTACGGTGGCGGCAATCAGTTCAGTGTTGATGTCACGCTCGGCCACGTCTTGCAGCAGTTTTTTGCAGGCCCGCACGGCATTGGGGCTGGCTACGGTGATGGCCTTGGCCAATTCATCCACTTTGGCATCCAGTGCTTCTGCGGCTACCACAGCATGGACAAAACCGATACGCAGCGCCTCGGCCGCATCAAAACGCTCGGCGGTCAGGAAGTAGCGGTGCGCCGCGCGTGGCCCCATAGAGCGAATCACATAGGGGCTGATAGTGGCTGGAATCAGGCCGAGCTTGACTTCGCTCAGGCAAAAACCGGCACTGTCTACGCTCACCGCCATATCGCAGGCGGCTACCAAGCCCATGCCACCGGCATAGACATCGCCCTGCACGCGCGCAATGGTCGGTTTGGGGCATTCGTAAATCACACGCAGCATCTCGGCCAGCTTGCCTGCGTCTTGCAGGTTCTCGCCGCGTGTGTAGTCGGCCATACGGCGCATCCAATTGAGGTTGGCCCCGGCACAAAAGGCCGGGCCTTGCGCGGCCAACACCACCACGCGTACCTCGTCGCGGCTACCCACCTCGGCAAAGGCGGCGGTGATGTCGGCAATCACCTCATCGCTGAAGGCGTTGCGCACTTCGGGCTGGGTCAGGGTGATGGTGGCACGGGGGCCGTCGTAGGTGATAGAGAGGGCGCTCATATTCAATCCCCTCTATCACATACGGAAGATGCCAAACTTGGTGTCTTCTATCGGCGCGTTGCGCGTGGCCGATAGGCCCAGCGCCAGCACGCGGCGGGTGTCGGCGGGGTCAATCACGCCATCGTCCCACAGGCGGGCGCTGGCATAGTAGGGGTGGCCTTGGTCTTCGTATTGGCGGCGAATCGGGGCTTTGAAGGCTTCTTCTTCTTCCATGCTCCACGTGCCGCCCTTGGCTTCGATGCCATCGCGCTTAACGGTCGCCAGCACGCCTGCGGCCTGTTCGCCCCCCATGACGGAAATACGCGCATTGGGCCACATCCACAAAAAGCGTGGGCTGTAAGCGCGGCCACACATGCCGTAGTTGCCCGCACCAAAGCTGCCACCGATGATGATGGTGAACTTGGGCACGCTGGCCGTGGCTACCGCCGTCACCATCTTGGCACCATTGCGCGCGATGCCCTCGTTTTCGTACTTGCGCCCCACCATAAAGCCGGTGATGTTTTGCAAGAACACTAGCGGAATTTTGCGCTGACAGCACAGCTCGATAAAGTGCGCCCCCTTGAGGGCCGACTCAGAAAACAAGATGCCATTGTTGGCAATGATGCCCACTTGCATACCTTCAATGCGGGCAAAGCCCGTGACCAAGGTAGTGCCGTAGCGGGCTTTGAACTCGTCAAACTCGCTGCCATCGACAATGCGGGCGATGATTTCGCGCACATCAAACGGCTTGCGCGTATCGGCAGGAATCACGCCATACAACTCTTCAGCCTGAAACAAAGGCGGCACCGGGGCGGTATCGGCTGGGTTGGGGGTTTTGCTACGGTTGAGGTTGCGTACCGCATTGCGGGCCAAGGCCAGTGCGTGCATATCGTTTTGTGCCAGATGGTCGGCCACCCCCGATAGGCGGGTATGCACATCGCCACCGCCCAAGTCTTCGGCACTGACCACTTCGCCCGTGGCTGCTTTCACCAACGGTGGGCCACCCAAAAAGATGGTGCCTTGGTTTTTCACGATGATGGATTCATCGCTCATGGCGGGCACATAAGCACCACCGGCGGTACAACTGCCCATGACCACGGCAATCTGCGCGATGCCATCGGCACTCATGGTGGCTTGGTTGTAGAAGATGCGGCCAAAGTGGTCGCGGTCGGGGAACACCTCGTCTTGGTTGGGCAAATTAGCACCACCCGAATCGACCAGATAAATACAGGGCAGGCGGTTTTGTGCGGCCACTTCTTGCGCCCGCAGGTGCTTTTTCACGGTGATGGGGTAGTAGGTGCCGCCCTTCACGGTGGCATCGTTGCAGACAATCATGCAATCAATGCCGCTGACGCGCCCAATACCGGCAATCACGCCAGCGCCAGGGGCATCGTTGTTGTACATGTTCAGCGCGGCCAACGGAGCCAGCTCTAAGAAGGGTGTGCCGGGGTCGAGCAGCATTTGCACGCGCTCACGCGGCAGCAGCTTGCCACGGGCGGTGTGTTTGGCGCGGGCCGCTTCGCCGCCACCGGCAAAAATTTTGGTGATTTGCGCGTTCAGGTCGGCCACCAGCGCACGCATGGCGTTGGCATTGGTCTGGAAGTCGGCCGAGCGGGCGTTGAGTTGACTCTGCAAAACGGGCATGGAGGTCTTTCCGGGGGCAAAAAGGGAACGATGTAGCGGTCAAGAATACGTCTTCTGGCGGTGTAGCGGGTGCCAGCAGGGTTGCAAATTGCGCCATACTGGGCCACACTGGTATCCGTGAATACCCTGATCTGTACTGCTTCTGCTGTGGCCTCGCCACTGTCTTTATCCAGCGGGCCGGCTGCTACGCCCATAGCCTTTGTCCAGGCCATTGTGCATGCCCTGGAACGCGCCCAAATCGACCCAACGCCCTTGTTGCAACAGGCACAAATTGCGCCAGCCCAACTGGAAAACCCTCAGTCCCGCATTACCGCTTGGCAGTTTGAACGCCTCTCAGATTTGGCTATGCGCACGCTCGATGATGAAGCCTTGGGCTGGTTTGAGCGCCGCCTGCCTTGGGGCAGCTATGGCATGTTGGTGCGTGCCTCCATCAGTTCGCCCACCTTGGGGGTAGCCTTGCGGCGTTGGTGTCGCCACCATAACTTACTGACCGAGGCCATCGCGCTCCAGCTAGAGACCCGTGATGGCATGGCAACATTGTCCTTAACCGAACGGCAGCACTTGGGCCTGCTGCGCGAGTTCTGTTTAGTTTCGGTGCTGCGCAATGCCCACGGCGTGGCCTGTTGGTTGATTGATTCGCGCATTCCGTTGCAGGGAGCGCAGTTTCCGTTTGCCGCTCCACCACACCAAGATGTTTACCCGCTGCTGTTTCCGGGGCCAGTGCAATGGGGCAGCAACCCGGCTTTACTGCGCTTTGATGCCCGTTACCTGAACTTGCCTTTAGCCCGCGACGAAGCCGCCTTGCGCCAAATGCTGCAACGCGCCCTACCACTGACGGTGCTGCAATACCGCCGCGACCGGCTGTTGGTGCAACGGGTGCGCCAAGTGCTAGCGGCAGACCCCGGTGCCAGCCACAGCGCCGAGGCACTGGCGTTGCGCTTGCACCTGTCACCGCGCACCTTGCACCGCCAACTCAAGGAAGAGGGTGCCTCCTTGCAGGCGTTGAAAGACGAGGTGCGCCGCGAGCGGGCCATCAGCCTGTTGCACCGCACCGAGCGCCCCATCAAGCAAGTAGCGCACGATACCGGCTTTACCAACGATAAGAGTTTTATCCGGGCTTTTCGGGGCTGGACGGGGCAATCCCCCGCCGAGTTTCGGCGCAATGCGCGCCAAGGGGCATAAAGGGAATCAGGCGTGGGCTGCGCTCATCGCCTCGTCCAAATGGCTTTCGAGCACATCCAAAATCTGCCCCTCTATACGACCTTCGGTTTGCAGGGTACGCATAAAGACCATCGCTTCTGGCCCCGTCAGTCCAGCCCGATAAGGGCGGTCTTGCACCATCGCTTGGAAAATATCGGCCACACGCAAAATACGGGCTTCTAAGGGCAGCACCTGGGCATCGACGTGGAACGGGTAGCCACTGCCCCCAGGCTCTTCGTGGTGATAAGCCGCCCACAACGCCACCTCTTCAAAGCCCAGAATGCTGCGCAAAATCTGGAAGGTCTCAAAGCTGTGGGTGTGAATAACTTGGCGTTCGTAGGCATCTAAAGCGCCTGGCTTTTCTAGGATTTCGTCAGGCACCCGCAGTTTTCCCAAATCATGCAACAGACCAGCCACTTCGATCTTGTCACATTGCTCTGCACTCACCCCCATGCACTGCGCCAACAAGCGCGATAGCCGGGCCACACCGTGGGAATGGCGCGCAGTAAAGGGACTTTTGGCATCCACAATACGGGCAAACAAATCTGCCACCTGGCGAATCTCGGGGCCATGCGCTGGAATGGGCTGGGCATGGGCCAATTGCTGTTGCAAGCATTGGTCTACTGCTCTGGGTTCAAGCCGCAACCAAAAAGCCTCTGTGTGCGAAATCTCCATAAAGGCCCGCACCAACTCCGGCGCAAAATGGCTGTCTACCCGCCGGGCAATTTCAGCACGAATGCCATCGGCATGGAACAACACCGCATGGCTGGCATAGTAAGGAGCCGCCAGAGTATCTACCCGATCCGTCAGGTACACCAGGTTGGCTTGCAGTGCAATCTCTGGTGCCAGCGCCAAGGTCTGCAACTTGGCCCACAGCGTGTGGTGGTAGCGGATGGGCAAGGCCATCTTGGCCAGTGGCACAAAATCTACCAACAGATCATGCCCCAAAATAGCATGTTCTTGGGAGCCTACCCAGTCAAACTCGGCCACCAAATGCTGGTGTGTACGGGTAGAGGAGACGCCAATATCGTGCAACATGCCCAACTCGAACATAAAGTCGCATACTGCAGGCTCCCAGCCCAGCACTTCAGCACAGGCCGAAGCCATAACACCCACCCGCTTACCGTGGGCAACGTCATCGACACCCACCAAGTCCAGCGCATCAGACAGGGCGTAGATGATATGGTGTAACTCAGCTTCCAAGGGCAGACTCGCTCAAGGCTCAATCACCCAACAGGGCAGGCAAATCAGCCAGTTTGGTCAGCACATCTACAGCACCAGCAGCCCGCAAGGCCACGGCACTGCTATGACCCTGTGTAGAGGGGGGGCTGTAACCAATCACGGTGGCACCTGCCGCCACGCCTGCCGTGACCCCAGTCACGGTGTCTTCAACCACCAGACAGCGTGAGGCTGGCACCTGTAGCGCAGCAGCGGCGGCCAGATAGACGTCAGGAGCCGGTTTGGTGGCAGTCATTTCGTGGCCGCTGAAGATACGCCCCTCAAAATACTGCGTCAACCCCACCTGGGCCAATTGCATCTCTACCTTGAAGCGGTCGGCCCCCGAGGCACAGGCAATGCGCCCTTGCAGCAAGGCGTGTACCGCCTGCACAGCAGCCACAGCCCCAGCCATCGGCTTGAGCTGTGCCTTGAGCTTGACGTTACGGCGCTCATAAAAAGCCGCCATCCATTCATCGGTGAGCGGGCGACCCGTGTGGGCCTGGATGCGCGCAGCCTCGCTGCGCACTGTCTTGCCCAGAAAGATGCGCATGCACTCCTGCGGACTCAGCACCCAGCCAGCTTCATTGAGCATCTGGCATAGCACGCTGTTGGTGATAGGTTCGCTGTCTACCAGCACCCCATCGCAATCAAACAAAACGGCCTCAAATGTCATGGCACCCAATTCAAGATTCAAAGACAGGATTCAGTACTGATCGCCATCCACGTAATACCAACGCCCCGCTTCACGCACAAAACGGCTGCGCTCATGCAAACGCACGGCCCGCCCAGCCACGCGATAGCGGGCCACAAACTCCACCTCGGCATGATTGGCATCCACACCGTGGTGCCCACGCACCTCCAACCCCAACCAACGGGCCTGTGGTTCCAACTCCAGGGTGCTTGGGCGTTGGCTGCTGTGCCAAGTGGCGAGCAAGTAATCCACGCGCCCCAGCACAAAAGCACTGTAGCGCGAACGCATCAACGCTTCGGCGTCTGGAGCGGGTACGGTATCTGCGTACTCAATGTAACGGCCACAGCAGTCGGCATAAGCCAGTGGCCGCTTTCCTGCGGACTGTCGTCCGCAAGGGCATGGCCGCACCACCGTAGCACCCAGACGTTCACGGGTCACAACAACGAGCCAGGCTGCTCACCACGCTCATAGACAACGTGGGCGCGGCCCACAATCAGTGGGTCGAGCTTGCCAATGGTGTCTAGGTCTTTGTTGGCGTAAGGCAACTTGTGCAATACGTAGCGCATCGCGTTGAGGCGAGCGCGCTTTTTGCAATCGCTCTTGACCACTGTCCAAGGCGAATCGGCGGTATCTGTGCCAAAGAACATCGCCTCTTTGGCGCGGGTGTAATCATCCCATTTGTCCAGACTGGCCAAGTCGATAGGGCTGAGCTTCCATTGTTTGAGTGGATGCACTTCGCGCTCCTTGAAGCGGCGGCGCTGCTCAGCTTGGCTGACAGAAAACCAAAATTTGACCAGATGGATGCCACTGCGCACCAAGGTGCGCTCAAACTCGGGCACTTGGCGCATAAATTCTTGGTACTCTGCCTCTGAGCAAAAGCCCATGACATGCTCGACGCCAGCACGGTTGTACCAGCTGCGGTCAAACAGCACGATCTCTCCGGCAGTAGGCAGGTGCTGAATGTATCGCTGAAAATACCACTGGCCGCGCTCAACCTCGCTGGGCTTTTCTAGGGCCACCACATGGGCACCACGCGGGTTCAGGTGCTCCATAAACCGCTTGATGGCACCGCCCTTGCCCGCAGCATCACGGCCTTCAAACAAAATGACCACCCGCTGGCCGGTTTCTTTCACCCAAGCCTGCAATTTCAGCAGCTCTACCTGCAATTGGTATTTTTGCGCCTCGTAGGTAGAACGGCGCATCAGGTTTTTGTAAGGGTAACCACCCTCACGCCAGTCAGAGGCTAATTGCTCATCGGGGTGCCCCTTGACAATACCCGTGGCGCTGGTGCCCAGCAACATCTGGCGCAGTACGGCCAAATCGTCTGCCGAGGCTCCCTCCAGCGTGGCACGCAAGGCGGCTGCACGCTGTTTGCTGGGCAGCTCATCGTTGTGCAGCAGGCCAGAAAGAACGGCCATTTGTTTATCCTGCGCCGCCAACGTAGCCTCTTGTGGCACATGGTGCGCTACGGCAACAGCATTCAGAACGGGCGCAGTGTCGCCACTGCTGGCCCGACGAGAACGGGTGCTGGCAGCCACTTTGGCAACAGGTTTGCGGGAAGGGGCATCCACGCCAGCAGCGGCGGGATGATCGGCAGAAGGCTGGGGGGTGGTTTTTTGGCTCATGGCTGCATTTTGGCACCAGAAAATGGCCAATCGTTATACCGTGATGCCAACCACATCACGGTGAGGTCATTCCTTGCCGAGGCCGCCAATGAAAAGCGGCGTAACGTGCCGATGTCCGCTGCACATGGGTGAGTTGTGGCCCCAGCCGTTCACGCTCGCGCAAGGCCATATCACCACTCCAACCACCATCACTGGCCAAGCAGTACCAAAAATAGGCTTCCGCCTCGTCTTTGCTCACCCCCTGACCACGTTCATACATCTGGCCCAATCGCAACTGGGCATCACGAAAGCCACTTTCTGCCGCTTGGCGAGTCCAATAAGCAGCCCAGCGTTCACTGCGAGCTACACCCTCGCCTTTGGCGTGCAACTGCGCCAGTGCCAATTGCGAGCGTGGCTCCCCAGCATCTGCCGCCCGTTGAAACCATAACGCGGCCAACGACACATCACGCACCACACCATCACCCACGTAATAACGTTGGGCCAATTGGTATTGCGCCAAGATGTGGCCCATTTCTGCATAGGCCCGCAACGTGGAAAGTGCCGATGGCCCCTCGGCAGCAACAGAGGCGGCCAAAGTTTCGGCTGGTATAGGCTCTGTGACCGGGGCCAAGGGCTGCGCATGGGCGATGCCTCCAGCCATGAAGGCCAGCAGCAGCCAGCAGGCGTGGAATTTTTGGTGCATTGCGCGTCTCCCGTCATTCAATGGTGGCAAACTGCCGCAAGGTTGGAGGGCAGTCTGATGTACCCATGCAACCTTAACGCAAGTCAATGTTGTGAATGGCTGGGTATTGCGGGCAATGGCCGGGCTTTTTAGCCGATTGCTTTGTCCATCGGCTGAAAAAATAAAAAACCCGCTTTGCAATGCAAAGCGGGTTTTTTTGATAGGTGGATTTGAATTTCCCAATGGGAAACTACCTAAAAGTGCGATTTGTTCCCCCATTTGTTCCCCCATTTGTTCCCCCGTTTCATTTTATTCCCCCTGTTTGGATTTGAATATCACCAGCACCACATGGGCTAAAGTTTCAGCCGATCTATGCGGCTGGTGGCTCTACAAAAGTTTTGTAAGGGTGGGCCGTAGCCTAAGGGTGATGGCTCAAAACTGAGCCACCTTGGGCACTGCCAGCGCCAGCGCCTACCCAATGTTGTTGGGCTGGTTGCAGCCAGCATACCGGCTAATTTCCGGCTACCCCCTTGGGCACACAGCACGTTTACAGGCCACGGTTTACAGCCCCAAAACGTGTAAACCAGTTTGTAAACCAAGCCAATCCCAAAAGAAAAGCCCGCACGGTGGCGGGCCTCCCCGGTACATGACCGACGCGCTCCAATCTTACCGCCTTGGGCTGTTGCGTTTAGGCAAGACCACCGCTTGGCGGCCAGAGTTAACGCACCTTGGTTAATGCCCCAAATCGCGTTAACCACGGCGTTAACCTGAGCGGTGCAAGTGCTTAATCCGAAGTGAAACAACTCATGCCACACAGTTCTGAAGACCTCAAGATCATTGGCAAAGTTCTTGGCAAAAAGGTAGATTTGCCCGTTGCGCGTCCCGCCGGTTGGCACAATCCCCGGTGGCGTGAAAAGACCAGCATCGGTAGGATTCCTGAACACCTGCGCCCTGGCTTCCGCACCTATCCTCAGATCATCAAGGATGCGGTCAGCAATTTCCTGAGTGCGCTGTATAGAAACACCTTGGGCAGGCTTCGCTGCAACAGTTGAGAAGACCATGTTGCCTGCGTCACCTACCGACTATGGGGCGAGTGGTTGGATATGCAGCCAGCACCAAAAGCAAAACCCGGCACGAGGCCGGGCTGCCGCAGCTTCATGGGCATCAATTGGGACGGGAGCGAACCCACGTCTGCCGTCTCTGGACAACGGCCCGCATTCGCAACTGCAGCTAGTGCCTCTCCTGAAGTAGCGTCCAGTCAGGGCAGTTCCAACGCTTGCGGCCAATTTCTAACTGTAGCCGCAAACCAAGCCATGTGCTACTGAACTGCGGTTGCGGCTGGGCTGTCGCATTTTGTTGCGTCGTTTCGCACTAACCGGCACCACGCTAACCCGGAAAGTACGCACCCAGAAATAGCAGATTGCGTGCGTACCAAGCTGCGTACCGTTGTTTTGCGTACCCACTTCGGGTAGCCCTTGTAGTTGGCACCCACTCCCAGAAATAGCGGTTTCGCTGAGCACCACACTTTGCGCACCGGCTCCAAAATGCGTGTTTCCTTGGAAACCTGCTTGGAAACCACTACCTTGGAAACATTGCTTTTCTTGTTTACGGCCTTGTTTCCCCCGCCTTTGTTCACCATCCACAAATGCGCCTTTGGTTGGGAACTGGCTTGGTAACCTGCACTTTGGTAACCACGGGTTTTGCTGTCAACCAGCCTGCAAAGTGCTTCTGAGCCGTAACCATCGCTGTAACCTTGCTCGCCCGTAACCATCCATGTGCGGATTAACAGGGCGCATCAGGGGCTTGCGTGGGCGGCCTGCCCTTGGGAGCCACCGATGCCAGCAAGTCGGCCATGCGCTTGATTAACTCATCGTTGCGGTGAACGCTTGCCGCCAGTGCGGACACCTTTGCTGAGTTGTTGCTCTCGGCGGCCAGCATGGCGGTTTCGCTGGCGATGCCCCCGACCACTCGGACTAGAGTCCGGTACTCCAGTGGCCCAAGGGACAGCAGTTCGTCGCCCACCTCCAGCTTGGCGCTGCCGTCATGCAGCATGGTCAGACTGACGGCGCGGGGCGGGGCGTGTTGCACTACGGGCGCGTACATGCCACGACCAACAGTGAAGACCTCTCCACGCTCGCGGAATGCCTTCAGGATTTCATTCGTGGTCTCTGCGGTGAAACCAGTTTCGGCCTGTAGCTCCAGTGGTGAAATTGGGCGCTGACGCTGGTGGTAGAGAAAGGCCAACGCATCCAGTAGCTGGGCGCGCTTGCTGGCGGCACGGTCGAATCTGATGGGGGTGGCTGTGCTGGTCATGGGCACGATGTTCTGACGTACAGCCCCCGGTGTCGAACCCCAATGCTGGTAGCTCTTGCAGCGCCAGCAGGCCGGGGGTGGGTGATCAACGTGGGTTGCGCAGCAGTTCTTGGTAACGCTGTTCGGCTTGGGTCTCTGCCTCTTTGCGGCCCGGACTGCCTTGTGCCTTGCCGCCGTACCAGTTGGTGTTAGCACTCTTGGCCGCCTGCCAGTCGTCGTAGGACTTCTGCAACTCCTGTCGGTAGGTCAACCCACTGGGCATGGGCGCAGGTGCGACTTGGGCTTGTGCCTTGGGGGCTACGGGCGCTGCGGCGGGTTGGCTGGCGGTAAGGGCCGGTGCGGCGACTGGGGCCGCCATAGCTGGGCGGGATGCTGGCGTCGGTGTAGGCAGTGCAGCTACTGGAGCGGGGGCCGTGGCCTTGGGGGCTGCAGTCGGCGTGCTGGTGTTGGCCGGTGCAGGTGCCTTGCGCCCTGATGCTGCTTCCTCCTTGGTTTGGGTGGTGTACTGCTTGCCATGCCACTCAAAAGCGGACAGACCGGATCGGCGTGCTTGTGCAAACGCATGACCGAAACTCTTGGGCTGAGTGGCGGTTTCTCCACGCTCGGTACCACCAGTCTCGAAGCTGCGGCCATTCCATGTAAACGCGGCCTTGCCGTCTGCCTTGGCCTTGGCTTGGGCGTCCACGAAAGACAGTTCGCCAGTCTGAGCCAGCGGCTCTAGTGCCTTGGCTGCGGTGCTGCTTGGTACCGATACCGGGGTGGTGCCGGCTGGTTCAGGTGGCAGTGGGTCTATGGCCTTGGTTTCGATCTGGCTGGTCTGGGCGGATGACGAGGTGCTGTTGCCGGTTTCGTCTTCAAGGTCAGCCCAACCCCGGCTGTACTTTTCATCTTGGGCCGCCTTGAGGCGATCAACTTCGGCGCTTTGGCCGTCTGCGGGTGGCGGTGGGAAGTCCTTTTCCCATTCCTTGGCGTAGGTTTCGGCCTCGGTGGCCAAGTCGGTGTAGGTGGTAGCCATGGTGTTTCCTTTCAGTGGTGGGGTAAGTGGCCTGTCAGCGGGCCGGGGGGGTTGAAAGCTGTGCCAGAACTTGGGCGCGAAAATGCCCATACCAGGCAGCAGGAAGGGAGGAAAGCAAGAGGCACTATTAATGTGCAAGCGAATCACGCAAACCCGCATGGTTATTGGGCTGGCGGGCCATTTCAAAAAGAATTCTGTTCTTCAAAAAGTGGGCGTCTGGGTCAACCCGAATCCGGTCTTCTTCCAACTCCAGCCGGTAGCCCGTGGCCTGAAAAACCGCCTCGGTAATGACGCCCACATTCAGCTTGGATGTGGATGCAAAGCCATCGTGTTGGAGTAGAACAATCTTGTTGGGATAGAGGTCGATGGCGGTTTGTAGGGCCTTGGCCTCAACACCCTGCACCAAATGGGCCATCTGCTCCACAGCACGGGCCTTGCCGTCGATAGCCTTGCCGAAAGCATTAGTCAGGCGTCCAGCGGCTGTGCGCGGCCATCCCTTCAAGATAGCCCGCCTTGCTGCCGCAACATCATCTGCAATGGCTTTGAACTGCGCCACCTTAAAAAGCCGGGCTGCTGCCTCTTGGCCGATAGCTTCAGGGATAGCGTTCTCATGCCATTCCGATAGCCGTGCTCCGTACATCACGGCCAGCAGGCACACTTTGGCTTGGTTGTCGCTGATACCAGCCTGTGCCGCAATCACCCGCCGGGTAGCCTTCTTGTCGGCCAAATAGCGGGCAATGGCTTTGCATTGGTAGCCGTGCTGCTGGGCCATTTGGGCGATGATGGCGAAGTGGCAATTGCTGAAGTCGTACTCCCACAAGCCAGCAAGGGCGGCCTGCTTGATGAGGCTGGGGGCGTTTTGCAAGTTGACGCCTTTGGCATATAGGCGGCCTGTTGTCGCTTGGACATAACGATGGGCGATATACCCATTGCCAGCAACATCGGTCTTGGCCAGCCGAATAATCTGGCCGGTGGCGTGGGCCAAACGCTCGACATCCTCTCTGGCTGGGAACTCCGTGGCTAGGTCGTGGGGCACGCGGCCATCGTCGTAGTCCGCTAAAACCTGTGCAAGCCAGCGCCGCAAACGCTCCAATGATGCAAGGTCAACTCTGACCACGTTCAACTCTTTAGCGTTTGTCCATGCCGTGGTGTTGACACCCAACATATCCTTGCCTGCCACCGCTGCCGGGATGGTTTTCATCACCGTGCCATCAGCCTTGAGTAGCCGCGTCACCTTGCGCCAGCGCCTTGCAAGGTAGGTGTCCCGGCTCTCCTTCACCCGGTCAGTGAACCAATAGCCTTTTGTCTCGCCGCTATCGCGGAACCATTGACCGGTGCTGATGAAAAACTCCAGTCGCTTGTTGATCTCTTTGAACCCGCCACGGCCAAAGGCATCCTCCAGTTCCCGGCAGTAAAAGCTCATGGCCCCCTCCAAGCTCTCATGTTGGCGGCGCTTGCTGGAGCCAGTCCATACCATGCTGGCTAGGGCCAATTGGTGGTGCATGGCCTCCTTCCTGAAGCCGGGGATGGTCTTTTGCAGGTGAGCCACCAAGTCCTCGGGCACTACTTCATCGCGTTTCACGGCCATGATTACCCCTTCCGTTGCAGGCGCACCCGCATGAGCAACTGCCGCACGGCCAACAGGCCCGCACGCTGGTGCAAGTCGTTGGCGTCTTCCCCCTCCACCGGACTCATGCACCACGGCAGTCCGGTAGCTTCTGCCGCCTTCTGGCCGGTGCCGCTCTGGTCGTGGTCGGCAAAGATGTACGCCTTCCCCCCCACGGCTTGGGCCACTTGGGTGAGGTTGTGGGCGCTGAACGTGACCAGCACCACAGCATGGATGCCGATACCACGCAGTGCCTCCAGTACGGTCAAGCCGGTGGCATAGCCCTCCACCAGTACCGTCTCAACGGCCTTGGGTGGCCCCATGCGCAACACAGCGCCAGCAGCCTTCATGCCATAGGGCTGCATCTTTTTCTCGTGGCGGCGCTCGTCCTCTAACCAGCGGATGACCTGCACGCCTTGCAGCGCGTTGGTTTGGTGGTGGCGCATGGGTACCAGCAAGGCACCGTCCTGGGCCACCAGCCCTTGGGCCAGTGGAAAGCCCTTGCTGTGCAGGTAGCTGTGTTCGCCGGGTGTTGCACTGCGTAGCATCTCGGCGGCCTGCTGGGCAGCGCGTTGGTAGCCCTGCTCCTGCTGGGCGCGCTGGGCTTGGCGCTTGGCCTTCCATGCGTCTTTCTCCGCCTGCGTCCACGGCTGGGCGTTCGGGTCGTTGTACCAATTGACCTTGGCTTCACCACTCCAATCAAACACCCAGCCGCGCTCTCCGTCCCAGAAGTAGGCACCGTTGCCGGAGCGGGGCTTCTCAGTCGTGCCGCAGCGGCGGATTTTCTGGCTGGGGTACAGCTTGGCCGGGTCAATCTCCACCCCGTGGGCACGAGCAAACTGCACGAAGCTCATGCTGCCCTCCGGTTGACGTTGCGAATCGTCAGGCTTTTGATCTTGCTGGCGACTGCGGCAGACAGCGGAACTTCGGGGGTGGTGCTGATGTGCCATGCCTTGGGCGGTAGCTGGCCCCCCATGATGTCGCGGTACAAAAAGCGGGCACGCCACTCCTGCTTGTCTGGGGCACTGTGGGTGCGGGCGTAGGTGCAGACTTGGCCCCAGAGGTGCGCGGGGTTATCAGCCAGCACCTTCTTGTTTTTTCCCTTGCCGATCGTGATTTCCACCATCTGGCCTGACCCAGCAACCTCTACTGCCGGGGCTGGTTTCTCATAGCCACAGGCCATGCAATGCTTACGGAACGGCTTGTGGCCACAATGGGGGCAGCCTTTGGCCTCATATTCGTCCTGCTGCTCCTCCTTGCGCACTGTCTTATCCAGCTTCTGGCCCATGTCCAAGGACTCAACGCCATTGAAATAGACCTGCTCGAAGTCTTCGGCGAAGCGCAAGATGTTTCCAGAGTGGTCAAGCAAGATGCAATCGGTCTTGCCGGTGGCAGGGCTGGAGCGCAAGCCCCTGTCAATCATCTGCATGAAGGTGGACAAGCTCTTGCGCAGTGGTCGGCAATCAACCACACAGCCCACGTCTGGCACGTCAAAACCTTTTGCCAAAGCCTCAACGGATATGAGCACGCGCAAGGTGGCGTCTGGCTTAGAGAACTCGCGTACCAGCACTTCACGCTCGGCGGCGGTGGTCTCTGAGGTGAAAACGGCAGCCATGACACCGGCATCGACAAACTGGCGGCACAGTTCCTTGCAGTGCACAATGCTGGCCCCGAACACGATGGTTTTGCGGTTCTCGCCATGCCCAAGCCACTCGGAAACCACGTCACCGATGATGGCCATACCCCGTTCTTCGGCGGCCTTATCGCTCCACTCCCCCGACTTGCTCACGGCAGCGCCAGCCATATCGGGTTTGGTGCAGGACAACACCCGCAGCGGTACCAGCACCCCGGATTCGGTCAGGTCGTGGGTGGTGGTGGCATTGATGAGCTGGCCGAACACCTGCCCCAGCCCCTTGGTGAAGGGCGTAGCCGATAGGCCAATCACCGCAGCCTTGGTGGTCTTGGCAAACTCTACCCAACTGCTGTGCATCGTGTGGGCCTCGTCCACAATCAACACATCTAGCTTGGGCCAGAAACCGCGCTTGGCTAAAGTCTGGACGCTGGCAATTTGGTAGGGCAACTCGCTGTCACGGCGTAGGTGGCCCGCCTGAATGATGCCGTGTTGGGTCAGCCCATAGGCATCAGCCCCAGCGCTGGTCTGGTTAATGAGGGTGTTGCGGTCACACAGGAACACCACGCGGCGGCCCTTGAGCAAGGCTTCATGGGCAATGCGGTGCCCTAGGTAGCTCTTCCCAGCCCCGGTGGGGGCCATGATGAGTTGGCAGCGGTGGCCTTCCCGAAAGCCCTGACGCAGTGCCTCATGGGCGCTTTGTTGGAAGGGGCGTGGCGGCGGAAAGCTGGTGTTGCTGTAGTCGGGGGCCGCGTCCTGAAACAGGCGGCTGGAGATAGGGGCGTTCATTGGGCACCACCTTTGCCACGCAGTGCGTCCAACTCTTTGCGCAGACGAAGGTTCTCGCGGTCGCGCTTCTTGGCAATCTGCTCGATGGCATGGGCCTTGTTCATCAGCTCGTCGCGGTAGCGTTCCAGCCGGGCCACCTGTGCCTTGAGCATCTTGGCTTCCTCGAACAACGTAGCCATCTGGTTGTCCGACTCGATCATCTTTTCCAGCAGCTCACGCTTGGCTTTTTCTGCTGCCTCGTGCGCCAGTGCTTCGGCGATTTCCTCCGGGCTGGGGCCGAAGTCTTCCTCGGTCATGCCTTCGGGCGGGGTGTAGTCGCCTTCCTCCAAGTTGGCCAACTCGTCGGGCTGGCTGCTCTTGGGCGGGGGCACCACCGACACGGTGTGCCGCAGGGGCTGGGCCTGCTGCTCGAGCGGTGCGGCCTGTGGTCCCTCTGGCTTCTTGCCGATATTGCTGGTGTTCATCACGGCGGTGGTGCCGTGTTTGGTGGTGTAGGTGCGCTCTTGATGCGTCACTGCGGAATTTCCGCAGTTAGCTTGGCGAACAGAAGCGACCGTCTTGCCGGATACCCCGCAGTGTTTGGCAATTTGCCGGTCACTCCACTGGCATGAAACCGGGTGTTGCAGCGCCCCAGTAACCGCCTTGCGCTTGTCCGCATTGGTGCGGCGTAGGCCGTGGCTTGCGTTCACGCCAAAGCTAAACAGTTGTGCGTCCTGCTGGGTGCCGCTGCGTACTTCGGCAACCATCTGTACCAATCCGGCCTTACGGGCACCAAAGTAGCGGTGAAAGCCATCCCCTAGCCAGCGATGCGCGCCGTCAAAGAACACGATCAGCGGCGGAAACTGCGCACCTTCGGCCATAGCTTCGGCGTACTCGGCCACCACGGCCTGATCCAGCTCAACCCGCGATTGGGTATTGCCGTCAATGCGGATGGATTCCAGCGCCAGCATGATGGCGTTGGGGCCAGATACCTGCTCTACGCTGCTTGCCTTGCGTCCAATGCTTTGCGCGTCAAGGTAATCCTGCGGGGTAACGTGGGCGGGCAGTTCTTGCACTTGGTAGGGCACGGCCAACTCGGTGCAGGCGCGGTAGATGTCCCAACCGTGCAACACCATGCCATTGGCAATCACAACCGGACTCATGGGGCCGAAATTCTCGATTGAGTCCTTCAGCTCCTGAAATTCCTCGGCGGTCATGGCCGGGAAAGCGGCGCTCAAAGGGTGCTGGGCGTAGGTTTTAGGCAATGCAGCGGCTTGACCCGACTGCTCGGGCTTCTGAAATTGGGTCATGTTTCCCTCTACTCGGTGAGGTTTGCGGGGGTGTTGGGGGTCTGGCTGGCGATGAACTCGCGTAGCATGGTTTTGGCTACCATCAGGTCGGTCAGGCGTTCAGCGGCATCGGCCAAGCCGGGGCCAGCCTGTTGGCGTAGGTCGTTGGCGGTGGCGTCCAGTTCGGCATCTAGCCAGTGCAGATAGGCGGTGGTGGCAGTCATTACTTGGCCCCCTTCGCGCGGTCTGCCGCATCGCGCAGCACTGCTGCCGTCATCAGTGCTGCCCCAAACTCGCGGGCCGACTTGGTGCAGAGCTTCACATGGAAGGCCTCGCCATCTATCGCCACGCCCAAGTTGATTTCACCTGGCTGGGTAGCCGACACGAACGATGGGCCTCCCACCTTGGCTGAAGCCGCAACCTTGCCGTTCCTGCCGTACAAGGTGAGTCCAGCCACGAAGCAGATGTCGGGGTTGAATTTTGGATAGCTCATGCTGCCCCCCCCGCCGTGTTGCGCGCTTGCATGGCATCCGCTTGGGCCACCAGTGCAGCGGCCAATTGACGGGCGGTGTCTGGGGTCAGTTCGATACCGAAGTTGCTCCATGCTCCACGGTCAAAGACGTTCATGGCGATACGGTGGTCAGGGAATACCAGCGATGGCGACACGATGGCTACGGTATTGGCTGCAAGCTCAATGGTGGTGGTGTGGTCAAGCATGGCTTGCCTCCACACGTTCAAAAGCAGCCAGCTTGCGCAGTGCAGACAGGGCTTGAGCCGACTTGCGGGCAGCGGCTGCATGGTTGTGCCGGGCGGCATACCAACGGGCCATAGCGCAGGCGTTGACAGCTTCACCATGCAGGGCTACCAAGTCAACAGGGTGGGAGTGCTTGCCCGTGCTGGGCAAAGAGGCGGGCGCAATATGGCCCTTGGGGATGGTGTTAGCCACGAGTGGCTCCTTATCAACAGGTTTGAAACCTGCCGTCCTCATCGCCAAATGAGGGTGGCAGACCGTGCGGGGTTGGCGAACCGGGATAAGGAACCGGCACACCCTCGCGGGTGTCCCCACACGGCCCACCAAAATGGATAGCCGTGCGTGCCGTGTGCAGCCCACGGGCATGAAAAAAGCCGCTGTCCGAGAGGGGCGCGGCTGCTGCGCCTTATCTAATACCGGGTCGCCAAACCCGTGATGCTGTTTGGCATCGGGTGCAACTGTAGCATGGCCAGCGCCAGCCAAGCAAGTGCGGGGCAGGGCCAACATAATGCTGGTCATCATTACAGCCCCCCGTCAATCACGCTTTGGATTGTCTGGACAGCCAGCACAGCATAGGCGTGTGTTTGGGCTGCCTGTGTGTAGGCCGCGCCGGTCATCGTAGCCATGTTGCGGTAGGCAGCGGCTTGGATGGCACCGAGGCGCTTGAGCAGCTCGGCCAAGGTCATGTTGCTGAAACTGGCGGGCTGGTCGGGCACTTCCGTATTGACCTGGGTGGTGGTGGCAGAATAGTGGCCTGTTGTAGGGGCGCTCGATACTGCTTTGGTGGTGTCGGGCGTTTTCACTTTGAAGCCCTCCATTTGCGCAGGCGCAGCACCAAATAGAAGATGGCGGCCACCATTAACGTGCCCCCGCCATTTGCACCACGTTGGTATTGGCAGGACTGGTATTCATGGCCGTGGCCGAATTCAGCAAAGCCTTGAAACGCTCCATGCGTTGGGCGTGAAGCTGGTTGACCAACTCGCGGATTTGTTCCTTCGTTTGGCCTGCCACTTGGGCCGCCACGATGGTTTCCACTTCATAATCGGGCCAGCCTGTGATTTGTGCGCCGATTTTCACGGGCTTGGTGAATAGACCCTCTCGTGCCGCGCAGTAGATGGCGGACTTGGATCGCTGCCCCGTCTTACCCAAAACCCCGTCAATTCGCAAGATAGCCATGCTTGGCCGTCCTTGTCTGTAGTTGCAATGACAGCAATTTGGCCGGGTTTGGGGACTGGCGAATAGGGCGGGTTCATCCGGGTAACTGGGGCAGAGTTACCCCGGACAACCCCGCAAACCCGCATGGATGCTGGGTTTAATGGGGCGGGACAACTATTTGCGCGGGCCGGTTGGCAGGCCATCCAAGCGCAGGATAGATGCCATAACGTCGCTGTTCGTTTTTGACACCCCACGCGCTTGCAGCCAGTTGGATACAACCTCGTTCTTGGGTGCGGTTCTTGGCTTGGTATGGTCGTAGGCTGACCAAAATTCCCGTGCAGCAGCTTCCAAGTGCCCTAAGGCTTCAGTGTGATGGTTGCCCCAAGGCCAGTAGCTTTCAGGTTCTGTCGAGTCATTTAATGCTGGCACAGTCGGTGCTTGTGTCGCAGCCGTGGGAGTGGTGGATTCTGATGTTTCTACTGCCACGTATCCCAGATTAAGTCCGTGCCGATTGAGAAAATTGAAAATTTCTGCACGTTCAAATACAAAGTTGAAGTAGTTTTTATCAATTGAAGCATCAGAAGATGCGCTGTGATAATTGCCATGCAAAGCGACATACTCCAGCAAATCTAGAAACTCTATTTCATCGTCATTGCCCATATCAATGGTGTTTTCACCCAAGCGAACCAACCATGAAAATGATCCTGATTTTGGATCATCTGTAAATTTTTGGTCAACAAACTGTGCTGCCAACCTCAATGTGCAGCCGTCATGCTGGACGATTGTTTCCAATAGCTCGTGCAAACTAATGAATTCGGCCCGTTTCTCTTGAAGCAATTTAGCGACAATGCTCATGCACCCCCCTTTGCATTGCCCCCTGAAACAAGAAAGCGCCCCAAACCGGACAGGGGGAATCCGGTGTGGCATCGGGTAATTAGGCCGATGCTTGGGGCGCTGGTGGCGATTGTGGCACAGGGGCACGGCACCAGTGGGAAGGGCACCAACGCCAGCGAACAATGGCACAGGCTGGTGGTGTCGGTACCCCCGGTACCCCCGTTAAAAATTGCCGGGGTACCGCTCTTTTTTGGATAGCTTCTCTCTGTAAATGTATTGTGGTACCCCCAGTACCCCCGGTACCCCCAACAAATACAAGTCGCGCGCGTTTGTTTTTTTCCCCCGTATTCTGTTTTTAAGTATGGTGCTGTGCCCCCAGAAAGCACAAACCCGGCGCGGTGGCCGGGCTGGTGGTGTGGGCGGTGACGAGTGAGGGCTGAGGTTACAACTGATTTTTCAGAATCATCTTGTACTCTCGCGGGATGCGGGGAGATTTGAGAGCACCTTCGATGATGCGCCGGATCAGGTCTGGAGAACAGGATTCTTTGACATCAAACACACCCTCGGCAACTCTGGCCTCCACATGTTCTGCCTGCTCCAAGCGAGTGAAGCGGTAGTCGATGAAGCTGTCGTGCCGTATGAAAGGATGATCTCCGGGCTTGAGTAAGCAACTGTCGTCAACAAACATCCCCGGCTTGATACTCAGAACCGAAGCCAGCAGAACATGTGGTTTTGAACCACGCCCTTCAACCCGACAGGGATCAAGCAAGATAGCAAACAAATGCCTCTTTTCGCTTGGCCCTGATGGAATCAGCAGTGACTCCCCTTTGCTGCAACGCCAATCTTGCACGTTCAGGCAAAAGCTTGGTTGATGTAGCGTTGCTCGTGCAATCGGCGGGACAGTGCCTCAACTTGCTCTGGGCTATGGCCCACAGCCTTGAGTAGACGCGCATAGGGTATGTCGTGACTACCGTCCAAGGGATCAATCCACTCTGGGCACGCATCGGTATGGGTGTAGTCACGAAGCTTGTATTTATCCCAATGACCAAATTGCTTCCATGTCTCTGCTAGGCAATCAAGGTCGCTATCACTCAAAGCCAGCAAATCTTCTTCTGGCGAACGGATCATGCTGGCATCCTTGAGCGCCACATCGTAGCCAGCGCGGTCGCCAATCCATGTATCCCAACCGCCCGCCTTGGAAGACTCACATCCTCCGCTGAGGTCATACGTCCTAGACAGCACCGGGCCATGCGGCATCGAGACCAAACGGTCTCCAGTGATGGAGTCGCCGTAGCGTTTGAACGACTCGCGTTCGGCCAGATACAAAAGCTTCATCAACTTGAGGATGGGCAACTGACCACCGGCCCGAAACAACAGGTACGCAGCCGCCTGCGCTGCTTTGCGCTCATCGAACAGGCTGTATTGATTCATGGCATCTCTCTATAGGATCAATTGAGGCATCTCAGGCAGACATTTGCACATGTAAAGCTGTTGCGCTTGTTCATTGAAGGGGATTCCCCTGTCGCTCGGATACCTTGCGGATGTCATTACCTACGCGCTGCACATTCCCAGACAGCTTGTGGCGGTCACGAGCAAAGCCCCCACTTGGCAAAGTGTATGGCCTATCCTGTAGCCCCCAATTGGCAGCCAACGTAAAGCCAGCCATCAGGTTTTGTAGGTGCTTATATGCCAAAGATCGTACCATTTTCAGGCAACCCGTGAAGTGCAAGGAAGGCCAGTGCAGTCCAGTGAAGTGCATTTACGCCACCTTGCCATGCAGTGGAATCACGTTCACCCCCGTGCGCAGCTTGTCCAGGTAATCAGCCCATGTCTGCATCATGGCGCGGCGCTGCTCTACATAGCTGGTGCGGTTGTAAGCCCGGCCATTGGCATCTTTCACGGCATGGGCCAACTGGGCTTCCACAATCAGCGGGTCAAACTCCAAGCGTTCGGCCAAGATGGTGCGGGCCGTGGCCCGAAAGCCGTGGACGGTCTGGGTGTCGCTGGCATAGCCCAAGGTTTGCAGGGCCGTGCGCAAGGTGTTGTCACTGATAGGCCGGGTGGTGCCTCTCTCCCCCGGAAACACCAAGCCCGTGTGGCCGGTCAGGAGCTGCAAGTCGCGCAGCAACTCCACGGCTTGGCGTGGCAGTGGCACCAAGTGGGGAGCGCCGTTTTCCTTGCCATCCTTGGTGCGCTTCATCCGGGCCGGGGCAATGCTCCACAAGCCAGCCTCTAAATCCAGTTCTGCCCACGCCATGCCGCGCAGCTCGTTGGGGCGTTGAAACAGCATGGGCGCCAGCGCCAGCGCCGTGCGTACCACCGGCCCACCCTGATAGCCCCGAATGGCGCGCAGTAGTTCTCCCAGCTTGCCTGGGTCGGTGATAGCGGCAAAGTGCTTTTTGCGGTGGGGGGTGAGTGCCCCTGCCAAGTCCAGCGCCACATTGCGGCTGGCCCTGCCAGTGGCCACGGCGTAGGCCAGTGCGCCACGGGCGGTACTCAATACCCGGTGTGCCACGTCCAAGGCACCACGATCTTCTACCCGGCGCACGGCGGCCAACAACTCCACGGCCTCCATATCGCCCACCTTGCGCGCTCCTAGCCACGGTATCAAGTCTTTCTCTAGGTTGCGTAGTTCACGCACTTGGTGGTGGCTACTCCAGCCGGGGGCACGCTTATCAAACCACTCACGGGCCACCAGCTCAAAGGTTTCTCCCAGATTTGCGGCGGCCTTGAGCTGGCCCACCTTGCGTTCTTGCACCGGGTCAACCCCCCCCGCCTTGACGTTCTTGGCGGTATCACGGGCAGTACGGGCCGCAGCCAAGCCCACGTCAGGGTAGCTGCCCAAAGCCATACGGCCTTCCTTGCCCTGCTTACGGTATTTCCAGAACCAACGCTTAGAGCCGTTGGGGCTGACCTCCAAATACAGGCCACCAGAGTCGGCAAAGCGTTCGCGCTTCTTGTCTGGTGGGCAGGTGGCTTTCTTGCAGGCGGTATCGGTCAACATGGGGCAGTTCCTCCGGGCGGTGGGGGAACAGTGGAAATTGACCTGCTACAGAGGGGGATGGGGGAACAAAAACCCCATTTCCCCGAATCCGTGCCAATCGTTCCCCCGTTTGTTCCCCCGTTTTGTGCTGGCTTGCAGTGTACCGGCTTGGCCTAGCTTGCACAGTGCCCTAGTGGATCGCCCAATTAAAAAGCCGCCCACCTGTACTAGGTTGGACGGCTTTGTTCTGGTAGGTGGTGGTGATAGGTGGATTTGAACCACCGACATCAGCATTATGAATGCTGCGCTCTAACCAACTGAGCTATATCACCGAACGAGCGAAATTATAGCCCAAAAATCACTGGTGTGTAAACACAGCCTTGCGTTTGTTCACAAAGGCATCCATACCTTCTTTTTGGTCAGCAGTAGCAAACAGCGAATGGAACAGGCGACGCTCAAACATCAGGCCATCCGACAGAGTGCCTTCAAACGCACGGTTGACGGCTTCTTTGGCAGCCATCACGGTAATTTGCGAGTAGTCGCTGATCACCAAAGCAGCCCCCAACGCCTCTTCTTGCAGTTTGTCCAGTGCCACAACGCGGCTGACCAAACCAGCACGTTCTGCTTCTTCGGCATTCATCATGCGGCCAGTCAGGGCCATGTCCATCGCTTTGGACTTGCCCACCGCACGGGGCAGACGCTGAGTGCCACCGGCACCAGGAATCGTGCCCAGCTTGATTTCGGGTTGACCAAACTTGGCATTGTCGGCGGCAATGATGAAATCACACATCATGGCTAACTCACAGCCTCCACCCAAGGCAAAGCCACTCACGGCAGCAATCACGGGCTTGCGAATGTTGCGAATGGTTTCCCAGTTGCGGGTGATGAAATCGCCCTTGTAGGCATCGGCAAAGGTGAACTTGGCCATGACAGTGATGTCGGCACCGGCAGCAAAAGCCTTTTCACTGCCAGTCAGGATGATGCAGCCAATTTTTTCATCGGCATCAAAAGCCTTGAGGGCTGCGCCCAACTCGTCCATGAGTTGGTCATTCAGGGCATTGAGCTGCTTGGGACGATTGAGGGTAATGACGCCGACTTTCTCGGCTTCAACACGAACTTCAATCATTTCATAGGTCATGGTATCTCCTGGGTTTATGTGGGATGAAGCCTGTCAATATAACCAAGACGTAAGACAGACCCGTTTCAGTGGCCGGATAACCAGCGGGTGGCTGCTGCACTATCGCTGACTTGCCATTGGCTCGCCACAGTGCGGGCCTCTGCACCAGGCAACTCCAGCGGCAGGCGCAATAGGCGTTCGCCCCTGACCACCAATGCTGTCACCCGTGTGGCATGGCCCGCATACAACGCCACATCGGCCAGTTTGCGCAAACGCCAGCCTTGGCCTTGCACTTCTAGGCCCAGCCACTCATCGTTGGCCGCCATGCCTGCACGCTCGGCCAAGCTGCCACGCAGCACCGTTTGCAGGCGAATGCCACCGTTTTCTGTAACACGCAGGCCCAAAATTTGGGCGGCAGGGGCGTCTTCGGTCTGCTGCGCAATGCCGTGGGCAGCCAGCAAAGCGGGCACTGGCAGTTCTGCAGTGCTATGCACCCACGCATCCAACTCCGCATCAAAAGAGCGCCCCGCCCAATCGCGCAGCACAGCGCGCAAATCAGCTTCAGTCATGGGGCCACCAGCGCAGCGCCGCCACAAGGCTTGCATCACCACATCCAGGGTGGTTTGGCCTTCGTGGCGCAGCGTTAAATCCAAGCACAGCGCCACCAATGCGCCCTTGGTGTAGTAACTGACGGTGGCGTTGGGGGTGTTTTCATCTTGGCGGTAGTACTTGATCCAAGCATCCATGCTGGCCTGGGCCACCGTTTGGACTAACCGACCAGGGGTTTGCTGCACTTGGGCAATGGTTTTACCCAGCAGCTTGAGGTAGGTGGCATCGTCGATCAGCCCCGCACGGCGCAGCAACAGATCGTCGTAGTAGCTGGTAAAGCCTTCAAAAAACCACAGCAGTTCTGTGTAGTTTTCTTGGCTGTAGTCGTAGCGGGTAAATTCTGCCGGGCGCAACCGCTTGACGTTCCACGTATGAAAATACTCGTGGCTGATCAACCCCAGCAGCGTGGTGTAGCCCTCACTGGGCTGGGTTTGGCCTTGGCGAGGCAAATCGCTGCGGGCACAGATCAGGGCGGTAGAGTGGCGGTGTTCCAACCCACCATAGCCATCGGCGGTGGCATGCAGCAAGAAAACATAGTGCTGAAATGGTGGTGGCTCTGTACCATGCCAGAAACGGATCGCAGCTTCGCAAATGCGCTGGGTATCTGCCAGCAAGCGGCTGGCATCCAACGATGGTGCTGCACCAGCCACCACCAACCGATGCGGTACGCCTGCAGCGACAAACTCGGTACTCCAAAAATTGCCCATCTCGACGGGGCTGTCGGTCAGCTCGTCATAGTCTGCGGCCCGGTAGAAACCAAAGCCAGCGGGGTCAGTTTGTATGGCCGCCAGACCCGTCGCACATTGCCAACCGGGCTGATTTGCAGGCAGTTCAGGCGGAACCACTTCGAGCACACAAGAGTGCTCGGTTAAGCCTTCGGGGCGCAGACACAGGCTGGTGCCATTGAAGAACCCGCGCAGCGCATCCAAACTGGCCGTGCGTACGGAGGGGTCGTTGGCATAGACCTCGTACTCCAGTACCAACGGCTGACCGGGTTGGCTGGCCGTTTGCCAACGCTGTTTGTTGAGTTGCACGCAGGCCACAGGCTGGCCTTGTTGGCTTGCCCGCAGGTTTTGCAGATTTTTGGCAAATTCACGTACCAAGTAACTGCCCGGAATCCATACCGGCAGCGATAGCTCTTGCATCGCCAGCGGCTCAGTAATGGTGAGCGTGACGTGAAACAAATGGGCGTGCAAATCAGCCACTGCAACACGGTAGTGCAGGGCGGCAGGTTCGATGGAAATAGACATGGCAACGCCTCAGGCAGCAAACACAGACCCCCAGCGTGTGCAAGCACCGGGGTGATACAAGGGATAGGACAGCTTACTGAGCGGCGCTGACCTTAGCTCCAGCCTCGATGTCGGCAAGGCGTTTTTCAATATCTTGTGTACCGATGGCACCGGGAATGCGACTACCGTTGGCAAACAACAACGTGGGCGTGCCAGTGATTTTGTGCTTTTTGCCAAACACCAGATTGCGTTGCAAAGCGGCTGTGTCACAACTGGCAGCGGGGGGTGTTTTGTCGCGCAGCATCCAATCATTCCAAGTGGCAACGCGGTCTTTGGCACACCAGATATTGCGTGATTTCTCTGCCGATTCTGGGCTCAGGATGGGGTACAAAAAAGTATGTACCGTAATGTTGTCCACCTGCTGTAGATCACGCTCAAAGCGTTTGCAATAGCCGCAATTGGGATCGGCAAACACGACCAGTTTGCGCTTGCCATTGCCACGCACCGTGACAAACGCATCTTGCAGTGGCAACGCGTTGAAGTCCACTGCCGTGAGTTGCTTGATCCGGTCTTCGGTCAGGTTGCGCCGCGCCTGGGTATCGATCAGCTCACCTTGAATCAGAAAGTTGCCTTTGGTGTCGGTATAGAACAGGTCGGTGCCCACGCGCACTTCATACAGACCTTTCATGGGGGTGGCGCGCACCTCGTCAATTTTTTCCAGTTGTGGAATACGCTCAATCAAAGTCTTGCGAATGGTGGGCTCTTGGGCAGTTGCGGCCAAAGCCACACCCAAACTGGCAGCAACCAGCAGCGTACGAATCAGGGTCATGGAGGAGATCAGAGAAGTAGATAGACGATGAGAGGGAGCGTCAACGGGTGCCCATGGCACGGCGGGCCATCCAATCCTTGAGGGCGCCACTGCGCTCAAAGCTGTTCATGCCCCAGTTACGCAGCGCCTGCAATGGGGCTTCGGTGCGCGAGAACAATTGCTGCAAACCATCCATGAGCAACCCAACGGGCAAAAGAGCCGCCTTGCGTTCACGCTCGTAGCGGCGCAACAGCCGCAAATCGGCCACACTGCGCCAGTCCTCGCGCTGGCTCAAGATCTGGGCCAATGCTTGCACATCCCCCAACCCCAAGTTCAAGCCTTGGCCTGCCAACGGGTGTACGTTGTGGGCCGCATCACCAGCGAGCACCCAACTCTCGACGGCACTGGGTTGGCCGTGGTGCAACACGGGGCCACACCAGCGGCTGGCTTGGGCCTGTTGCAAGGGCCATGCAGCCCGTGCCGAGCACAATTCCAGTGCCCCCAGTTCTCCGTGGCTGGCCACATACAAGGCTTGGGCAAAACCGTCGTCGTCCAAGGTCAGCAACTCGCTGACCTGTTCTGCTGGCACCGACCAAACTACCGCCACCTTGTTGCCCGTTTCGCCCTCTAAGGGCAAAAAGGCCAAGATACTGCCCTGATGAAACCATTGCCGTGCCGTTTGACCGTGGGGCAGCTCACAAACCAGCCGGGTAGCAATGGCATGTTGTGCGTATGGCATGACCTCAAAATCCACGCCCAACTCGGTGCGCGTCTGGCTGGCACGGCCTTCACACACCACGGTCAGGGCGGCTGGCACTGGGGCTGATACCCGCTCTACTTGGGGTTGATAGCGCACTGCCTCCGCCAGACGGGTCTCTAACGCTGGCACATCCACAATCCATGTCAAGGCTTCTGTGCCTTGGGCTGCGGCATCAAACACCACCTCGCCGCCTTGGTCGCCCTGCACCTGCATTCGCAGCACTGGGCTGGCATGAATAGCATCGGGCCAGGTGCGCAAAGACTCAAGGAGCTGGCGCGAAGCCGTGTTGAGCGCATAGGCCCGCACGTCCGGGCCGGGGGTGGGGGCACTGCTGACCAGTGCCACGCGCAGCCTCTCGCGCGCCAATAAAAGCGCCAGGGTGTGACCAACCACACCGGCGCCGCGAATACAGACATCAAAGGTTTGCGGCATGGGGCGATTGTAGGAGGCACACCCACCTTTGTGGCGGGACTCTAAAATCGCCACTTCTGTTTCCCCTGATTACCTGAAAGCCCTGCCATGAGCCTGAAATGCGGCATCGTGGGTTTGCCCAATGTGGGCAAGTCCACCCTTTTTAACGCACTGACCAAGGCCGGCATTGCCGCCGAGAACTACCCCTTCTGCACCATTGAGCCGAATACTGGCGTGGTCGAGGTGCCCGATCCGCGTCTGCAACAGCTAGCCCACATCATCGAACCCGAGCGCATCGTGCCAGCCATTGTCGAGTTTGTAGACATTGCTGGTCTGGTCGCTGGCGCTTCCAAGGGTGAGGGGCTGGGCAACCAGTTCCTGGCCCACATCCGCGAGACCGACGCCATCGTCAATGTGGTGCGCTGCTTTGAAGACGACAACGTGATTCACGTAGCCAACCGGGTCGATCCAATTGCCGATATTGAGGTCATCCAGACCGAACTGTGCCTGGCCGATCTGGGCACCGTCGAAAAAGCCCTGAACCGCTACAGCAAAGCAGCCAAATCGGGCAACGACAAAGAAGCGGCCAAGCTGGTGGCGCTGCTAACACGCATCCAAGCGGCACTGAACGAAGGCAAACCAGCGCGCAGCGTCGAGGTCAGCAAAGAAGACCAGCCTCTGCTCAAGTCCTTTTGCCTGATCACCGCCAAACCGGCAATGTTTGTTGGCAATGTCAGTGAAGATGGGTTCGAGAACAACCCATACCTGCAGCGTCTACAAGAGTATGCGGCCAGCCAAAATGCCCCCGTGGTGGCTATTTGCGCCAAGATGGAAGCCGAAATGGCTGAGATGAGCGATGAAGACCGCGACATGTTCTTGGCAGAAATGGGGCAGACCGAGCCCGGCCTGAACCGCCTGATCCGCGCTGGCTTCAAACTATTGGGCCTGCAAACCTACTTCACCGCTGGCGTGAAAGAGGTACGCGCCTGGACTATCCGTGTAGGCGATACGGCACCGCAGGCCGCAGGGGTGATTCACGGCGACTTCGAGCGGGGCTTTATCCGTGCCCAAACCATCGCTTTTGATGACTTCATTGCCCACAAGGGCGAACAGGGCGCCAAAGACGCAGGCAAGATGCGCGCCGAAGGCAAAGAATACATCGTCAAAGATGGCGATGTGATGAACTTCCTGTTCAACGTCTGACCAGCCCTCCCACATTTGGCATCTGTGCCAACCATGCCATGACGGTTTAACAGATCATTTCAAATGAAACTTTACGGCGCTTCGTGTTGCACCACGCAGCGCCGTTTTTCATTGGCTGGCTGCATTGGGCCAATGCTGTCACCCGGTGCGCGGGAAGCCCCGGAGTTCAGTCCGGGGTTGAGAGCGCGCGCGCCGTAGGCGTGCTAATAGGGATTTGCAATCCATAATCTACGTCATGGACTGCACCAAAACCCTGCGCCTGCGCATTAAAGACAAGCACGCCACAGTGCTGGCTGCGATGGCGCGTGAGGTCAATCAGGTCTGGAATTTTTGTAACGAAACCAGCCACCGCGCCATCCGCGAGCGCCACCAGTTTCTGACTGGTTACGACCTGCAAAAGCTGACCAATGGGTTCAGCAAGTGC